>JADJUF010000008.1:0-70000 GCA_016717005.1 Myxococcales bacterium | reverse complement strand
GCGATCGTGCTGGTGCCGCTGTTGATGGTCGTGGTGCGCGGGCTCTGGACGCGCACGTGCGATCCGGGGTTCGGCGTCCGCGCCTTCGGCGCGCTGGCGCTGGCGTCGACGGTGCTCGCGGCGGGCAGCGGCGCCGCGATCGCGCTGATCGTCGGCCCGCGCCGATGGCTGGGCGCGCTCGCGCCGTACCTGGTGCTCCTCGCGCTGATCGCGCTGGGCGTGCAGCGGTTCCGCTCGGCGCCCCCGGTCTGGAGCTACAGCCCGCTGGTCGGGTTCTTCCCCGGCAACCTCTACGACGAGGACATCCAGCTGCGCGCCGCGCTGGGCTGGGCCCGGCTCGAGCAGCTCGCGACCGTGCTGGCCGCGCTGGCCGCGGTCGCGGCCCGGTACGATCGCGCGACGGTGGCGCTGCGCTGGCGCGGCCGCGGGCTGGCGTGGCGGCCGGCCACGGGCGCGGTCGTCGCCGCGCTCGTCGCGCTGGGGCTGCGGGCGTCGGCCGGCTCGCTCGGCTACGCGATCGACGCCGGCGACATCGCCGCCGAGCTCGGCGGGGAGTACCGCACCGCGCACTTCGTGATCCGCTACGACGACACCCCGGCGATCCGCGCCGACCTGGCGCTGATCGCCGCGGACCACGAGTTCCGCCTGGCGCAGGTGTGCGCGGCGATCGGCGTCACGCCGGCGGAGGTCGGCACGATCCACGCGTTCTACTTCGCGACCGCCGAGCGCAAGGCCGCGCTGATGGGCGCGCGCCACGTCGAGATGGCCAAGCCGTGGCTCCGGCAGATCTACGTCACCCACGAGGACTTCCCGCACCCGTCGCTGCGCCACGAGATCGCGCACGTCGTCGCCGGGCGCTTCGGCGACCCGTGGTTCCACGTCGCCGCCCGGCGCGTGCTCGGGCTGCCGGTGCTGGTCAACCCCGGGCTGATCGAGGGCCTCGCGGTGGCGCTCGACTGGCCGGGCTCGAGCCGATCGATGACCCCGCACCAGGCGATGCGGGCGATGGAGCAGCTGGGCTTCGCGCCCGATCCGTCGGAGGTGTTCTCGGTCCGGTTCCTGACGCTGTCGTCGGCGCGCGGCTACACCGCGGCCGGCTCGTTCATGCGCTTCCTGCTCGACACCTACGGCGCCGCGCCGGTGCGCGCGGTCTACGCGTCGGGCGGCGACTTCGCGGGCGCGTTCGGCAAGCCGCGGGCCGCGCTGGTGGCCGAGTGGCGCGCGATGCTCGCGACGATCACCGTGCCCGCCGCCGACCTCGAGGCCGCGCGCGAGCGGTTCCGCCAGGGCGGCGTGTTCGAGCGGCCGTGCCCGCACGCCCGGGCCCGGCGCGAGGCCGAGGCCGGCCGCCGGCTGCAGCGCGGCGATCGCCGCGGCGCGATCGCGCTCTTGCGCGGGCTGTGCCGGGACGCGCCCGACGAGCCCGGCGCCAACCTCACGCTGGCGGCGGTGCTGGTCGCCGGCGACGAGCGCGATCAGGCCGAGGGCCAGGCCGCCTACGTCCGGTGGGCGTCGCCCGAGCGCGGCGCGCCGATCCGGGCGATCGCGCTCGAGGCGCTGGCGCGGCTAGCCGGCCGCGCCGGCGATCGCGTCGGCGCGCAGGCCCGGGTCGACGAGGCCCTGGCGCTGCCGCTCGACGACGAGCGTCGGCGCACGTTCGAGGCGATGGACCAGGCGCTGCGCTCGCCCAGCGTCGCGGGGCCGTTCCTGCGCGGCTACTTCTTCGGCAGCGGCGACGACGACCTGGCGTGGGCGGCGATGGCGGTCGCGCTCGATCCGACCGACGCGTTCGCGCGCTACCTGCTGGCGCTGCAGCTCATCGAGCGCCGGTTCCCGGTGATCGCGACGGTCGTCCTCGACGGCGCCCTGGCCGCGGGCCTGCCGTCGCCGCGGTTCGTGCGCGCCGCCGGCCGCCGCCTCGCGATCGCCGCGTGGCGCGCCGACGACCGGCCCGCGCTCGAGCGGGCCGCGGCGCGGCTGGCCGCGACCGGCGTCGAGGTCGACGCGGCGCTGGCCGCGGACTGGCGCGCGCGCGCGGCCGCCGCCCGCTGATCGCCGTCGACACGCGCGCACGAGCACGTCCCGGTCGCGGCGCGGCCGCCGCCGGTCACAGCCCCGCGACGAACTTCCAGCGGTCGCCCGACCACTCGAGCACGAGCTCGTTCTGGTCGCGCTTGTCGGTCCGGCGGTCGTGGCCGCGGGCGTCGACGATCGTGAAGCTGGCGTCGATCAGCGCCTCGACCTTGGCGACGCACCCGACCGGCAGCTCGTCGGCCGCCGGGCACCCGCGGTGGATGCTCACGTACTTCATCGCGAACCGGATGTCGCTGGCCATGCGGAAGCGCCCGACCAGCACCTCCTTGAGCCCGTCGTAGCCGTAGTCGTCCTCGCCGCCCGCGGTGCCGCTGTCCTCGTTGTAGTTCTCGGAGGCCATCAGGAACAGCGCCTCCGCGTCGCCCTTCTCGACCGCGACCCGGTACTGCTCGATCGTCGCGAGGATCTCCCGGTTGATCCGATCGTCGTTGATGCGGGTGCCGGGGATGGTCGACGACCGGCGGGCGCACCCGGTGGCGACGGCGGCGAGAGCGAGGGCGACGAGCGCGGCGCGCGAGTGGAGCGACATCGAGCTGGACACTAGCAAGCTCCGGGCCGCGTCACGACATCGCCAGGCGCGTCCAAGTCTCCGTCCCTGCAGGGATCTCCAGAATCGTAGGCGTGCCAGAAAGGCACGATAGTCTTTGTCGGGCTTGTCAACCTGGCGAAGGTAGACGTCGGTCAGCCGCGTGATCGTGAACCGGGTCGCCGCGGCCACCAGCTCCAGCCCCAGCGCGGCGCGATCGGCGGCGGTCCACGGGACGCGGCGCTGGTGCGCCTCGATCAGGGCACGCGCGTGCTCCGCGCGGACGCCGTCGTGCCAGCACCAGTCGTTGATCGCGACCGCGACGTCGTAGACCAGCGCGCCGGTGGCCGCCTGCTCGAAGTCGAGCACGGCGCTGATCGCGTCGCCCTGCCACAGCACGTTGTCCCGGAACAGGTCGTTGTGGATGATGCCGTGGCGCGCGGCGGCGCGGTCGGCGACGCGCGCGGCCAGCTCGGCGCTGGCCGCGGTCAGCTCGACGAGCGGCGCGGCCAGCTCCGGTCGGGCGGCGGCGCGGATCGCGTCGAGCCGGCCGACGACGTCGGCCCACTGGTAGAAGCCGGCCCGGCCGTGGGCTGGCCAGCGCGCCGCGGCGCCCTGGTGCAGCAACCCGAGCGCGTCGCCGAGCCGCGCGGCGTCGGCGAGCGAGACCGCGGCGGCGTCGCGGATGGTGCCATCGACCCACGGGAAGACGCTGATCACCAGGCCGCGGTGCGCCAGCCACCGCCGGCCGGCGATCGCTCGCGGCACCGGGGTCGGCAGCCCGGCGGCGGCCAGCGCCGCGACCAGGTCGCCCTCCCAGGAGACGTCGTCGGGGTGCTTGCCCTCGTTGACCCGGACCATCCACCGACGGTCGGCGCAGGTCAGCGCGAAGTTCGAGTTGATCGTGCCGGCGTCGATCGGCGCCAGCGCCGTCACCGGCCCGAGGTCCGCGGCGCGCGCGATGGCGGCGGCGTCGGCGAGGTCGAGCACGGTGAACGTGGCCACGGGGCGAGCATAGTGGATCGGCTCCGCGGTACAGTCGAGCCGTGGACGACGCGCAGCGCGCGGCCCTGGCCGCCCAGCACCTCGATCTACCCCGACGTGCGGCCAAGATCATCGCCGCGCGCGTGCGCGAGCACGTCGACTTCGACGATCTGGTCGCGCTGGGCAACCTGGGCCTGGCCGAGGCGGTCGACCGCTACGACCCCGCCGCCGGCGCCAGCTTCCGCACGTTCGCGTGGTACCGGGTCCAGGGCGCGATCCTCGACGGCGTCCGCCGCAACACCAACCTGCCCCGGCGGGTGTGGGCCCGGCTGACCGCGCTCACGGCGACCGCCGAGTACCTCGAGGCCTCGGGCGGCCGCGCCGCCGCCGCGCGCGCCACCGCCGCGACCCCGACCACCGCCGACCGGCTGCGCGAGGTCCAGCCCGCCCTCGGCGCGATCCGGACGATGTGCATGGTCTCGATCGACGTCGTGCCCGAGGACACCTTCGCCCAGGACACGCCCGCCCTCGATGACGCCCTGGGCCGTCGGCGCCAGGCCGAGGCGCTGCACGCGGCCCTGGCCAAGCTGCCCGAGCGCGAGCGCGCGCTGCTCACGGCGCACTACGTCGACGGCCTGACCCTGCTCGACGCCGGCGCCGCGATGGGCATGTCGAAGTCCTGGGCCAGCCGGCTGCACGCGCGCGCGGTCGATCAGCTGCGCGCGCTCCTGGCCGAGGACACACCGGCGCCGTGATCCGCGGGGGCCCGGGGTGTCCCGACGCTCAGACCTTGGTGGGCAGATCGTCGAGCGCGACGGCGCCGACGTCGTGATCAGCGCGGGCGCCCGGGCGCGGCCCGACGCTCAGACCTCGGTCGGCAGATCGTCGAGCGCGACGGCGCCGACGTGGGCGCCGGCGGCGTCCCGACGCTCAGGCCGGTCGACAGGTCGTCGAGCGCGACGGCGCCGACGTCGGGCTCAGCGCGGGCGCCGGCGGTGTCCCGACGCTCAGACCTTGGTGGGCAGGTCGTCGAGCGCGACGGCGCCGACGTCGTGATCCGCGCGGGCGCCGACCGGCGGTGGCCCGATCAGACCTTGGTGGGCAGGTAGTCGAGCGCGACGTAGAGCACGCCGTGCGCGAGCGTGAGCACGACCGCGAGCCACAGCGTCGCGCGCACGCCGTCGATCTGCAGCCACTTCTTGTTCTGGAACACGCGCAGGGTCGCGATCAGGAACAGCAGGTTGATCACGAGCGGCATCGCGAACCACGCCACGTTGAACGTGGCGAGGTTGAGCACCGGGCGGAGCATCCAGTACAGCCCCACATTGAAGACCGCGAACATGCCCGCGACGAGGGGCAGCGCCCACCGCGGCTCGATCTTGATCTTCGCGTTCTTGCGGGTCGCGAACCAGAACACCAGCGTGAACGCCACCAGGCGGATCGCGAGCTTGATCAAGATCCACGTCATGGCGACAGGGTGCCACGAACCGACCGGGGCGGCGAGGTAGGTGTCGGTCACGCGGTGCGTCCCGCGCCGAGCGCGTAACACGCCAGGATCATGGAGAAAATTCCAGATCTCGTGACAATTGTCATCACGAGGTTACATTTATGCGGACAATTGTCTTTGTGCGATTACAGTTGTGGTATGGCTACGCTAACCGCAGATCGGAGTGATCGCTGGGTGGCTGGCTCTGGCCTGGCGGCGGCCTTCGCCGCCCTGCCCCTTCCAGCCCACGCCCACAGCCCGGAGCTGGCGGCGGTGCTCGCGGTCGGCGCGATCGCGGCGCTGGCGGGCTTTCGCTGGGGCGTCGCGGTGATCGTCCTGGCCGAGGTGTTCCTGGTCGCGGCGGTGTGGCCGCTGGCGATCCTGGCGCGCCCGCCCAGCGTCGCGGCGCAGATCGCCGTGGCGATCGCGTGCGTCGGCGCGGTGCCGGGCATGATCCGGCTGGCCCGCGGCGGCTGTGAGGTCGTCGACCTGCTGGGCGTGTCAGCGCGGTGGCGTCGCCCGACCGCGCGCGCGCTGGTGCTGGCGAGCGGCGCGCTCTGGACCTGGCCGGCGTTCGTCGGCCACGGCTGACCGGCGACGCTGGCGGCCGGCGTTCGTCGGCCACGGCTGACCGGCGCACGCTGGCGGCCGGCGTTCGTCGGCCACGGCTGACCGGCGCGGACGCTGGCGGCCGGCGCGCTCGTCGGCCACGGCCGGCGGCGACGCGCCCGCTGAGATCAGCCGACCCAGGCGCGGGCGCTGTGAAACATCGCGCGCCACGCCGAGCGCGGGCTGCGCTCGGGGTGCGGCATCAGGATCGTGACGCGGCCGTCGGTGGTCGTGACGCCGGTGACGCCGTCGGGCGAGCCGTTAGGGTTGGCGGGGTACCGCGCGGCGGCCCGGCCGAGCCCGTCGACGAACCCGAGCGCGACCTGCCCGGCCGCGGTCAGCGCCGCGAGATCGCCGGGGGCCCGCTCGGCGGCGCGGCCCTCGCCGTGCGAGACCACGATGCCGAGCCGCGCGCCGACCAGGTCGCGGAAGAAGATCGACGGGCTCGCGCGGACCTCGACCAGCGCGCGCCGGGCCTCGAACTGCTCGGAGCGGTTGCGCACGAAGCGCGGCCAGCGCTCGGCGCCGGGGATGAGATCGTGCAAGGCCGCCATCATCTGGCAGCCGTTGCAGACGCCGAGGCCGAAGGTGTCGGGCCGGGCGAAGAACCCGGTGAGCGCGGCCCGCGCGGTCGCGCCGTAGCGGACGCTCTTGGCCCAGCCCTGGCCGGCGCCGAGCACGTCGCCGTACGAGAAGCCGCCGACCGCGACCAGGCCGCGGAACGACGCGAGGTCGGCGCCGGCGTGCAGCTCGGTCATGTGCAGGTCGACCGCCTCGAACCCGGCGGCGTCGAAGCCGGCGGCCATCTCGACGTGCGAGTTGCAGCCCTGCTCGCGCAGGATCGCGACCCGCGGCCGCGGCCCGGCGTGGTGGCGGCGCGGCGGCGGCGCGACCGGCACCTCGACCAGCCCCGGATCGTCGGGATCGAGCCGCGTCGCGTGCTCCTCGTCGGCGCAGCCCGGATCGTCGCGCAGGGTCGCCATCCGCCAGGTCGTGTCGGACCACAGCGCGCGCAGCGCGTGGCGCGAGCGATCGAGCAGGACCGCGCCGTCGGCGGCGGCGATCTGGATCCGCGCGCCGGCGGTCGCGGTGCCCACGACCCAGGCGCGGTCGGCGAAGCGCGGGCCCAGCGCCGCGCGCAGCGGCGCGACGTCGGCGGCGGCGACCGCGACCACCGCGCCCGGGGCCTCGGCGAACAGCCACGCCAGCGGGTCGAGCCCGGCCGGCACGTGCAGGTCGAGGGCGGCGCCCGACGCGAACGCCAGCTCGAGCAGCGTGACCGCGAAGCCGCCGTCGGATCGATCGTGGTACGCGCGCAGCCGGCCGCGCTCGGCCTGGATCACCGCGAAGAAGCGCGCGAGGTCGCCGGCGTCGACGTCGGGCGCGGCGTCGCCGAGCTGGCCGTGGACCTGAGCCAGGCACGAGCCGCCCAGCCGCAGATCGGGCGCGGGCCCGGCGCCGCCGCAATCGATCGCGACCAGCGTGAGCGGACCGTCGTCGAGCGGCATCACCGGGGTCAGCACCCGCGCGATGTCGGTCACCGGCGCGGCCGCGGTCGCGACCAGGGTGATCGGCGACACCACCGCGTGATCGCCGCGGTCGTCGCGCCACACCGACTTCATCGACATCGAGTCCTTGCCGACCGGGATCGCGACGCCGAGCGCGACCGCGAGCTCGGCGCCGGCGGCGCGGACCGCGTCGTAGAGGCGCGCGTCCTCGCCGGGCCAGCCGGCGGCGGCCATCCAGTTGCACGACAGCTTGACGTCGCCGAGCGCGGCGATCGGCGCCGCGGCCAGGTTGGTCAGCGCCTCGGCGATCGCCAGGCGCGACGCCGCGGCCGGATCGAGCAGCGCGACCGGCGGCCGCTCGCCCATGGCCATGGCCTCGCCGGTGACGCCGACGAAGTCGGTGGCGGTGACCGCGACGTCGCCGACCGGCACCTGCCACGGGCCGACCATCGGCTCGCACACGACCAGCCCGCCGACCGAGCGATCGCCGATCGTGACCAGGAAGGTCTTGTCGGCGACGGTCGGCAGGCGCAGCACCCGCTCGAGGGCGCTGGCGACGGTGACGCCGGCGAGGTCGAGCGGCGCGAACGCCACCGGCTCGCGCCGCACGTCGCGGACCATGCGCGGGGCCTTGCCGAGGATGACGGCCATCGGCACGTCGACCGCGGGCGCGCCCAGCAGCGGATCGTCGACCCGCAGGTGCGCCGCCGCGGTGGTGTGCCCGAGCAGCGCCCACGGCGCCCGCTCGCGCGCGCACAGCGCCGCGAACTCGGCCTCGCGCCCGGGCGCGAGCGCGACGACGTAGCGCTCCTGGGCCTCGTTGCACCACAGCTCGGCCGGCGCCATCGCCGGATCGCCCGACGGGATGGCCCGCAGATCGAAGCGCGCGCCGCGCCCGCCGCCGTGGGCCAGCTCGGGCAGCGCGTTCGACAGGCCGCCGGCGCCGACGTCGTGGATCGACAGCATCGGGTTGGCGTCGCCGAGCGCCCAGCACGCGTCGATCACCTCCTGGCACCGGCGCTGGATCTCGGCGTTGTCGCGCTGCACCGACGCGAAGTCGAGCTCGGCGTGCGACGCGCCCTGGGCCATCGACGAGGCCGCGCCGCCGCCGAGGCCGATCAGCAGCGCCGGCCCGCCCAGCACGCCGAGCGGCGCGTCGGGCGGCAGCGGCAGCTTGTCGACGTGGCCGGCCCGGACGTTGCCGACGCCGCCGGCGATCATCACCGGCTTGTGGTAGCCGCGCACCTCGGGCCCGCGCGGGCCCGGCGCGTCGAGCTCGAAGGTGCGGAAGTAGCCGGCGATCGCGGGCCGGCCGAACTCGTTGTTGAACGCGGCGCCGCCGAGCGGGCCGTCGAGCATGATGTCGAGCGCGCTGGCGATGCGCTCGGGCTTGCCGTGATCGACCTCCCACGGCTGGATCGCGCCCGGCAGGCGCAGGTTCGACACGGTGAAGCCGACGAGGCCGGCCTTGGGCTTGGCGCCGCGGCCGGTGGCGCCCTCGTCGCGGATCTCGCCGCCCGAGCCGGTGGCCGCGCCCGGGAACGGCGCGATCGCGGTCGGGTGGTTGTGGGTCTCGACCTTGAGCAGCACGTGGACCGGCTCGGCGTGGCCGCGGTAGACCCGATCGCCGTCGGGGAACAGCCGCACGCCGGCGGACCCGGCGAAGACCGCGGCGTTGTCGTGGTAGGCCGAGAGCACCCCGGCCGGGCTGGCCGCGGTCGAGGCCTTGATCAGCTGGAACAGCGAGCGCTCCTGGGCGGCGCCGTCGATCACGAACTGGGCGTTGAAGATCTTGTGCCGGCAGTGCTCGCTGTTGGCCTGCGCGAACATCATCAGCTCGACGTCGGTCGGGTCGCGGCCCAGCGTGGCGTAGGCGTCGACGAGGTAGTCGATCTCGTCGGGCGCGAGCGCCAGGCCCAGCGCGCGATCGGCCGCGGCCAGGGCCGCGTGGGGGGCCGCGCCGAGCGCGATCGTGCCGAGCGGCCGCGGCGCGCCGGCGGCGAACAGCGCGGCGCCGTCGAGCGCGTCGAGCACGCTCTCGGTCATGCGATCGGCCAGCGCGCGCTCGAGCGGCCCGCGCGCGCTCGGCACGCCCCGCAGCGTCCACGCCACCGCGCGCTCGACCCGGGTCACCGCGGCCAGGCCGCTGGTGTGGGCGATGTCGGTGGCCTTGCTCGACCACGGCGAGATCGTGCCGACCCGCGGCACGACGTAGAGCCGGGTCGCGCCGGCCGGCGTCGCCAGGTCGGGCGCGCGCTCGAGCAGGCCGGCGAGGATCTCGTCCTCGGCGGCGGTCAGCGGCCGCGCGGCCGCGACCACGTAGACGTGGTCAGCGGCGAGCACGTCGAGGCCGGGGCACGCCGCGATCAGCGCCGCGCGCCGCCGCGCCAGCCGCGCCGGCGCCAGCGCCGGGCCGCCCGGGACGATCGCGATCACGCCGCCCCCAGCGCCGCGGCGATCCGCGCGTGGGCGTCGCCGGGCACCGGCGCGAACGCCGTGCCGGTCACCTGCTCGAAGCTGGCGATGTAGCGCTTGGCCGCCTCGACCCGCACGTGATCGGGCAAGGGCGGCGGCGGGCCGTCGCCGCGGTAGCCGGCCTCCTCGGCCAGGTACCGGCGCACGTACTCCTTGTCGAGGCTGCGCGGCTCCTGCCCGGCGGCCAGCCGGGCCTCGTAGTCGTCGGCGTACCAGTAACGCGACGAGTCGGGCGTGTGGATCTCGTCGATCACGATCACCTCGCCGGCCTCGGTCACGCCCATCTCGTACTTGGTGTCGGCGAGGATCAGCCCGCGCTCGGCGGCGCGGGCCTGGCCGAACGCGAACAGCCGCGCCGCGATCGCCGCGGCCTGCTCGAGCTCGTCGGCGCGCACCTGCCCCATCGCCAGGAGCTCGTCCTTGCTCACGGTCACGTCGTGGCCGTTCTTGGCGGCCTTGGTCGACGGCGTCAAGATCGGCTGCGGCAGCGGCTGGTTCTTGCGCAGGCCGTCGGGCAGCGCGTGGCCGGCGAAGGTGCGCGCGCCGGCCTCGTAGGCCTTCCACACCGAGGTCGAGGTGACGCCGGTGAGGTACGCGCGCATGACCAACTCGACCGCCAGCGGCCGCACCTCGCGGCCGATGCAGACGTTGGGATCCGGGCTGGCGACGACGTGGTTGGGCGCCAGGTGCGCGGTCTCGCGGAACCAGTACTGGGCGAGCTGGTTGAGCACCTGGCCCTTCCACGGGATGAGCCCGATCACCATGTCGAACGCGCTGAGGCGATCGGTCACGACGATCACGCGCTCGCCGCGGCTGGCGTCGATGTAGCAGTCGCGGACCTTCCCGTCGTAACGGACCAGCGGCCCGCGCCCGGCCATCGTCGTCCACGACGTGCGGTCGAGGGTGTGGGCGAGCTGGGCGTGCAAGGCGGCGTCGAGGTCCATGGCGGCTCCGGGCGCTACGGTGGGTCGCCGAGCGCGCGGGCCAGGATGGTCGGCGCGTGGCGCAGGTGGTGTTCGAGATCGAAGCAGGTGTCGAGGGTCGCGGCGTCGAGGTGCTGGCCCACGTCGGGATCAGCGCCGAGCAGCGCGCGGAACCGACCGGGCGGCGGGCCCTTGCCGGCGGCGGCGCCCTCGGCCATCGCGGCGTGAGCGCAGCGCTGGACGAACACGTAGGCCTCCTGGCGCGGCAGGCCGCGCGCGACCAGCGCCAGCAGCACGGCCTCGGAGAAGCACAGGCCGCCCGAGGCCTCGAGGTTGGCGCGCATGCGCTCGGGGTGGACCACGAGGCCGCGGACCAGGCCGGTGGCCCGGGCGACCATGAAGTCGGTCAGGATCGTGGCGTCGGGGAAGCTGACCCGTTCGACCGACGAGTGCGAGATGTCGCGCTCGTGCCACAGGGCCACGTCCTCGAGGCCGGCCCCGGCGTAGCCGCGCAGCAGCCGCGCCAGGCCGCACAGGTTCTCCGACAGGATCGGGTTCTTCTTGTGCGGCATCGCGCTCGAGCCCTTCTGGCCCTTGCCGAAGCCCTCCTCGGCCTCGCCGACCTCGGTCCGCTGCCAGTGGCGCACGCCCAGCGCGATCTGCTCGATCGTGGTGCCGACCATGGCCAGCGCCCACAGCACCTCGGCGTGGCGATCGCGCGCGACGATCTGGGTGGCGACGGTCTCGCCGGTGAGGCCCAGCTCGCCCAGGGCCTCGCGCTCGATGACGGGATCGAGGTTGCCGTAGACACCGACCGCGCCGGCGATCTTGCCGACGGCGATCGTGGCGCGGGCGGTCGCGACCCGGGTCCGGGCCCGGGCCAGCTCCGCGTACCAGCGGGCGAACGTGAGCCCGGCGGTGATCGGCTCGGCGTGGATGCCGTGGGACCGGCCCATGACCGGCGTCCGCGCGTGGGCCCGGGCCTGCTCGGCCAGGGCCACGGCCAGGCCGTCGAGCCCGACCAGGATGCCGTCGAGGGCGCGCACGCTCTGCAGCGCCAGCGCCGAGTCGAGCACGTCCGACGAGGTCATGCCCAGGTGCAGCCACCGCGCCGGCGCGCCGGCCAGCTCCTCGACGTGGGTCAGGAACGCGATCACGTCGTGGCGCGTGACCAGCTCGTGGGCGGCGATGCGCGCGGGATCGAGGCGACCCGCGGCGGCGGCGCGGACGGTGTCGGCGGTGCCGGCGGGGACCCGGCCGGTGCGCTCCATCGCGGCGCAGGCCGCCAGCTCGATGTCGAGCCACAGGCCGTAGCGGGTGGCGTCGGACCAGATCGCGGCGAACTCGGGGCGGCTGTAGCGGTCGATCATCGCGCGGGGTGCGGCGCGGACGGCCGCGGCGCTTCCGTACCAAGCGCGGTCGCCGGGCGCAAGGGCCGGTACGCCGCCGCGACCGGTCTGTCCCCCGGCCGGCGGTGATATACACGGGGCGGTTTGCAGACCGGAGATCTCCTCGCCGACAAGTATCGGCTCGATGTCCCGATCGGTCAGGGCGCCATGGGCGTGGTCTGGCGCGCGATCCAGCTCGAGCTGGACCGGCCGGTGGCCGTGAAGATCCTTCACGCGAACCTGGCCGAGCGCGGCGACGCCCGGGCGCGGTTCGTGCGCGAGGCCCGGGTCGCGGCCACGCTCACCCACGAGAACGCGGTGCGCGTGCTCGACTTCGGCGAGGCGCCGGGCGGCCTGTTCCTGGTGATGGAGCTGGTCGCGGGTCAGACCCTGCGCGCGTGCCTGGACGCCGCGCCGCTGCCGCGCGCCGAGGCGCTGCAGATCGCGCTGGCGATCGCGCGCGTGCTCGAGGCCGCCCACCGCATCAACCTGGTCCACCGCGACATCAAGCCCGAGAACACGTTCGTCGACCGCACCGCCGACGGGCCCGACGTGCGCGTCGTCGATTTCGGCCTGGCGTTCATCGCCGATCCGACCAGCTCGATCGGGCGCATGACCGACGAGGGCATCCTCGGCGGCACGCCGGCCTACATGTCGCCCGAGCAGGCCCGCGGCAAGGCGGTGGGCCCGGCCTCGGACGTGTACTCGCTGGGCTGCACGCTCTACGAGATGCTGGCGGGGCGACCGCCGTTCCTGGGCCAGGTGGCCGAGCTCCTGACCCGGCACGCCTACGCGCCGCCGCTGGCGCTGCGCGAGCTCGAGCTCGAGCCGCCGATCGAGCCGGCCATCGACGAGCTGGTCCTGGCGATGCTGGGCAAGAGCCCGCCGCTGCGCCCGACCGCCGCCGCGGTCGCCGCGGCCCTGGTCGCGGCGCTGACGCCCGCCGACGGCCCGAGCGGCGCGCTGCGCCTGCGCGAGCGCTCGGACCGGGTGCTGCCGCGGCCGGCGGCGCTCGACGACGGCGCCGACGATCCGGCCACGATCGCGATCGCGGTCGACGGCCCGCTCGACGAGGAGCTGCGCCTGGAGCTGGCGGTCGCCGGCGTCCGGACGCTGGCCCCGGGCGCGCCCGGGACGCCGGTGGCGGTGTTCGCGCCGGGGGCGACCCTGGCGCGCCTGGCCGAGCTGGTGGCCGCGGGGGTGCCGGTCGTCACCGACGTGCCGGCCGGCGACTTCGACGGCGTCGCCGCGCGGGTCCGGGTCGGCTGCCGGGACGCGCTGCCGCGGCCGGTCCGCGCCGAGCAGCTCGCGCGCAAGCTGCGCCGCCTCGCCGGCCACCGGCGGCCGTCGAGCGGGCCGCCCGCCAAGTGACCCTCACCTACCCGGACGCTACATGGCACCTGCCCGCCGTGGTCGGGCATGGTGCAGATCGGTCGCCTCATGCGTAGACGCTCGTTCCGCCTCCGCCTCGCCGTCATGACGACGGCCCTGGTCGTGATCCCGCTCGCGGTGATCGGCTGGGTGCTGATCGACGTCAACCGACGCGCGCTCGAGGAGACGATCCGCGGGCAGCTGCGCACGGTCGTCGCCGACCTGGCCCGGGCCGGCGATCGCGCCCTCGACGACACCGAGGCGACGTTGACCGCGATCGCGGCGACGCTGGCCGACGGCGACGCGCCCGAGGACGTGCGGGTCGCGGTCGCGCGCCGGCTGGTGTCGGCGAGCCCGACGATCGATCAGGTCGGCATCTACGACGGCGCCGGCGCGACGATCGAGGTCGTGGCCGAGCCCGGGGCCGCGCCGCTCTTGCCGGCGATCGCGCCGGCGGAGCTGCGGGCCCGCGCCGTCGACGGGCTGCCGGCGGTGAGCGCGGCCTTCACCAGCCCGAGCGGCCCGCGCGCGCTGATGATGGTGCCGGTCAAGGGCGCCGCCGCGACCTGGTACGTGCTGGCGCCGGTGTCGCTGACCGCGGTCCAGGATCAGGTCGAGCAGATCGCCCACGAGATCTTCAAGGACGACCTCGACAGCGTCTTCATCGTCGACGCCAACCTGCGGATCCTGGCCCACCCCGACCCCGAGCGCGCGTTCGCCCTGCCCCCGGCCCGCACCGACGGCGTCGTCGGCGTGCTGGCCAAGATCGGCTCGAACGACCCGGCCCGCCCGATCACGTTCGACGCGTTCGGCGTGTACCCGCGCGCCGGCGGCCGCGTCGTCGGCGCCGCGCGGAGCCTGCACGAGGTGCCGTGGGTGGTCATCGCCGAGCGCCGGGAGGCCGAGGTGTTCGCGTCGATCCCGCGGATGCGGCGCGCGGTCATCATCGCGATCGCGCTGGCGATGCTGGCGGCGGTCGGCGGCGCGCTGGTGTGGAGCGGGCGGCTCGCGGCGCCGGTGCGCGCGCTGGTGCGGTTCGCCGACGATCTGGCCCACCGCCGCTTCGATCGCCGGGTCACGATCGCGACCGGCGACGAGCTCGAGGACCTGGCCACGGCCATGTCGGGCGCGGCCGCCGACCTGGCGGCCAGCGAGGCCACGATCGCGCGCGAGCGCAAGATCCGCGGCGACCTCGGCCGCTACCTGCCGGCGCAGCTCGTCGACGAGATCGTGGCCGGCAAGCAGGACCTGCGGCTGGGCGGCCAGCGCCGGCCGATCACCGTGCTGTTCGCCGACGTCGCGTCGTTCACCAGCCTGGTCGAGCGGCTGCCGCCCGAGCACGTGGTCGCGATGCTGAACCAGCTGTTCACGATCCTGACCGAGATCGTGTTCCGCCACGGCGGCACCGTCGACAAGTTCATCGGCGACTGCGTCATGGCGTTCTGGGGCGCGCCGGCCGAGCAGCCCGATCACGCCGCCCGCGCGGTGGCCGCGGCCGAGGACATGCTGCGCTGGCTCGAGGTCGGCAACGAGGCCTGGGCGGCGCAGTACGGCGTCACGATCAACCTGGCGATCGGCATCAACACCGGCGACGCCGTGGTCGGCAACTTCGGGTCGGAGGCCCGCATGGAGTACACCTGCATCGGCGACACCGTGAACGTCGCCGCGCGGCTCGAGGCGCTGGCCCGGCCGCAGCAGATCCTGGCGTCGCGCACGACCCGCGACGCCGCGCCGGACGGCGACTACGTCGGGCTCGGGACCCACCAGGTCCCGGGCCGGGCCGAGCCGATCGAGCTGTTCGAGGTCACGACGTGACCGGCGGCGAACCGACGACGCCGGTCGGGCTCCAGCCGATCCCCGATCTCGACCAGGTCGTGCTCGGGCGCTACCGCCTGGTCGACATGCTCGGCGCCGGCGGCATGGGCACGGTGTGGCGCGCCCACGATCAGGTCCTGGGCCGCGACGTCGCGCTCAAGATCGTCACGATCACCGACGCCCTGGCCCGGGCGCGGTTCCTGCGCGAGGGCAAGCTGGCCGCGCGGCTCGACCACCGCGGCCTGTGCAAGGTCTTCGACGTCGGCCAGGAGGGGGCCCAGGGCTTCCTGGTCATGGAGATGCTCGCGGGCACGACGCTGTTCCGCGAGGCCGCCGTCGGGCTCGACCTCGGGCGGGCGCTGACGATCACCGCGGAGGTCGCCCGCGCGATGACCCACGCCCACGACGCCGGGCTGGTCCACCGCGATCTCAAGCCCGACAACGTGTTCCTCGACCGCCGCGGCGACGCCGAGCGGGCCGTCGTGATCGACTTCGGCCTGGCGTTCGCGCTCGACGGCGACGCCCAGGTCGGGCGCCTGACCAGCGCGGACGTCACCGGCGGCACGCCGGCGTACATGTCGCCGGAGCAGGCCCGCGCCGCGACGCTCACGTCCGCGTCGGACGTCTACGCGCTGGGGTGCGTGCTGTTCGAGCTGATCGCCGACCGGCCGCCGTTCGACGGCGCGCCGGCGCTGATCATGAGCCGCCACGTCTACACCGCGGCGCCGCTGCTGACGGCGCTCGCGCCGGGCGTGCCGCCGGCGGTGGCGCTGCTGGTGTCGCGCATGCTGCAGAAGGCGCCGGCCGACCGACCGACGATGCGCGAGGTCGCCGAGGAGTGCGACCGCGCCGCCCTGCGCCTGACCGCCGCGGGCTGGCACCCCGAGCCCGGCTTCGGCCGCGGCAAGGTCCACGAGGACCGCGCCCACCGGATGGTGACCCGGACCGAGACGACCCAGGCCGGGCCGACCGGCGCGCCGATCGGCGCCGTCGCGGTGCTGGGCGCGATCAGCGACGAGGTCATGGTGGCGCTCGCGGCCATCGGGATCGCGAGCGCGCGGACGGACGACCCCGCGGCCGGCCCCGCTGAGCTGGTGGTCGTCGACGGTCCGCCCGCGCTGGTCGAGCGCGCGCTGGCCAGCGGCCGCCCGGTGATCGCCACGGTCGACGCCGGGGACATCGCCGGCGCGCTGGCGCTGGCCCGGCGCGGCGCCGTCGACGTCCTCACCCGCCCCATCGCCGCCGACGCGGCCGCGCGCAAGGTCGAACGACGCCTGCGCCGCGCGAAGCCCGGGAGAACTTGATGCGCCTCACCAGCTCGATCCTCGTCGCCGCCGCGGTCGCCGCCGCGCTGACGCCTCCGGCCCACGCCGACCAGCCGCCCGACGACTACGTCGTCGGCGACGACGAGACCTGCATGGAGATCGCGGTGAAGGTGCTGGGCGACCGGCGCCTGCTGCCGGAGCTGCACCGCCTCAACCCGCAGCTCGGGCGCCTGCCGCACGCGCTCAAGGCCGGACAGGTGCTGAAGGTGCCGCACATCGAGCCGGTCGCCGACGCGCAGCTCACCAGCAAGACCGGCGACGTGCGGGTGCGCAAGCCCAGCGAGGCCGACTGGGACGCCGCCAAGCGCGGCATGGACCTGTTCCGGGCGTGGCGGGTCGGGGCCCAGGCGCGGGCCGCGGCCGAGGTGACGTTCGCCGACGCCCAGCAGCTGTACCTGCGCGAGCACACGGTCGTGATCATCTACGGCCCCGAGCGGCGGCGCGCGCGCCTCGACGCGCCCGAGGCCGTCCTCGAGCGCGGCACCCTGCGCAGCCGGCTCGGCGAGCTGACCGGCAAGCCGCTCAAGGTCACGACCCCGTCGGCGGTGGCCGAGCTGGGCCGCGGCAGCGCGGTGGTCGGGGTCGACGACGCCGGCCTGTCGATGGTCGCCAACCACGACGGCGCCGCGATCGCGCTGCGCGGCAAGGCCGGCGGGCAGGTCGCGGTCAAGTCGGGGATGGGCACGCGGGTGGCGCGCGGCAAGCGGCCCGAGCCGCCGCGGCCGCTGCCGCCGGCGCCGACCTGGCTCGACGCCGGACCGGTCGGCTTCGTCGCCGTCGGCGGCGCGGCCACCGTGACCGCGGCGTGGACCGCCGAGCCCAAGGCGGCCAGCTATCGCTTCGAGCTCTTGCGCGGCACCGCCGTGGTCGCCGCCGCGGAGCTGCCGGCGACGGTGACCCGGTTCGAGCTGTTCGGCGCGCCACCGGGCGCGTACACCGCGCAGGTGGCGTCGCTCGACAAGGACCGCCTCGAGGGCAAGCCCGGGTCCGCGCTGGCGGTGACCGTCCGTGGCATCGCGCTGGCGGCGCCGGGCGCCGACGCGCCGCCCGTGGCCGCGGCCGTCGGGGACGACGAGCCGATCGACCCGGCCCGCGCCGGCGCGCCGATCGTGGTGGCGCGCGGCACCCGGATCGTCACCGACGGCGTCACGTGCAGCGCGGGCGGCGCGCCGGCGGCGGTCGCGGTGCTGCTCACGCCGGGCCCGACCGAGGTCCGCTGCACCACCGCCGAGGGCCTGGCCCTGGCGCCGATCACCCTGGCGGTGACCGAGGTGGTGTTCGCGGCAGCGGCCGATCGAGCGGCGGTGGTCGCGGGCGGCACGACCGAGCTGATCATCGCGCTGACCGCCGACGCGCCGCTCGGCGACGCGTGGCAGCTCGAGCCGTCGGTCGGCCTGACCGTCGAGGGCACCACGCGGACCGCGACCGGCCTCCGGGCCACGCTGCGGGCCGCGGCCGACGCGCCGGTCACCGGCGTGGTCCGCGTCGTCGACGCCACCACCCAGCGCAGCCTCGGCGAGGTCGAGATCACAGTGGCGCCGATCGCGGCGACCGCCGCGACGCCGCCGCCCGCCGGGCCCGCGCCCGCGGCCGGCCCGCGCTGGACCGTCGGCGGGTTCGCCGGCGTCACGTACCTGCCGACCGGCGCGGTCGAGGGCACCGAGCTGGGCAACGCCGCGCTCGCGTCCGACGTCGTCGGCACGGGCCCGGCGGTCGGCGCGCGCGCCGCCTACTGGGTCGATCGCAACGTGTTCGTCGAGGCCGAGGTCGCGGCCATCCCGACCCGCTTCGTCGGCGCGAACCAGTCGGCGCTGGTGCTCGGCGGCCACGCCAGCGCCGGGGTCCGCATGATCGATCGCGGCCGGTTCGAGCTGCGCGCGCTTGCCAGCGCCGGCGCCTACGCGCTCACCAGCGACTCGCGCGACGCGACCGACGACGTCGACCCCGACGTCGGCTGGGGCCTGACCGGGGCCGTCGACATCGGCGACGCGATGCGGCTGCGGCTCGACGGTCGCCAGTTCATCACCGCCGACCGCGCCGGCGGCGTCACCGACATCCTCGAGGTCAACCTCGGGCTCGAGCTGCGCGTCGGCCGCGGGCGATGAAGGATTCGCGACCTCGCCCTTGCGGCCGGGGGCGGGGCCTTGCTACATCCGGACCGTCGGAGCCGTAGCCAAGTGGTAAGGCAGAGGTCTGCAAAACCTCCATCCCCCGGTTCAAATCCGGGCGGCTCCTCGAGTTACTAGAGAGGGGTTTTCGAAAAACCCCTCCCCCGGCATTCGCCGGGGCCCCCACCCGAAACGGCCCGGAGCCTGCGATCGCGGGGCGGGTGGTGGGCGCATCCGGAGCGTTCATCGCGGGGCGGGTGGTGGGCGCATCCGGAGGGTCCCTCGCGGATCGGTCGGCGAGCGAGCGGGCGGCTCGGTGCGTGGGGTGCTCGACGGGCGGGCGCGGCGTGAGTAGCCTCGCGCGGTGGCCAAGCTCTACTTTCGCTACGGCACGATGGACAGCGCCAAGACGCTGAACCTGCTGGCCGTGGCCCACAACTACCGCAAGCAGGGCAAGCGCGTCTTGCTCGTGAAGCCGCGCATCGACACGCGCTTCGGGGGCACGACGATCGCGTCGCGCTCGGGCCTGTCGGCCGAGGCCGATCTGGTGATCGACGACACGACGCCGCTCGATCCCGCGCAGTTCGCTGGATACCACTGCGTGCTGGTCGACGAGGCCCAGTTCCTGACGCCGGCGGCGGTCGAGGCGCTGCGGCGCGCGACGGTCGACCCGGGCGTGCCGGTGATCTGCTACGGCCTGCGCACCGACTTCCGCACCAGGCTGTTCCCCGGCGCGCAGCGCTTGATGGAGCTGGCCGACCGCATCGAGGAGGTCAAGGTCACCTGCCAGTACTGCAACGGCAAGGCGATCTGCAACCTGCGCCTGGCCGACGGCAAGGCGGCGATCGACGGACCGACGGTGCAGCTCGGCGACACCGAGTACCACCCGGTGTGCTGGCGGCACTACGACGACGCGGTGCGCGCGGCCACGACGAGCTGACGACGGACGAGCGGACGAGCCGACGGGCCGACGAGCCGACGAGCCGACGAGCCGACGAGCCGACGAGCCGACGAGCCGACGAGCCGACGAGCCGACGAGCCGACGGACCTGGCGATCAGATCGCCGACGGCCTGGCGATCAGCGCGGCGCGCCGAGGAGCACGTTGTCGACCCGGGTGACGCGGGGCCGCGGCGTCGGCGTGGGTGCGGGCGTCGTCTCGACGCGCTCAGCGCGGTGGCACCGGCGCGCGGACTCGCGCTGGGCCGGGACCAACCACAGCGCGTCGACCATGCCGCCGGCGATGACCACCAGCGCCAGGCTCCACTTGAGCCAGCCGTGCGCGGGGGACGGGTGGCGGATCTCGCAGCGCAGCGTTGGCAACTCGGGCGTCATCAGCGGCCTCGGGGAGCAGAGGGTGACGTCGACGGCGACACCGCCATCGTAACGCGACCGACCTGGTCTTGCCAGCGCTCCTGGAGCACCGCCGGGGCCGCTCGGAGCGCCTACATCGCGCTCGCCGCGTGGCCGCCCGCGGACCTCAGCACAGCGGCTTGTCGGGCGGGCACTTGCCGTGGAAGCCGGCGCGTCGAGCCGCGGCCTCGCGCTCGAGGCGGAGCCGCTCGGCCCGCAGCTCCGCCGCAGCGCGCGCGTCGAGCGCGCTCCGCTGGGCGGCGGTGTTGGCCGAGTTGATCTGCTGCTCGAGGTCGTCGATCTGCGTGCCCAGGGTCGCCAGGTCGCCCGAGATCTGCGCGAGCTCGGCCTTGGCCACGGCGGACTCGCGCACGGCCCGCGCGCGATCTGCGTCGGCCTGGTCGCGCGCCTGGTTGAGCGCCACGAGGTGCTGCTCGGCGCTGTCCCGGGCCCGCTGGCTGTCGACCGCGAGGTAGACCGCGGCGCCGAGCACCGCCACGGCCAGGCCCGCGGCCACCGACAGCCACACCGGCCGGCGCGACGCGGCGATCGTCCGACGCGCCTCCAGCTCGATCGTCAGCTGCTCCGACGCCAGCCGCGCCTCCTGGTCCGCGCGCGCGCGCGCCTCGGCCTCGCGCACCCGCAGCTCCTCCTCGCGCAGCCGCAGCGCCAGGGTCTCGCGGGCGTGCCGCTCGATCTCTTCCTCGATCCGCGCCCGCTCCGCCGCCTCCGCCCGCAGGCGCGCCGCCTCGTGCGCGCGCTCGCGCTCGCGCTCGGCCGCCCGCGCGCGCGCTGCCTCGACCTCATCCTCGACCCGGCGGGCCTCGATCGAGCGAAGCTCCTTCAGCGAGAACAGGACCGAGTTTTCGCGCGCGCTGCCTTGCATGATCGCGAGACACGACCACCTCCGATCGGTTGCAGCGCACGATCCGCACCCCAGGAACCGGATCCGGCGCCGGGCGCCGAAGCCGAAGCCGGCGCCGGCGCCGGCGCCGAAGCCGAAGCCGAAGCCGAAGCCGAAGCCGAAGCCGAAGCCGAAACCGAAGCCGAAGCCGAAGCCGAAGCCGAAGCCGCGAAGCCGAAGCCGAAGCCGAAGCCGAAGCCGAAGCCTTCCCACGCGCCGCCGCCACCGTCCGCTGAACGTCCCGGGGCCGCGTGGTCACACGTTTCGGGAGGGGGGCCCATTTCGCGGAGCGAAATGGGGGAAGGGTCTTTCCCTCGCGCCGCCGCCACCGTCCGCTGAACGTCCCGGGGCCGCGTGGTCACACGTTTCGGGAGGGGGGCCCATTTCGCGGAGCGAAATGGGGGAGGGTTTTTCTGAAAAACCCTCCCATCAACACAGCGGCTGGTCAGGCGGGCACTTCGGCTTGACCTTCGCGCGGCGGCGATCGATCTCGGCCTGGACCGCAGCCTGCTGACGACGAATCTCGGCCTGGCGCGCCGCGGCCTTGTCGCGGTCGGCCTGGGAGTTGGCGGCGAGCAGATCGCGGTTCGCGTCGTCCATCTGCTTGGTGAGACCGGCCAGGGTCACGCGGAAGCCCTCGACCTCGACCTCAAGATCGCGCTGAGCCTTCTCGGCCGCCTTCTTGGCCTCCTCGGCCTTCTCCTTCTCGGCCTGCGCCGCCCGGCGATCCTGATCCGCCTTGTCCTTGGCGTTGATCTTCTGGACGGTCACGAAGATGGCGATCGCGGCGGCGACGACGGCCACGCCGACCGTGATGACGAGCCAGGTCGGGCGCTTCTTCGACGCCTCGACCCGCCGGATCTCCATCTCGTGCTGGAGGCGCGAGGCCTCGAGCTGAGCCTGGTGCTCGGCGCGGGCCCGGGCCTCGGTCTCCTGGATGCGCATCTGCTCCTCACGGAGCCGCATCTCGGTCATCTCGCGCTCATGGCGCGCGGCCTCCTCGGCGGCGCGCACCTTGGCGTCTTCCTCTTCCTTGACCCGACGCTCGGCCTCGAGCCGGGCGCGGATGCGCGCCTGCTCGACCTCGACGGCGGCGGACTCTTCTTCCTTGACCCGGCTCTCCTCGATCGTGCGCAGCTCGCGCAACGAAAACAAAACCGAGTTCTCACGCTTTTCGGGCTGGGCCATCGTGTCCTCACAAGGGCTCGGATCCGCACGACGGATCCAGGCAATGACGTCTGTGCCCCCGGGCGGAGGCTTCATGATCCTTATCACGCGCGATCGAGTCGGGCAACGGTGACCGTCGGCGTCGCGCTTGCGGGGCGTGGCGGTCGGTGCGATACCTCCGCGCTCGCCGTGGGCTTCGTCGACCTCCACAACCACTGCCTGTTCGGCCTCGATGACGGGGCCCGGGACCTCGTCACCTCGCGGGCGATGCTGTCGGCCCTGGCGGCCCTCGGGTTCACGGAGGTTTACGCGACCCCGCACCAGAAGGCCGGTCAGTTCATGCCCTCGCGGGCGGCGATCGACCAGGCGTTCGCCGCGGTGCGCGAGACCGCCGTGGGGCCCCAGCTCCACCTCGGGGCCGAGAACATGTGGGACGATGTGTTCTTCGAGCGCTCCCAGCAGGGAGCGATCCCGTCCTACGACGACGGCGACGCCTTCCTGGTCGAGCTGCGGCCGCACCTCATGCCGGTGGGCGCCGCCGATCACCTGTTTCGCTGGCGCATGGCCGGGCGGATCCCGGTCCTGGCCCATCCCGAGCGCTATGAGGCGCTGTGGGCGGACGACGCCCTGGTCGATCGCCTGCGCAAGCAGTGTGCGTTCGTGATCGATCTCGCCGCGCTGGCCGGCTACCACGGCAAGCCCCAGCAGAAGGCCGCGCGCCGCTACGTCGAGCGTGGCTGGGCGGCCGCGGTCGCCACCGACGCCCACTCGGTCGAGGACGTCCGGACCGCCGCCGAGGGCATCGGCTGGATCCAGAAGCGCCTGGGCGCCGCCGCGGTCGATCGGCTCCTCGACCACGGCCCGCGCGCGATCCTCCTGGGCGAGCTGCCCGAGTAAGTCATGAAGCTGGCGATCAACCTCCTGCTGTCGGTGCTAATGCTCGCCCTGTGCCTGTGGCTGGTCTGGCCCAACGAGCACGGCCGCGCGGCGCTGTCGGAGACCTGGACCCAGCTCGACTGGGCCGAGTTCCTCCCCACCCTGCTCGGGTTCTACGGCCTCATCGCCGTGGTCCACGTGTGCCGGTCGTGGCGGTGGAACTACCTGCTCGCGCCGCTCGGCGTGCGGATCCCGTTCGGGCGCATGCTGGCGGTGTCGTCGGCGGGGTTCGCGGCGATCCTGCTCTTGCCGGCGCGGCTCGGCGAGTTCGTGCGGCCGGCGCTGATCCGCAAGAAGGGTGAGGTGTCCGCCTCGGCGGCGCTCGGCACCGTCTTCGTCGAGCGCGTCGGCGACGGCGTCGTCGTGTCGCTGATGGTCGTCGGCTGCTTCTTCGCGCTGCACGGCCCCAGCTCGCCCGGGTGGATGATGCCGACGGCGTACCTGGCGCTGGCGGGCTTCACGACGGTGATGCTGTTCCTGGTGTTCGCCATGTGGCGCCCGGCGGCGACCGTGCAGTTCGCGCTGAAGCTGACGCTGTTGCCGCGGTTCGCGCCGCGCGCGGCCGAGGTCATCGAGCAGAAGCTCCTCGAGCTGATCCGCGGCTTCGCCGTGCTCAAGGACCGGCACAACCTGGCGCGGTTCGCGGCGTGGAGCGTGGTCTACTGGGTCGCCAACGGCTTCGCGACCTGGATCCTGGCCCGCGGCCTGGGCCTGCCGCTGTCGCTGACCGGCGCGTTCGCGACGATGGGCCTGGTCGCGGTCGGCATCAGCCTGCCGAACTCGCCCGGGCTGGTCGGGCAGTTCCAGTGGTTGACGATGCTGGGCGTGTCGCTCGATCTCGGCAGCGGCGTGCTCGAGGGGACCTCGCCCTTGTATGGCCGGTTGCTGACCTACGCCATCTTCATCCACGGCCTGCAGGTGGTCTGGTACGTCGGCGCCGGCCTGGCCGCGATCGCGAGCCCGTACGTCTCGCTCGGCGATGTGTGGCGCGCGCGAAAACTGGCCCCCGAGGCGATCGGGAGCGACGATCCCGCATCGTGATTCGCCTCGCCTCGCTCGTGGCTGCGGTGGCGCTGGCGGCCGCGCCGGCCCCGGCCGCCGCCCGCACCCAGACCACCGTCGGCTACGCCGCGGACCGCGTGTTCGCCGCGACCGTGCGCTTCCTCCGGATCGACCTCGACGCCAAGATCCTCGACAAGGACGCGGCCGCCGGCTACGTGGTGTTCGAGTACGTCGACGACGGCAAGCCGTTCCGGGCGTCGTTCGAGGTCGTCACCACCGAGCGCGACGGCAAGCCCACGGTCGCCATCGTCCTCGACATCAGCGACCGGCCCGCCTACCTCGAGGCGATCCTGATCGACCGCCTGCGCGCCAAGCTCCGCGCCGACCTGGGTGACGAGCCGCGTCCGGCGCCCGCCCCCGCCCCCGCGCCGGCCCCGAAGCCGGCGCCGCCGACCGGCGCGGGCTGACCGATCCGCCGCGGCCGCTCGCTCGTACGCTGGGCGGTCCCACATGAAGTCTGTCCCCGCGCCCGAGCCCCGGCGATGACGGTCGACCCCGGTCGGCTCGCGCTGTGCGCGCTCGACCTCGCGGAGCCGGACGACGCGACCGACCGCGAGGAGGTCGCGGGGCTGCGCGCGGCCGCCTGCGCGCTGGCGCTCGCCCTGCCCGACCAGCCCCCGCCAGCGCACGTCCGCGCGCGGCTGCTGGGCAGCGTCGCCGCCGGGCCCCTGGCGGGCTTCGTCGCCCGGGTCGCGGCGCTGTACGACCTGACGCTCGAGCGGGCCGGCGAGATCCTCGGCTGGGTCGACGAGCCGAGCCAGTGGCACGCGCCGATGCCGGGCATGCAGTTCGCGATCTTCAAGGGCGGGCCCCGCCACGCCACCGCCGACTGCGGCCTGCTGCGGATCGCCCCGGGCGCGACGTTCCCGTGGCACGCGCACCTGAGCGAGGAGCACTCGCTGTTCCTGAGCGGGTCCGGGCGCGACCACGCCGGCCACGTCTACGTCCCCGGCGACACGCTGGTCTTGCCGGCCGGCTCGGCCCACGACTTCGTGACCATCAGCGCCACCGAGCTGGTCATCGCGGTGCGCCACGCCGGCGTCGACTTCGCGGCCCGGCGGCCGCCCGCGTGACCAGCGCCGCGTAGTATCGTCGCGGCGATGCCGACCTCGGTCGATCTGCGCTCCGATACTGTCACCCGGCCGACCGCGGCGATGCGCCAGGCGATGGCCACGGCCGAGGTCGGCGATGACGTCTACGGCGAGGACCCGACGGTCCTGCGGCTCGAGGAGACCGTCGCCGAGCTGCTCGGCACCGAGGCGGCGCTGTTCGTCCCGAGCGGCACGATGGCCAACCAGATCGCGCTGGCCGCGCAGGTGCGGCCCGGCGACGAGGTCATCGTCGGTCAGGACGCGCACTGCTGGCGGTTCGAGTCGGGCGCGCTCGCGGCCCTCGCGGGCGCGCAGACCGCGATGATCGCCGGCGACGGGCGCTTCACCGGCGCCGAGGTCCGGGCCGCGTACAAGCCCGGCATCTACTACCTGGCGCCGTCGCGCGTCGTCGCCGTCGAGAACACCCACAACATGGGCGGCGGCATCGTCTGGCCCCGGGCGCAGATCGACGACGTGCTGGCCGCGGCCCGGGCGCTGGGCCTGGCGGCGCACCTCGACGGCGCCCGCATCTGGAACGCGGCGATCGCGACCGGCGGCCGGTGCGCGCGCTGACCGCCGGGTTCGACAGCGTCAGCGTGTGCCTGTCGAAAGGGCTCGGCGCGCCGGTCGGCTCGGTGGTCGGCGCCAGCCGCGAGCTGATCGGCCGCGCGCATCGCCTGCGCAAGATGTACGGCGGCGGCATGCGCCAGGTCGGCATCCTGGCCGCGGCCGGGCTGCACGCGCTGGCCCACCACCGCGAGCGGCTCGCCGACGACCACGCCCACGCGCGCCTGCTGGCCGAGCGCCTCGCCGACGTGCCGGGCTTCGGCATCGACCTGGCGCGGGTCGAGACCAACATCGTCGTGATCGAGGTGCGGCCGCCGCTCGACACCGCGGCGCTGGTGGCCGCGTGCGCCGACGAGGGCGTGCGCATCTCGACGATCGCGCCGGGCCGGCTGCGCCTGGTCACGCACCTCGACGTCGATCGGGCCGGCTGCGAGCGGGCCGCGACGGTGCTGGCGGCGGCCGCGCGGGCGCGATGATCCGAGCGGTCGCGGCGCTCGCGCTCGCGGTGGCGACCGGCGCGTGCTCGGCGCCCCCGATCCCGGCCGACCTCGCGCGCGGCTACGAGCGCGAGCGGGCCGGCGACGTCGACGGAGCCCTCGCCGCCTACGCGGCCGCGGCCGCGCGCTGCGAGCGCGCGCCCAGCCGCCAGCCCACCGACGCCGACTGCGGCCGGGCGCTCCTGGCCCACGCGAGCCTGCTGGCCGAGCACGGTCAGCGCGACCGCGCGATCGCGGAGTACATCGCCGTGGCCGACCGGGCCCACGGCGATCCCCGGCCCGCGGCGGAGGGCCTGTTCCGGGCGGGTCGCCTGGCCTACGACGCCGCGCGCCCGGCCGAGGCCGCGGGCTACCTGTGGGCCGTGGTCGAGCGCTACCCCGACGAGGCCTTCGCCGGCGACGCGGTCGGGTACCTGGTGCGCCGGGCCCAGGACGACGCACCGCGGGCGCTGTGGGACCGGCTGCGCGTGACCTACGAGGCGCTGGTCGACACCGACGTGGCCGACAACCTGCTGTGGGCGATGGCCGGCCTCGCCGCGGACCAGCTCGGCGATCCGGCGACGGCGATCGCGCTCTACGATCGGCTCCCGATCGATCACCCCACCAGCGGGCTGCGCGACGACGCGCGCTGGCGCGCCGCCAGCCTGGCCCGCGCCGCCGGCGATCCGGCCGGGGCCGTGGCCCGCCTGCGCGCGCTGGTCGCGACCCGCGAGGTCGCGTTCGGCGCTGGCTCGTACTTCTCGGTCTGGCTCGACGACGCCCAGCTGCTGCTGGCCCGGGTGCTGCGCGACGACCTGCACGACGTCGCCGGCGCGGCGGCGGCGTTCGCGCGGCTGCCGCGCGACTACCCAAGGTCGATCCTGGTCGACGACGCGCTGGCCGACCTGGCCGCGCTGGAGGAGGCGCGCGGCCGCACCGACGCCGCCTGCGCCGCGGCGGCCCGCCTGCTCGCCGCCGACGCCGAGTCGCGGTTCGCGCCCGACGCCCGCGCCCGCCAGGCCCGGCTCGGCTGTCCCGAGGCCCGCCGGTGATCGAGCTCGAGGACGTCGGCGTGGTCCTCGGCGGCGCGACCTTGCTCGACGGCGTGACGCTGGCGGTGCCGGCCGGCGCCCGGCTCGGGGTGATCGGCCCGGCCGCCGCCGGCAAGAGCCTGCTGGTCAAGGTCATCGCCGGCCTGATCCCGCCGAGCCGCGGCCGGCTGCGCATCGACGGCACCGACGTGACCGGCTGGTCCGAGGAGCGGCTGGCGCCGGTGCGCGCGCGCATCGGCATGCTGTTCCAGAACTACGCCCTCTACGACTTCCTGACCGTCGCCGGCAACGTCGGCTTCCCGCTGGCGCAGCGGGGCGAGCCCGAGGCCGCGATCGCGCCGCGGGTGCGCGACCGCCTGCGGGCGGTCGGGCTGGCCGGCAGCGAGGACAAGGAGCCGGCCCAGCTCTCGGGCGGCATGAAGAAGCGGGTCGGCATCGCGCGCGCGACGATCGCCGCGCCCGAGCTGGTGCTGTACGACGAGCCCACCGCCGGGCTCGATCCGGTGACGACGTCGAAGGTCTACGACCTGCTCCGGGCCGACCACGACGCCAGCGGCGCGACCGCGATCGCGGTGTCGTCGGACGTCGTCGGTCTGTGCACGTTCGTCGAGTCGGTGGTGTTCGTGCTCGCCGGGCGGATCACCTACCAGGGCCCGGCCGCGGACCTCGCCGACGCGCCCGATCCGGTGGTGCGCCAGTTCGTCCGCGGCGCGCTCGACGGGCCGCTCTGACCTCGGGGCGGGCGCGGCCGGGCCCGGTTCCGGGCTACATTGCCGCGGTGCTCGGCGAGCGCACCATCTCGACCCTGGGCGCGCGCGCCATCGCGATCGCGCGCGAGGTCGGCGGCATCACGATCCTGACCGGCCAGGTGCTGCGCGCGCTCCTGCCGCCGCGGCTCGACGGCCGCGAGCTGGTCCGCAACCTCCACCGCATGGGCAACCGCTCGGTGCCGATCGTCGCGCTGACCGCGTTCTTCGCCGGCGGCCTGATGGTCGTGCAGTCGGCGCCGTTCGTGAACCGGCTGGGCGCGACCTCGCTGGCCGGCTGGGCCGCTGGCTACGCGGTGCTGCGCGAGATCGGCCCGATCCTGATCGGGCTGATGTTCTCGGGCCGGGTCGGCGCGAACAACACCGCCGAGCTCGGCACGATGACGGTGACCGAGCAGCTCGACGGGCTGCGCGCGCTGGCGATCGATCCGATCCGCTACCTGATCGTGCCGCGGGTGCTGGCGATGCTGATCATGCTGACCGCGCTGACGATCATCGGCGACCTGGTGGCGCTGGTCGGCGCCGCGGTCGTGGCCCGGCTGGTGCTCGACATCGACTGGCGCACGATGTACGCGAGCTTCGCCACCAACCTGACGCCCCACGACTTCTTCCACGGCGTCGGCAAGTCGGTCGCGTTCGGCGCGTCGATCGCCCTGAGCTCGTGCTACTTCGGCGTCACCGTCAAGGGCGGCGCGGTCGGGGTCGGCCGCGCGGTCAACGCCGCGGTGGTCGCGGCCGCGGTCTCGATCATGCTGCTCGACTTCTTCATCACCTACGCGACCGCATGAGCGCCGCCCGTCCGCCCTGGCCCGTGCGCGCGGTCGCGGCGATCGGCCGGCCGCCGGTGACCGCGGTGCGCGCGACCGTCGACCTGTGGCTGGTGCTGGTCAGCACCCTGGCCGGCGTCGTCCGCAGCTACCGGCGCGGCGGCCGGCGCCCGCGCGGCGCGGTGCTCGAGCAGATGTACGCGATCGGCAACCGGTCGCTGGTGTTCGTGGCCGTGACCCTCGGGTTCATCGGCATGGTCATGATGTACCAGGCGTGCCTGCAGTTCTCGCGGGCGATCGGCGACCTGTCCCAGGTCGGGGTCCAGTTCCTGCGGCTGGTGGTGTCGGACTTCGGCCCGACCCTGACCGCGATGATGCTCGCGACCCGGGTCGGCGCCGGCATCGCCGCCGAGATCGGGTCGATGAAGGTCACCGAGCAGCTCGACGCGCTGCGCATGTCGGGCGTGCTGCCGATCGACTACCTGCTGGTGCCGCGGTTCCTGGCGTCGATCGTGATGACCGTGGCGCTGACCTTGATCGGCTCGGCGATCATGTACGGCGCCGGCGGCCTGACCGCGTACCTGTCGTTCGGCGTCAACCCGCGCACGTTCTTCGATCCGGCGATGGTGATGCCGCGCCACCTGGTCCTGGGCCTGCTCAAGGCCGTGACCTACGGCGCCGCGATCCCGATCGTCAGCGGGTTCTGCGGGCTGCGCGCGCGCGGCTCGAGCGAGGGCGTCGGCTGGGCCACGACCGCGGCGGTGGTCGGCAGCTCGTTCGCGGTGATCACGCTCGACTTCGCGCTGTCGGTCGGCGCGCTGTGGTTCTTCGGGGGCAAGCTGTGAGCCGCGGCTACGTCGAGTTCGTCGGCGTCGCCAAGGCGTTCGCCGGCAAGCCGGTGCTGCGCGGCATGGACCTGACGATCGCCCGCGGGGAGATCCTCTACATCATCGGCACCTCGGGCGTCGGCAAGTCGGTGACGATCAAGCACCTGGTCGGGTTCCTGCCGATCGACGCCGGCGAGATCTGGTTCGACGGCCAGCGCCTCGATCAGCTCGACGAGCCCGGCTTCTACCCGATCCGGCGCCGGATCGGCATGGTCTTCCAGAGCGCGACCCTGTTCGACGCGATGACCCTGGCCGAGAACGTGGCGCTGCCGCTGCGCAAGCACAAGCGCCTGCGCTGGCGGGCCGCGCTCGACGACGCCCGCCGCCGGCTGGCCGAGGTCTACCTGGCCGAGTTCGCCGACCGCTACCCGACCGAGCTGTCCGACGGCATGCGCAAGCGGGCCGCGATCGCGCGCACGCTCACGCTCGAGCCCGAGGTCGTGCTGTTCGACGAGCCGACCACCGGCCTCGACCCGATCAACGCCCGCCGCATCGACCGCCTGATCCTCGAGCGCTCGCGCTCGCTGGGCGTGACCTCGGTCGTGGTCTCGCACGATCTGCCGTCGATCATGACCGTGGCCGACCGGGTCGCGTTCCTGTACCAGGGCCGGGTCCACTGCCTGGGCACCCCGGCCGCGCTGGCCGCCTCGGCCGATCCGATCGTCCAGCAGTTCATCGGCGGCACCGCGAGCGGCCCGATGGAGACGCCGGGGTTCTGACGACGCGGGCCGAGGTCGGCGGGCGCGCGGCGGCGCGCGCGACCTGCCCTCGACGACGCGCGCCGAGGTCGGCGGCTCGCCCGCGGCGAGCTCGAGCTGCGCCCGCGCTCACGGGTTGGGGTGCGTGTCGGGGCGGCCGGTGTGGCCGATGATCCGCCAGGGCGTGCGCTTGAGGATCCGGCCCAGCTCCTTGGCGTCCTCGGGGAACTCGGGGTCGCTGCCGAGCCGCGCCAGGCTGCCCTCGCCCCGGGCCAGGACCGCGAGCAGCGCGCGGGTGCTGGCCATGAGCGCCTGGGCCCGGGCGAGCTGGTGGTCGACGTCGTCGAGCAGGCCGCGGATCCGCGCCAGCGCCGCGGGCGCCGCCGTCGCGAGCTGGCCGCGCACGCGCGCGACCTCGGCCAGGAGCTGATCGGCCGCCGCGCGCAGGGCCGCGATCTGGGTCCGCATCCGCCCCAGCGCCGCCTCGGCCCGGTCGGCCAGCGCGCCGAGCGCCGCCGGGTCGGCGCCGGCGTCCTCGAGGGTCGCGCCCAGGGTCCGGGCCTCGGTGACCACCGCCCGGATGCGCCCGCCGAGCGCGGCCAGCGCGCCGGGCTCGGGCTCGGCCGCCTCGAGCGTCGCCGCCAGCGCGGTCAGCTCGGTGCGCAGGCGGTCGAACTCCGGGCGCACGTCGTCGAGGAATCGCCGCGACGTCATCAGGTTGTCCCAGGTGCGCTGGAGCGCGCGATCGATCAGCGGCGGATCGACGCCGCGCACCATCGCGCCGGCGGCGATCGGCGCGGCCGGCGCGGCGCCGGCGGGCGGCGGCCCCAGCTCGAGGTAGCGGCTCGACAGGAAGCCCTTCGACGAGATGAACACCTCGGCGTTGGCGGCCCAGCGCCGCCGGCTCGCGGGCGTGAGGCGGACCACGACCACGGCGCCGCCGGTCGCGGCCAGCGGGTGATCGGGCGCGACCCCGCCCGGCGCGACCAGCGTGATGTGATCGATGCGCCCGATCGCGGCGCCGGCGACGATCAGCGGCGCGCCCTCGCGCAGCGACCCGACGTGGGCGAACGCGACCTCGACCCGGTCGCCGCCGCCGAACGACAGCCGCGGCCAGATCGCCAGGACGAACACGACCGCGAGCGCGATCAGCGCCAGGGCCGCGGTCCCGACCGCGAGCTGGGCGCGCGGCTCGCCGCCGGGAGTCACGCGCTCACTCCTTCCAGAAGAACTTCCAGGGATTGCGCTTGAGGTCGCGGATCAGCTCGCGCACGTCGAGGTAGACGTCGTCCTTGACCAGCAGCGCGCCGGCGGTGCCCTTGCCGGCCCGCAGATCGGTGACCAGGCCGTCGACGTTGTCGATCAGCCCGCCGGCCTTGCCCACCGCGCCCGCGGCCTTGTCGGCGACGCCGATCGCGCGATCGACCCGATCCTCGGTGACGATGCCGGTGACCCGGCGCGCGTCGGTCATGAGCGCCACCGCCTCGGGCGTGACCTTGTCGATGGCCTGGCGGCCGCTGACCAGCAGCAGGTCGGCGTCGTTGACCGTGCGCGCCAGCGCCCGGCCGTCGACCGAGGCGTTGAGCTTGGCCAGGGTCTGCGACGCCTGGTCGGCCAGGCCGGTCGACGAGCTGATCAGCTTGCCGAGCTGCGCCTTGTTGTCGCGCAAGAGCTCATCGGCCGAGGCCACGGCGCTGGCGCTGTTGCGGAGCAGGTTCTTGATGACGTCCTTGTCCTCGGTCAGCACCTGCGACAGCGAGTCGAGCACGTCGTACAGGCGCGACAGCACCAGGTCGGTCCGGGGCGGGTTGCGCCCGACCCGCTTGTCGCCGGCCGGCACCGGCGGCCGCTCCCAGTCGCGGCCCGGCACGATCTCCAGGTACTGCTCCCCGAGCACGCCGGCGGTGTTGATGAAGAACTCGGCGTCCTGGCGGATGCTGTCCTTGGCCCGGTCCTCGATCCACGCCTCGACCCGCACGTAGACCCGCCGGCCGGTCGCCGGGTCGAGCTTGCCGCCCATGAAGGTGACGTCCTCGACCTTGCCCACCTTCATGCCGGCGACCTTGACCGGCGCGCCCGGCTGCAGGTTGCCGCTGTAGTCGTAGTCGACGTAGATCGTGTAGCCCGACGACAGCGACCAGTTGCCGAGGACGAACACGAACCCGACGAACACCGCCGCCGCCACCAGCAGCATGACGCCGACCTTGAACTCGAGACCGCGCTCGCGCATCAGGCATCCGGCGGGGCGTCGGTCGGCGCGTCGATCGGCTCGGGCGCGTCGATCGGCGGCGGCGCGTCGACGTCGGGGGCGTCGACCGCCGGGGCGTCGATCATGGCCGCGTCGATCACGGCGCCGTCGATCACGGCGGCGTCGGCCTGGGCGCCGTCCGGGCCGGCGGCGTCGATCGCGGCCGCGTCGGGATCGCCGGCGTCGACCTCGACGTCGGGCCCGTCGATCTGGGCCGCGTCGATCGAGGTGGTGGCCGCGCACACGTGCGGGACCACCCCCAGGTCGCACACCAGCCCTACGTCACACTCGCTCGACGCGACACACTCGTCGCCCGCTTGCTTGAGCGAGCTGCCGCCGCAGGCGGCGGCGAGCGCCAGGATCGCAGGGGTCAGCCAGGGACCGAGCCGACGGGTCATGGCCCCGAGCCTACCCCAGATCGCCGGTCAGGGCGCCGCCAACGTCGCCGGGGCGGTCTCGAAGTTCAGCTCGACCGAGATGCCGTCGGGGAACCGCGACTTGCCGTTGGGCAGGAGCGCCTCGGTGCAGTGCTTGACCACGACGCCGCCGACGACCTCGTCGCGGATCTCGGTGCCGTCGCCGTCGATGCACAGGTCGACGACCTTGGTGTCGGGGTCGTTGTCGCTGTCGGTGTCGCAGAAGATCTCGAGGCCGTCGCGGTCGACGTCGATGTCCGGGGTCTTGCAGCCCGGGTGGGCCGAGCCGTTGGGCTGGGTCGGCAGGGCCAGGAGCGTGCCGAGCACGTTGGCGAAGATCGCGTCGAGCAGCGAGTCCTCGGGCTTGAGGCCGATCTGATCGACCGTGAGCCCGCGGATCGTGTCGGCGGTGCGCGCGTCGATGACGCCGCCGAGGTGGCCGTTCTTGAGCATGATGAAGCCGCCCTGCTCGACCACGTCGGCCTTGATCTGGGTGCCGGTGATCTTCAGCGTCAGGACGATGTCGCTGGTGATCGGCACGCTGACCGCGAACAGCGACGGCCCGGCCGTCAGCTCGAGCTTGCCGCCGGTCATCTTGACCTCGCCCGAGTCGAACTTGATGATCGGCGCGCCGTTCTCGAACGACAGCGGATCGATCGAGATCGTGTCGGGGGTGTTGTCGAACGGGTAGCAGGTGTCCGGCGGATCACCGGCGCCGCGGTCGGCGACGCCGCTGCAGTCGTTGTCGTAGCCGTCGCCGCAGATCTCGACCTGGCGCACGCTGGCGACGAGGCCGCCGACCAGCGGGTTGGTGTCGTCGCAGTCGCCGGTCGCGGGCGAGGCGCCGTCGCCGTCGCGATCCATCGTGTCGGCCGACGGGGTCTGGCTGGGGCCGTCGTCCTGCTCGTCGGCGAGGCCGTCGCAGTCGTCGTCGATGAAGTTGCCGGGCACCTCGACCGCGCCCGGGTGGATCGCCATCGCGTGATCGTTGCAGTCGCCGTTGGCGACGGCGGTGTCGTCGCCGTCGGTGTCGGCGTCGGCGCGATAGTCGCCCAGGTAGAGCGCGAACTTGACGCAGCTGTCGACCGCCGCGGTCGGGAAGTCGAACATCTCCATCGGGATGAGGAGGGAGTAGTCGTTGAGCGAGTCACCGATCGCCGGGTTGGCGAGCGCGCCGACGCCCTGGAGCTTGTTGTCGGGGCGGCCGTCGCCGTCGAGGTCGAAGCCGTCGGACTGCGAGCCGATCGCCAGCTTCGAGATGACCTGCGTGTGCATGCCCGTGAACTGGGCGATGCTCTGGCCCTGGCACTCGGGCTTGGGCTCGAACAGCGGGGGCAGGCCGGCGTCAGGGGTGGCGGCGTCGTCGCCACCGCAGCCGTAGAGCGGCACCGCCGCGAGCACAAACGAAGCCAGGGTACGAATACGCATGAATCCTCCTCGGGCCGGAGGATAGGCATCCGGACACGTCAGGGTCAACCACGACCGATCGGCGCGTGATCGCGACCGCGGGCGCTGGTCGGTCCGCGGGCACCGTCCGGAGAACCGGCCGGACCGGCGGCCGTCCGCTCGGCCAGGTCCGCCGGGCGGCGCGGGATGATGGCGGCGGCGCGGCGGCTGGATGAGCGCCCGTTCCCACCGGCCGGCGCTGGGCGACGCGTCGTGGGGCGCCGCCCTTCCCGCCCGCGCCGGGACCGCTCACAATGCGGGCGTGGCTCGCGCGACCCGTGCGCTCCTGATCGTGGCGGCGCTCGCGGCCGGCGCCGGGGTGAGCCGCGGCCACAGCCCGCCGTCGGACGCGACCGTCGACCGCTACCTCAAGCTGACGCCGATGGGCGACCGCGTGCGCCTGGCGTACACGGTGGTGTTCGGGCAAGGCCCGGGCGCGCGGGTCCGCCAGCGCCTCGACCGCGACCGCGACGGCCGGGTGTCGCCGGCCGAGGCCGACGTGCTCGGGCGCGAGCTCGACCGCGACGTCATGGCCGCGCTGACGATCGCGATCGACGGCCAGCCGGTGCGCTGGACCTGGGCCCGGGTCGACGTCGGGCTCGGCGCCGACACCGTCGCGGCCGGCGCGCTGTCGGTCGATCTGATCGCGTGGCTGTGCACGGGCGGCGGTGACGCCCACGGCCTGACGATGCGTGACGAGCTGCGGCTCGACGCGATGGGCGCGACCGAGCTGACGGTCGAACGTGGGCCGGGGATCACGATCGCCGCGCGCACGCTCGGCGGCGAGCGTCTCGAGGACGACGTCGCGAGCTGGACCGGCGTCGGCGGACCGATCGCCACCGGCCTCGAGCTGCGCTACGCCGCCAGCGCCACGGCGACCCGCCCGCGCGACGGCCGCTGCCACGCCGATCGCGGCGCCGCCGCGCGGCGATCGTGGCTGCTCGGGTTCGGCGTCGGGGCGGCCGCGGTCGCGGCCTTGGTCGGCGGGCTGGCCTGGCGCCGGCGGCGCCGACGTTGACCGTTGCGGCTCAGCGCGCGAAGTCTTCCATCGGCGGACAGCTGCACACCAGGTGGCGATCGCCGTAGGCGTTGTCGATGCGCGCCACCGGCGGCCAGTACTTGTAGTCGCGCAGCCACGCCGCCGGGTACGCCGCCTGCTCGCGCGCGTAGGCGTGCGGCCACTCGGTCGCGGTCACGGCCGCCGCGGTGTGGGGCGCGTGCTTGAGCGGGTTGTCGGCGCGATCCATCGCCCCGGTCTCGACCGCGGCGATCTCGTGGCGGATCGCGATCAGCGCGTCACAGAAGCGATCGAGCTCGGCCCGGGGCTCGCTCTCGGTCGGCTCGACCATGAGCGTGCCCGGCACCGGGAACGACATCGTCGGCGCGTGGAAGCCGTAGTCCATCAGGCGCTTGGCGATGTCCTCGGCCTCGATCCCGGCCGACTTCTTGAATGGCCGGCAGTCGAGGATGAACTCGTGCGCGACCCGGCCGCGGGCGCCGCGGTAGAGCACCGGGTAGTGGTCCTCGAGCCGCTTGGCCATGTAGTTGGCGTTGAGGATCGCCACCTGGGTCGCGCGGGTCAGGCCGTCGCCGCCCATCATCGCGATGTAGGCGAACGAGATCGGCAGGATGCTCGGCGAGCCGTACGGCGCCGCCGACACCGGCCCGGTGCCGCCGGGCGCGACCGGCGCCAGCGGGTGCCCGGGCAGGTGCGGCGCCAGGTGCGCGGCGACGCCGATCGGGCCCATGCCCGGGCCGCCGCCGCCGTGCGGGATGCAGAAGGTCTTGTGCAGGTTCAGGTGACAGACGTCGGCGCCGATGTCGCCGGGCCGGCACAGCCCGACCTGGGCGTTGATGTTGGCGCCGTCCATGTAGACCTGGCCGCCGGCGTCGTGGACGGTCGCGCACAGCTCGCGGATGCCCTCCTCGAACACGCCGTGGGTCGACGGGTAGGTCACCATGATCGCGCCCAGGCGCGCGCGATGGAGGTCGGCCTTGGCGCGCAGGTCGGCGAGATCGATCGTGCCGTCGGCGGCGGTCGCGACCGGGACCACCTCGAAGCCGGCCAGGACCGCGCTCGCCGGGTTGGTGCCGTGGGCGCTCATCGGGATCAGACAGATCGTGCGGTGATGATCGCCGCGGGCGTCGTGGTAGCCGCGGATCGCGAGCAGCCCGGCGTACTCGCCCTGGGCGCCGGAGTTGGGCTGCAGCGACACCGCCGGGAACCCGGTGATCTCGCCGAGCCACGCCTCGAGCTGGGTGAACAGCGCCCGGTAGCCGGCGGTCTGCTCGACCGGCGCGAACGGGTGCAGCCGCCCGAACTCGGGCCAGGTCACCGGGATCATCTCGGTGGTGGCGTTGAGCTTCATCGTGCACGACCCGAGCGGGATCATCGACGTCGTCAGCGACAGGTCCTTGCTCTCGAGCTTGTGCAGGTACCGCAGCAGATCGTGCTCGGACCGGTGGCGGCGGAACACGTCGTGGGTGAGGAACGCCGAGGTCCGGGCCAGGCCGTCGGGCAAGGCCGGGGCCTCGGCCGCGGTCAGCTCGGCCAGCGCGAACGGCAGGTCGCCGCCGGCGAAGCACTCGAGCAGCGCGAGCACGTCGTCGGCGCTGGTGGTCTCGTCGCACGACAGCCCGACGCCGTCGGCGAAGCGGCGCAGGTTGAGGCCGTGATCGACGCCGGCGGCGAGCACCTCGGCCTGCCGGTGGGCGTCGAGATCGACGCGGAGGGTGTCGAAGAACACGCCGGCCCGCGGCGCGTAGCCGAGCCGCGCCAGCCCGGCCGCGACCACCGCGGTCCAGCCGCGGACCCGGCGCGCGATCGCCGTGAGCCCGTCGGGCCCGTGGTAGACGGCGTACATCGACGCCACCACCGCCAGCAGCACCTGCGCGGTGCAGATGTTCGAGGTCGCGCGCTCGCGGCGGATGTGCTGCTCGCGGGTCTGCAGCGACAGGCGGTAGGCCGGCCGGCCCTTGGCGTCCTTGCTGACGCCGATGATGCGCCCCGGCAGGAGCCGGCGGAACCCGTCGGTGGTGGCGAGGAACGCCGCGTGCGGGCCGCCGAAGCCCATCGGCACGCCGAACCGCTGGCTCGAGCCGATCGCGATGTCGGCGCCGAGCTCGCCGGGCGAGGTCAGGATCGTCAGCGCCAGCAGATCGGTCGCGACCACGACCTTGACCCCGGCGGCCTTGGCCGCGGCCACCAGCGCGCGATCGTCGTGGACCGCGCCGTCGGTGGTCGGGTACGACAGGAGCATCCCGGCGACGTCGGCGGTGATCGCGGCGGCCAGCCCGGCGCGCTCGACCACGCGCACCTCGACCTTGAGCGGGCGGGCCCGGGTCGCGACCACGGCCAGGGTCTGCGGGTGGGTGGCGGCGTCGACGACGAACACCGTGCGCTTGCGCTCGTGCGCCTCGACGCACATGTTCATGGCCTCGGCCGCCGCCGTGGCCTCGTCGAGCAGCGACGCGTTGGCCAGCGGCAGCCCGGTCAGATCGCTGACCATCGTCTGGAAGTTGATCAGCGCCTCGAGCCGGCCCTGCGAGATCTCGGCCTGGTACGGCGTGTAGGCGGTGTACCAGCCGGGGTTCTCGAGGATGTTGCGCAGGATCACCGGCGGCGTGATCGTGTCGTAGTAGCCCTGGCCGATGAACGAGCGGAACACGTGGTTGTCGCCCGCCAGCGTGCGCAGCTCCTCGAGCAGGCGGTGCTCGGTGAGCGCGGGGCCGAGGTCGAGCGCGCGGCCGAGGCGGATCGCCGCCGGCACGGTCGCGTCGGCCAGCTCGTCGAGCGAGCCGAGCCCGAGGGTCGCGAGCATCGCGGCCAGGTCGGCGTCGCGCGGGCCCAGGTGCCGCGGCGCGAAGGTGTCGGAGGGAGCGAGCGTGGATGGAACAGGCGAGGTCGGGGGCACGGCGAGCGGAACGTAGCAGGCCCCCCGGCAGCCCTCCAGGGCCGCGCGCGGGCGAAGATCGTTCCCGCCGGGGGGCGCGACACGACGACGCGGGTGCCGGCTCCAGGCGGCGCCTCGCTCCGGATCCCCGGTTCCGGTTCCGGCTCCGGATCCGGCTCCGGTTCCGGCTCCGGCTCCGGCTCCGGCTCCGGCTCCGGTTCCGGCTCCGGTTCCGGCTCCGGCTCCGGTTCCGGCTCCGGCTCCGGCTCCGGTTCCGGCTCCGGATCCGGCTCCGGCTCCGGTCCCGGCTCCGGCTCCGGCTCCGGCTCCGGCTCCGGTTCCGCTTCCGGCGCCGCTTCCGGTTCCGGATCCCGGCTCCGGTTCCGGCTCCGGCTCCGGCTCCGCTTCCGGCTCCGGCTCCCGCTCCGGCGCCGGCGCCGGCTCCAGCGTCGGCTAGCTCTTCAGGAACGCGAACCAGCGCTCGGGCAGATCCGCGAGGGTCATCGGCTCGTCGCAGCTCGGGCAGGTCGCCGGCGGGGCCTGCAGCGCGCTCAGGGTGGCGCGGTGGGCCTCGACCTCGATCAGGATCGAGGCCTCGTGGGCGCAGTGCGGGCACAGGTACGGCGCGAAGAACGAGCGCACGGCGCCTCCGCCGCGCACCGCCGGGATGAAGCACATCTGCTCGACCAGCGGCTCCGAGCAGCGCTCGTGGACGATCGCGGCGCCGGCCCGGGCCAGGGCGTCGAGGAAGTGCATCCACTCGCGGATGCCGATCGAGTTGATGAAGCCCAGCTCGCCGCTGTCGACGACGACCTCGCGCGCGGCCCAGGTCGGCACGTGCTCGACCAGCGTGGTCAACTCGTCGAGGCGGCCGCGCAGGGCCAGCCGCCGCCGCGTCGCGTCGCCGCTCACCGTGATCGACATCGCCTTCACGGGATCATCGTCCGGGAACTGCCCGGCCTGGTCAATACGAGACCGCGAGGTTGGCGGCCGCGCCGAGCCAGCGATCGAGCGCGCCGCCGACGTCCTGGTTGGGATCGCCGTCGCGGAGGTTGGTCATGTCGCCGTTGCCGACGAAGTCGAACCCGAGCTGGGTGAAGTCGGCGCGCAGCCGCAGCAGCACCCGCGGGGTGATCGCGGCGTCGATGATGACGGCGCCGGCGACGCCGGTCACCTCGGCCGCGCCGTACTCGGCCGGCTGCTGGATCGCGCCGGTCGAGCGCACCAGCATGCCCTGCCCGGCCAGCGACAGCGCCAGCCGGTCAGTGCCCAGCGGGATCCGCAGGGTCAGGCCCGGCTCGATCGTGCGGTAGTCGACGTCGGGCAGATCGAGCGGCGGCCGGTCGGCCAGCGGGACCCGGTCGACCAGGAACGCCCGGCGGCTGTAGCCGACGCCGACGGTGACCGACGGCAGGCTCGGCGACTGACCGAACGCGTAGCGGAACCGCGCGCCGACCTCGAGGTGCGACTGCTCGGTGGTGAGCTTGACGTCGGGGGTCTGGTCACTGCGGGTGGTGAGCAGAAATGTGCGCTCGTAGGCGGCGTAGACGCCGAGGCCGCCGGCCACCGAGCGCGGCGACCCGAACGCCAGCGGGTACAGCTCGATCGCGACCCGACCGGCGGGCACGAACGCGCCCTTGTACCCCTTGGGCGGGCGATCGAAGTTGGCGCGCGACGAGAACGTCAGCGTGCGGCTGACCGCCATCGCGCCGGTCTCGAAGACGATGCCGGGCCGGCGGATCTCGCGCCCGGCGGTCGCGGGCCGACGCCGGCGACGGCTCCCGCGGTCGTCGTCGTCACGATCCCGATCGTCGTCGTCGCGCCGCCGGGTGTCGCGGTCGTCGTCGTCGTCGTCATCATCGCGGCGCCGGCGGGTGTCGCGATCGTCGTCGCGATCGTCGTCGCGATCGTCGTCGCGAACGTCGTCGCGATCGCGGTCGCGCACGTCCCGATCGCGATCGTCCCGGTCGTCCCGGTCGTCCCGGTCCCGGTCGTCCCGGTCCCGATCGTCCCGGTCCCGATCGTCGCCGCCGCGCACGACGCGGTCGAGCACCGCGAGCAGCTCGCGCGTGACCTCGCGCTTGCCGGCCGGGCCCAGGCGCTTGGCCTTCATGCGCACGATCATGGTCTTGTCGACCCGGCCGTCGGCGCGGCGCAGCTTGATCCGCAGGACGTACTCGCCGTCGTCGCGCCGCATGGTCGCGTCGACCACCACGTCCGCGCCGAGGGCCCGGGCCACGTCGGCGATGTCGCGTGGGTCCGACGAGCCCAGGCCCTTCTTGCGCGCCACGCGGGTGTAGTCGTCGCCGTTGCGCAGCTCGTGCTTCTCGGCCACGGCGTCGTCGAGCATCCGCTCGAGCTCGCCGTCGTCGTCGCCGCCGACGGTCATGACCACCACCACGCCGGCGTGGGCCGCGGCGGCGCTGGCGGCGACCAGCGCGAGGGCGGCGAACGAGGTCAGGCGGCGCATCACTCGGGCTAATGATGCAAGGTGCTTGCCGGGCCCTGCAATCGCGAAGTGTGGGGAATCGCAGATCGGCGAGCCCGGCCATGGCGGGGGTCGCGACCCCGGAATCGGTCGGTCGGCCCTTGCGCCGACCTGCGGCCCGTGGCGACCTTGCCCCGACATGACCGAACCCACCGACCGGCAACGCCTGCGAGTCACTGGCAACCACCGCGCGGTCTCCGACCCCAGCGTCAGCGTCTCCGATGGGGAAGACGTGGACGTGGTCGTGGTGGTGACCCAGGCCTACGGGCCCCGCGGCGACAACCTGGTCGGCGTGTCCGACGTCACGTTCGACGACCAGCCCGCGGTCACGATCCGGGTCCGGGGCGCTGGCCTCGAGGGCGACGTGCACCTGTCGCCGATCCACGGTGACTCGCGCAAGGCCGGGCTCGAGCTGCCGGCCGGCACGGTGTGCGAGCTGCTGTGCCCGGTGTCGGGGCTGCCGCTCGAGGCCGTCGGCGACGTCGAGGACGGCACCGAGGCGAAGTACTTCGCGCTGTACCTCACGCCACAGCTGTCACGGGGGTCGATGGTGATGATCTCGAACGTGTGGGGCCACTACCACTCGCGGATCGTCGACGACTTCGAGCTGATCTCGGCCTGGGCCGATCATCACGCCGAGGATTGAGGACCGCGTTCCAGCGGGAGCGTCGCAAGCGCTGACGCGGGCGGCGTGGCGGCTCAGACGTACTGCTGGCAGCGGCCGCAGTAGCTGCGCTGGTACTGGGCGACGAACTGGGTCGGGATCTGGCAGCGGGGACACATCGCGGCGGCCGGCGGCTGGCCGTAGCCGGGCCCGGGCTGGCCGTAGCCCGGCCCGGGCTGGCCGTAGCCCGGCGCGGGCTGGCCGTAACCCGGCCCGGGCTGGCCATAGCCCGGCGGCTGACCGTAGCCGAACCCGCCAGTCGGCACGGCCCGCGCTGGCGCGAGCCCGACCGCAGCCACCACGACCGCGGCGATCGACCCCGCCATCGCCAGCATCGCCGAGTAGCCGAGCGACGGGCCCATGCGCCCGTGCGACTCGGAGAACACCCGCACGATCACGTAGAGCCCGCCGACGATCGCCACGCCGGCGACGATGAACAGCGCGACCCGGGCCATGCGCCGGCCCCCGAGCGCCAGCGCGCCGATCAGCGCGGCCATGACCGCGGCGGCGAGGCCCGCGGCGAAGGTCAGGAGCCGGGCCGCGTACAGATCCTTGGGCGCGCCGTGGACCTCGAGATCGAGCCACGTGCCGCGACACTCCGAGCCGCCGTCCTCGGCGTGGCACATGTAGCTGCCGACCAGTCCCATGCCGGCCTCGACCCGTCCGGCGTCGATCGTGAACCAGCTGCGCGTCACCGTGCCGATCGCGATGAACAGCGCGCACACGAGCAGCCCGATGGCGGCGCCGCGGCTGGGACCGGTGACGAGGGCGGGCGACGTGGGCTGCATCCGCTCACGGTACACGACCGCCGCGCCGCTGCGCACGGCGGCGCGGCCGTTCGTCGCGCGCCGACTCGCCCTCAACCGTTGGTCGCGCGCGCCCGCCCTGCCCTCAGCCCGCGCTGCCGCGGGCCCGATCGATCAGGCCGCCGAGGGGCGACCGCGGCCGGTCGTCGGGCCGCTGTAGTAGCGCTTGGCGATCCACAGGAACACCGGCGGCGCCAGGAAGACCGAGGAGTACGCGCCGGTGATGATGCCGGCGTTCATCGCGAACGCGAAGTTGCGGACCAGGCCGGTGCCGAACAGGTTCATCAGCAGGGTCACCGCGAACACCGTGCACGAGGTCAGCATCGAGCGCACGACGACCTCGTTGAGCGAGATGTCGACGATGCGCTCGAGCTTCTTGTCCTTGAGCTTGATCTGGTTCTCGCGGATGCGGTCGAAGATGACGACGGTGTCGTTGACCGAGAAGCCGATGACGGTCAGGAGCGCCGCGACCGAGGTCAGCGACACGTCGGTCCAGGTCACCGAGAACACGCCGACGACCATGATCGCGTCGTGGAACGTCGCGAAGATCGCGCCGGGCGCGTAGCGGATGTCGAACCGCACCGCGAGGTACAGGGTGATGAGCAGCATGGCGTAGAACAGCGCCTTGATCGCGTCGTTGCGGAGATCGGCGCCGGCCTTGGCGCTGACCTGCGAGGACGCCTCGGTCACGACGTCGACGTCCGGCAGCGCCTGCTCGAGGACCAGCTCGTACTGACGGTCGAGGCCGTTGAGCGCGAACGTCTGGCGGTACTCGCCGGTGCCCTCGTCGGGGGTGTCGTAGAGCTTGGCGCTGTCGCCCCAGGCCTTGACCTCGAGCCCGGCGGCGGTGAACACCGGCGCGGCCTCGACGTCGGTGATGTGCCCGGTCGAGCGCACGAACAGGCGATCGCCCGACCACTGCATCGAGTCGATGCCGCGGTCCGCGAACTTGGCGGCGAACGCGTCGCCCGCCGACTTCTTCTGCTCGGGCGTCGTCGCGCCGAACCTCGGCGTGCGGATCATCGTGCCGCGCACGGTGACCTCGCGGTCGCCGACCTCCTGGGTCCAGGTCATCTCGGACACGTCGAAGCCATCGGCGCCGGCGTCGGCCAGCGCGGCGCGCACCTTGGCGGCGTCAGCGTGGACGTAGGTGTCGGGCTTGTTCTTGTCGCGGAACGCGTAGACGATCTCGGTGCCGCCCTTGAAGTCGATCGTCCAGTTCATGTAGCTGCCGCGGACGGCCTTGTTCACGAACAGCGAGCCGATGCTGACCGCGACCAGCAAGGTCGACAGCAGCATCCAGATCCGGAACTTGGAGACGAACCCGAAATCGGTGCCGGGCTTGACGAGGTAGCGGAAGTTGTGGTCGGAGGCCGCCATGGGAGGTCCTTCTGCGCGTGGCCAGTAGTCAGTCGTGAGGAGCCGAGCCGGGGTCGATCAGATCGAGATCGTCGCCAGCTCGCCCTTCTTCTTCGAGATGTACCAATCGAAGAGGAGGCGGGTGACCCAGACGTTGACGAACAGGGTGGTGGCGATGCCGATGAGCAGGAGCACCGCGAAGCCGTGGACCGGGCCGCTGCCGTACTGCAAGAGCACCCAGCCGGCGGCGGCGGTCGTGAGCTGGCCGTCGAGGATGCTCGAGAAGGCGCGCGAGAAGCCGATGTCGACGGCGCCCTTGACCGACTTGCCGAGCAAGAGCTCGTCGCGGATGCGCTCGTAGATGAGGATGTTGCCGTCGACGCCGAAGCCGATCGTCAGCACCAGCGCGGCGATGCCGGGCAGGCTGAGCGTGGCGCCGAACATGGCCATGACGACCATCTGGAACACGACGTTCAGGATCGTGCCGGCCATCGCGATCGTCCCCGACCACTTGTAGATGCTGAGCATGATCAGGATGACGAGCACGCCGCCGAGGCCGAAGGCGAGCTGGGCCTTGGCGACCGCGTCGCGGCCCAGGGTCGGGCCGAGCTCGGCGACCGACTCCTCGCGGAGCGGCGCCGGCAGCGAGCCGGTCTTGAGCACGTTGACGAGGTTCTGGGCCTCGGCCTCCTGCTGGACCGCGTTGGCGCCGCCGACGGTGATCGTCGAGCGGCCCTGGCGGATGGCGCCCTGGATCACCGGCGCCGAGCTGATCTTGTCGTCGAGGATGATCGCCATCTTCTTGCCGACGTTGGCCGCGGTCAGGTCGCCGAACTGGCGGCCGCCGAAGCGGTTGAAGTCGACGAGTACCTCGGGCCGCCCGGTGTTCTGATCGTAGTTCGCCATCGCGTTGGACACGCCGCTGCCGGTCAGGCGCACCGCGCGCTCGAGGTAGTACGTGCGCCAGTACGGGCGCTTGTCGGCGATCTCGCTGTCCTGCTGGGGCTCGTTGAACTCGAAGCCGAACGCGGAAGTCCTCGCCGACCGCCATGGCCGGATCCTGGGCGGCGAGCTTGGCCAGGTACCGCTCGAGCACCTTGCGGCCCGACACCGTGCAGGTGACCTTGCCGCCGACGTCCTTGGTCTTGTCGTAGCAGTTGAGGGCCTTGGCCTCGTCCTTGGTGAGCACCTCCTCGCGATCGCTGGCGATCAGGAAGTAGTCGATGAACTCGTCGCCGCTCTTGTCGGCGGTCCAGCCGTCGGTGTAGGCCTTGATGCCCTGGTCGATGGCCTCGGGATCGCGCGGGTTGTCGGCGGCCCCCACGTGGCGGAAGATCGCCTTCATCACGGCGTGGTCGTTGGCGACGATCTTGAACTCGAGCTTGGCGGTGCGGGCGATCAGCTCCTTGATGCGCGCGGTCGACTCCTTGGCCAGACCCGGCAGCTCGACGATGATCTGGTCGTCCTTCTGGATGACGGTGGGCTCGGCCACGCCGTCCTCGTCGACGCGCTCGCGCACGGTCTTGACGGCCTGCTCGAGGGCGCGCTTGCGCACGTCGTCGGCGAACCGCGACGCGATCCGGACGCAGATCGCGGCCGGCTCGTCGCACGGCCGGCCCGAGATGATGCCGGCGTAGTCGGAGTTGACCAGCTTCTCGGCCTCGGCCCGCTTGGTCGGGTCGGCCGGCCGGATCGTCAGCGCGCCGGGCGCCACCGCCGGGGTCGAGACCTTGGCCTCGATGCCCTTCTCGGCCAGCTTGGCCTCGATGTCGCGCTTGAGCTCGGACGCCTTGTCGTCGACCGCGGTGTCGAGGTCGATCGAGTAGACGAAGTGGGCGCCGCCCTTGAGATCGAGGCCGAGGTTGATCTTCTTGTCGAAGGGGTACCACGACGGCAGCGCGCCGCCGACGAACGTCGGCAGCAGGTACAGCACGCTGAACAGGAGCAGGGCCGCGAAGCCGAGCGTGCGATTGCGAAGTGAGCGATCCATTAGCAACCTCGAAGACCAGTCAACCGGACCGAGGGCCCGGGCGAAGCGAAGCGTCGGCGAGCTCAGGCGGCCTTGGACTCGTCCTTGCCCTTGGCCTCGTCCTTGCCGGAGCTCTTGTCGGAGCCCTTGTCGTCGGACTTGGCCGACCAGGTGTTCTCGATGTACGCGCGCGGCACGCGGACGCGGACCTTCTCCTGGATCTCGAGGACGACGACCTCACCGGGCTGCACGCCGGTGATCGTGCCGATGATGCCGCCGCGCGTGATCACCACCGCACCCTTGCCGAGCTTGCTGAGCATCTCCTGATGCTCGCGCTGCTTCTTCGCCTGCGGCCGGATGATCAGGAGCCAGAAGACTCCGAAGATCAGCAGCATCATGATGGGCATCTGCATGGCGGCCATGGTGGCTCTCCTAGGTGCGACGTGCGATCCGGCCGGGCCGAACCAAGTTCCCGAAAAAGTTGTGGGTGAGTAGCACCCGGTCCCGCGGGGGTCAAGCCGTACGGACGGCCGGCCATGACCACAAGGTCCCTGCGACATCCCGCCACGCTGGATCTTCGGTCAGGTGGAGGGCCTGGCCCTGCCCGCCTGTGGGGCGCGGACCAGGTCAGGCCTACCGGACCAGCCAGTCGGGCCTGGTTAGATGGGCTGCCCCTCGGTCAAGATCTGCTCCCGCAGCGCCCGCATGTGGCGTGCGTAATACGTGAGGTTGTGAAGCGTTGCCAGCCTTGAGGCGAGGATCTCCTTGGCGACGTGCAGGTGCCGCAGGTACGCGCGGGAGTGGCGGGCGCAGGTCATGCACGGGCACGCGGGGTCGATCGGCCCGAAGTCCTTGCGATGCTTGGCGTTCGTGATGACGACCCGGCCCTCGGAGGTGAACAGGTTGCCGTTGCGGGCGTTGCGGGTCGGCATGACGCAGTCGAACATGTCGACCCCGGCCATGACCCCGCGGGTGAGATCGGCGGGGGTGCCGACCCCCATCAGGTACCGCGGCCGCTCGAACGGCAACGTGTGGGCGAAGGCGTCGAGCACCCGGTACATCTCCGGGATCGGCTCGCCGACCGACAGCCCGCCGATGGCGTGGCCGTCGAAGCCGATCGGCACGATCGACTCGGCGTGGCGGGCCCGGCGCTCGAGGTCGACGCCGCCCTGGACGATCCCGAACAGCGCCTGCCCGGGCGGACGCGCGACCGCGGCCGAGCGCGCGGCCCACGCGGTCGTCCGCGCCAGCGCCTGCTCCTGCACCGGCGGCGGCGCGTCGCCGGGCGGGCATTGGTCGAACGCCATCGCGATGTCGCTGCCGAGCACGCCCTGGATGTGCAGCGAGACCTCGGGCGTGAGCCGGTGGCGGCTGCCGTCGATGTGGCTCTGGAACGTGACGCCGTCGTCGTCGATCTTGTTGATGCCGGCCAGGCTGAACACCTGGAAGCCGCCCGAGTCGGTGAGGATCGGCCGGGTCCAGCCGGCGAACCGGTGCAGCCCGCCGGCGGCGCCGATGACCTCGAGGCCGGGCCGCAGGAACAGGTGGTAGGTGTTGCCGAGGATGATCCGGGCGTCGAGGGGCTCGGCCTCGAGCTCGCCCGGGGTCATGGCCTTGACCGAGCCCTGGGTGCCGACCGGCATGAACACCGGCAGCGGGATCGAGCCGCGCGGGGTGTGCAGCCACCCGGCCCGGGCGTTGCCGAGCGCGTGGGTGAGCTCGAGCTGGAAGCCGGTCGTGGGGAGATCGACCTTCACGGGGCCTCGCGCTCGAGCAGCATGGCGTCGCCGTAGCTGAAGAAGCGGTAGCCGGCGGCGACGGCGTGGCGGTACGCCGACATCACGCGGTCGTACCCGGCGAAGGCGCTGACGAGCATGAGCAAGGTCGACTCCGGGAGATGGAAGTTGGTGACCAGGGCATCGACGATCTGGAAGCGGTAGCCGGTGCCGGGCCGGATGAACAGCCCGGTGGCGCCGGGGCCGACCGCGACCTGGCGCGGGCCGGTGGCGGCGCTCTCGAGCGCGCGCACGACCGTCGTGCCGACCGCGACGATCGGCCGGCCCGAGGCCACCAGCGCCGCGGTCGCGGCCGGGACGTCGAAGCGCTCGACGTGCATGGCGTGGGCGGCGAGGTCGTCGACCCGCACCGGCGCGAACGTGCCGAGCCCGACGTGGAGCGTGACGTGCGCGAGCGTGCCGCCGCGCGCGGCGATCGCGTCGAGCAGGCCCGGCGTCAGGTGCAGGCCGGCGGTCGGCGCCGCGACCGCGCCGGGCGTGCGCGCGTAGACGGTCTGGTAGCGCTCGCGATCGTCGGCCGCGGGGCCGTCGGCCCGGGCGATGTACGGCGGCAGCGGCAGCTCGCCGACCCGGTCGAGCAGGCCGAAGACGTCGCCGGGGCCGGCGGCCGGGACCGCGATCGCCAGGGCGCCGCCGTCGCCGCGCGCCGACGCGACGGTCAGGGTGATCGACGGATCGCCGTCGGGCGTCAGCGGATCGCCGGGGTGCAGGCGGCCGCCGGCGCGGGCCAGGCACCGCCACGCCACCTGCCCGGCCGGCACCGGCGTCGGATCGGGCTCGACGAACAAGAGCTCGACCGCGCCGCCGCTGGGGCGGTGGCAGTGGACCCGGGCCGGCACGACCCGGGCGTCGTTGACGATGACGACCGGGTCCGGCGGCAGGTGGTCGAGCAGCGCCGGGAAGCGCGTGTCGACGTGGTCGGCGCCGCGCACGACCAGCAGGCGCGAGCCGTCGCGCGTGGCCGCCGGGGCCTGCGCGATCTGCGCGGCCGGCAGGTCGAAGGCGAAGTCGGCCTTGCGGTGCATGGGGCCGGTTTCCGTATCGCTCATCGAGCCCCACCGCAAGCGGCGCGGTAGGCTGCCGCCATGCGAACGCTCGTCGTCCTCGGCGCGCTGGCGGCGCCGACCCTGGCGCTGGCGGCGCCGACCGCCGAGCTGGCCGCCGACGTCGACGGCGACGGCGCGGTCGACGCCGTGCGCATCGACGCACCCGGCCAGCTGGTGATCGAGCGCGGCGGCGGCGGCGGGCAGCTGGTGCCGTTCGGCGGCTCGGGGGCGCTGACCGAGGCGCGCCTGACCCTGGGCGCGCTCGGAGCGCGGCGCGTGCTGGTGGCGACCGCACGCATCGCCGGGCGCTGGGAGGCGGTCGCGCTGGTCGCGACCCGCCCGGGCGCGGCCCTGACCGAGCTGTGGCGCGGCCCGGTCGGGCCCGGCGGCGACGACGAGTACGAGCAGTGGGTCGTGGCCGACGCGCGCGGGCTGGTGCGCTTCCAGACCCGAGGGGATCAGCGCCGCTGCGACGGGGTGCCGCTCGAGCTGTTCCCCGAGCGCTGGGACGAGCGCGGGCGCCGGTTCGTCGCGGCACCGCCGGCGCGGATCGATCCGCCGGCGGGCGCGCCGACGGTGACGGCCCAGCCCACCGGCCCGGGCCTGGCGACCGCGTGGTACCGCGCGACCACCGCGTCGCGGGCGGCCGGCGCCGCCGACGCCAGCATGCTGACCGCGCCGCGCGCGCTCGGCGACGGCGACCTGGCGACGGCGTGGACCGCGGGCGAGCGCGACGACGGCGTCGGCGCCGTCTGGAACTTCCGGACCACGGTCAGCGGCGGCAAGGCCGCGGCGATCCGGATCGTGCCGTCGGGCGACGGCGCCGCGACCCGGGCGCGCCCGGCCCGGCTGCTGGTCATCGCCGCCGCCGGGGCCGCGGTGATCGAGGTGCCCGATCCGATCGCGCGCCGCGCGCCGCCGGGCCAGGCCTACACCGCGGTCCTGCCGACGGCGCTCGACGGGTGCGTGTCGATCGCGCTGCTCGACGTGCACCGCGGGCGTGGCGGCGCGGCGATCGCGGAGCTCGCGGTCCTGGCCGACGTCGAGCTGGCGCCCGAGGGCGCGGGGCCGGTGCTGGCGGCGCAGGTCGTGGCCGGCGGGCTGGCGGCGGAGTCGGCGGCGCGGCTGCTGATCGCGCACGGCGCGCCGGCGGTGGTGGCGATCCGGGCGGCGCTCGAGGGCGCGACCGGCGACGCCCGCCGGCGCCTGCTGGCGGCGCTGGCGCAGATCCGCGACCCGGGGGTGATCGGCCCGCTGGCGGCGGCGCTGGCCGCGGGCGATCTGCCGGGCGCGCGCGCGACCACCGCGGCGGCGACCCTGGCGGCGCTGGGCCCCGAGGGCCAGGGCGCGCTGCTCGAGCTGATCGGCGGCGCCGGCGACGAGGACGCGCAGCGCGCCGCGATCGCGGCGCTGGCGACGACCGATCGCGCGGCCCTGATCGCGCGCGCGGGCCGCGGCCCCCGGGCGGTGCGGGCCGAGCTGGCCCGGGCGCTGGCGATGGTGCCGGTCGCGACCCTGGTGGCGGCGGCTCAGACCGCCGCCGAGCCGGCGGCGGCGGCCGATCTCTGGCGGGCGCTGGGCAGCGCCGCCGCGACCGCCGATCCTGACGCGCGGGCCGTAGCGACGACCGCGCTGGCCGCCGCGCTGGCCGCCGCGGGGCCCAGCTACGAGCTCCGCTACCGGACGCTGGCGGCCCTGGCGCCCCTCGTCGACGGCGCCGCCGTGCGCACGCTGGCGGCGACGGTGCAGCGCCTGCCCGACTCGGCCGCCGGGCACGCCCTGGCGCGGGTGGCGGCGCGCGGCCTCGCCAACAACCGCGCGCCGGCGGCGCAGCTGGTGCTGGCCGAGCTCACCGACGCGACCGATCCGGGCACCCGCCTCGAGGCGGTCCGCGGCCTCGCGAACGGCGGCGCCGGCGCGCCCGCTCCGATCGCGGCCCCGGGCGTCACCGGCGACGTCGCCGACGCCGCCGACCGGGCCTTGATCAACGTCCTCGGCGCCGACCACTGGCCGGCGATCCGGCAGCAGGCCGCGGCCGGCCTGGGCCAGCGCTGCGGGCGGCCCGGCCCGAGCGCCGCGCTGATCGCCGCGGTCGACGGCGACGTCCACGTGCCGGTGCGGGTCGAGGCGGTGGCGGCGCTGGCGCAGTGCCCGACCGCGGCGCTCGACGCGCGCTTCCTCGGGTGGATCGACGACGGCGACGTGCCGCTGCCGGTGCGCGATCGCGCGATCGCGGCCTACGGCGAGCGGCCCGGCGTGACCGGCGCGCTCCTGGCCCGGTTCGTCCGCTGGCGCGGCCAGGCGTTCTCCGACGACACCGCGCTGCAGCTGGCGATCCGCGCCGCGACCTCGCTCGGGCAGCGCGGCGCCGCCGAGGCCGGCCCGGAGCTGCTCGCGGCCGCGCGCGACCAGGCCTTCCCCGAGCTGGCGGCGGCGGCGATCCGGGCGCTGGGCGCGCTGGGCCCCGCGTGCCCGCCGGCCGCGCCGGCGCTCCTGCGCGGGCTGCTCGGCGCCGACGATCAGATGCTCGCGCTGGCGGCGCGCGCGGCGATCACGACGTGCCGTGCCGCGCCAGCGCGTCCTTGAGGCGCTGATCGGTCGGGTCGACCTCGAGCCCGCGCTGGAACATGCCCTTGGCCTTGGGCGCCTCGCCCAGCTCGTCGTGGATCACGCCGAGCGCGTAGTACACGTCGGCCTTGGTCAGCCCGGCGTCGGCGTCGAGGTTCTGCAGCACCAGCGAGCGGTAGACCCGCCGCGCCTTCTCCCAGTCGCGCTGGGACATCGCGAGGCGGCCGAGCCCGGCCATCGTCGGCACGTCGGTCGGGTTGACCCGGAACGCCTCCTCGTAGGCGGCCACGGCCCCGGCGACGTCGCCGCGGGCCTCGAGGATCCCGCCCTGGCGCTGGCGGAACCGGGCGACGTCCTTCATGCGCCGGGCCGCCTTGGCGTCGTCGGCCAGGCGGTCGTAGATCGGCGCGGCCTGGTCGTGCTGGCCTGACGCGAAGTACAGATCGGCCAGGAGCGTCAGCACCCGCGCGTCGCCGGGCGCCGCGGCCGCCGCGCGCTCGAGCACCGCCAGGGCCGCGGCCGGCGTGCCGAGCTTCTGCTCCGCCGCCGCGTACTCGAGCGCCAGCGGCAGGACGTCGCCGCCGTCGGCCTCGACGATCGCGATCTGCCGGGCCAGCATGTCGGACACGACCGCCCAGTTGCCGTCGGCGCGGGCCAGCCGCTCGAGCGCCGCGATCGACGGCGCGTGCCGCGGGTCGTGGGTCAGCGCCTGGCGGTAGTGGGCCTGCGCGGTCGCGCGATCGTCCTGGGCCTTGTCGGCGACCTCGCCGAGCCGGAAGAACAGATCGGCGGCGTCGGTGCCCTTGGGCCCGAGCGCCAGCGCCCGCGACAGCACGTCGCCGCACCTGTCCCAGTCGGCGGCGCGCTCGTAGATGCGCCCGAGGCGGGTCAGCGCGGCGACCGACGTCGGCTCGCGCCGCAGGATCTTCTCGAGGATCTCGGCGCCGGCGTCGGGGTTGTCGAGCGGGCCCTCCCAGATGTCGGCGGCCCGGGCCAGCGCCCCGATCTCGGCCGCGGCGTCGCCGAGCGTGCCGTGCAGATCGGCGCGCCGATCGAGCAGCTCGACCAGATCGTGCCAGCGCTCGCCCTTGGCCAGCAGCCGCTCGAGCTCGCCGTACGCGGCCAGCTGCGCGTTGTCGACGTCGAGCGCCGCGTACCAGTGGGCGATCGCGTCGTCGAGGGCGCCGCGCTCGCGCTCGGCGATCCGCGCCATCCGCGCCAGCACCGCGATCTTGTCGCTCGAGGTGCGCGCCAGCTCGAGCCGGCGGGTCAGGACGTCCTGGACGGCGATCCAGTCGCGCCCGGCGGTGTGCAGCTCCTCGAGCGCGGTCAGCGCCGCCGCGTCGACGGGATCGAGGTCGAGCACGGCCTGCCAGGCGACCCCGGCCGCGGCCAGGTCGCCGAGCGCGCGCTCGAGCTCGGCGATCCGCACCCGCAGGCGCTTCTCCTCGACCGCGTCGGCGGCGATCCGCGCGGCCCGGCCGAGCGTCGTCACCAGCGCCCGGCGATCGCCCTGGCGCTCGTAGATCGCGGCCAGCCGGGCCAGCGGCTCGCGATCGTCGTCGGCGACGTCGATGACCGCCTCCCACGCGGCGATCGCCCCGCCGTCGTCGCCGGCGCGCTCGCGCAGGCCCGCGACCTCGGTCCACAGCGCCTGCTTGGCCGGCGGGTCGAACGCGAGCGTCGCGCGGCGGGCCAGCACCTCGGCCAGGCCGGCGGTGTCGCCGCGCGAGCGGTGGATCCGCTCGAGCCCCTCGAGCGCCGGGCCGTGCTCGTCGTCGAGCGCCAGCGCGCGCTCGAACGAGCCGCGGGCGGCGTCGGTGTCGCCGACCCGGTCGAGCTGGACCGCGCCGACGTACATCCACAGCGGCACGGCGCCGTCGTCGAGCGTGCCGGCCACGCCCGCGACCCGCGCCGCGGCCTCGACCCAGCGGCCCTGCAGCGCCGCCAGCCGATCGATCTCGGCCAGCGCCTCGGCCGAGGCCGGGTCCTCGGCCAGCCAGCCGCCGGCGGCGTCGAGCGCGCGCACGCCGTCGCCCAGCCGGGTCTCGGCCAGGCCGGCGATGCGCTGGTAGATCGCCGCGCGCTCGTGGTGGTCGTCCGTGACCGCCAGCTTGGCGGCGAGCAGATCGGTCAGCCGGCCCCAGTCGCGCTCGCCCTCGTAGAGCGGCTCGAGCGTGTCGATGATCTCGCCGCGCTGATCGTCGGCCGACGCCAGCAACCGCTCGAGCGAGGCCCGGGCCGCGCCGTGCCGGGGCGCGCGCTCGATCACGCTGCGGTACGCGTCGACCGCGCCGGCGACGTCCTGGAGCTGGCTCTCGCGCACGTCGCCCAGCCGGAACAGCAGGTCGGCGCCGGCGGCGTCGCCCTCGGCCACCTCGGCCTCGCGCGCCAGCACCTCGGCCAGCTCGCTCCAGCGCCCCAGCCGCCACAGCACCCGATCGAGCGCGGCCAGCGCCGGCGGCTCGTCGACGTTGGTCGCGGCCGCGCGCTGGTAGGTGGTCGCGGCGCGGGCCAGGTCGGCCAGCGCCTCCTCGTAGATCCGCCCGAGCCGCATCGCGTAGTCGTGCTCGAGCTCCGCGTCGAGCGCGGTGCCGGCCAGCTGGCCCTCGAGCAGCGCCGCCAGCTCGGCCCAGGCGCCCCGGACCTGCGCCAGGCGCTCGAGCGGCCCGAGCAGGCCGACGTCGGTGGGATCCTCGACCAGCGCGCGCGCCCAGGTCTGCGAGGCCGCGCGCAGATCGTTGCGCAGGGTCTCGTGCAGATCGGCCAGCGCCGCCCACTGGTTGCGCCGCTGCGCGCGCTCGCCCGGCAGCTCGAGCCGCCGCTCGGCCACGCGCACCAGACCCTCGGCGTCGCCGACGGCGCGCAGGTGGCGCTCGAGCAGCGCCGCCGCGGCCTCGGCGTGGTCGTCCTTGGCCAGGAGCGCCTCGAGCGCGGTCCGGGCGGCGGCGTGGGTCGGCAGGATCTGCAGCACCGCGCCGTACCGGCCCAGCGCCACCTCCGGCTCGCCCAGCTCGGTCTCGCCCAGGCGCGCCGCGCGGTAGGCCAGCTCGGCCCGGGCCGCGGTGTCGGTCGCCAGGAGCGCGCGCCGATCGAGCACGTCGAGCAGCTCCGGCCACATGCGGTTGGCGCCGTAGAGGCGATCGAGCTCGGCCAGCCCGGTGGCGTCGCCGGCGTCGGCCGCGAGCACGGCCTCGAGGTTGGCGATCGCCTGGTACGGGTCGCTCAGGTCGCGCTCGTGGACCGTGGCCAGATCGAGCCGCAGCTGGCGCGCGGCGGCCGCGTCGTCGGTCAGCGCCAGCCGCTGCTCGAGCACCACCGCCAGCTCGCGGGCGTCGCCGCTGGCGCGGTAGAGCCGCTCGAGCGCAGCCAGGGCCGGCACGTCCTCGGGGGCGCCCGCCAGGACCTCGCGGTAGGCGAGGATCGCCTGGGGCGCGCGCTCGAGCACGTGATCGTAGAGCGACGCCACCCGGTGCAAGAGCACCAGCCGCACCGCCTCGTCGTCGGCCAGCTCGGCGCGACGCGCGACCACGACGACCAGCTCGTCGGCGCGGGCCTCGACCGCGAGCAGGCGATCGAGCGCCGACAGCGCGTCGGGATCGTCGGCGCTGACCTCGAGCACCCGCCGCCACGCGGCGATCGCGGCGCCGTGATCGCCGCGCTGGGTCTCGTGGATCTCGGCCAGGCGCGCCAGCGCCTGCAGCTGCGTCGGCGGATCCATCGTCGCCGCGGCGCCGGCCGCCAGCGTCTGGCACAGCGCGTCCCACGCGCCCATGCGCGCGCCCAGCGTCGTCAGCTGATCGAACACGTCGGTGCGGGTCGGCTCGATCAGCCAGGCCCGCGCCAGCGCGGCCAGCGCCAGATCGAGATCGCCGCCGCGGCTCTCGTGGATCGCCGCGATCTCCATCAGCGTCGCGACCTGATCGCTGGGATCGCTGACGAACTCGAGCTTGGCGTCGAGGACGACCACCAGCTTCTGCCACCAGTTGCGGTGGCGGTAGATCGGCTCGATCAGCCCGAGCGTGCGCTCGCGCCCGGCCGCGCCCGCGGCCAGCCGCTCGAGCGCCGGCAGCGCCCGATCGGGCGTGTCGGTGGTGAGGATCTCCTCGTACTGATCGAGCGCGCCGTCGAGATCGTCGGTGTGCAGCTCGAGCACCTCGGCCAGCGCCAGCCGCCGATCGATCTCGTCGCCCTCGTTCGAGGCGCGCTCGATCCGGTCGCTCAGCAGATCGACCAGGTCGTGCCAGCGCGCGTCGGCGCGGTACAGGCGCTCGAGCGCGTCGGCCGCGCGCGCGTAGTCGAGCCGCGCCGCCAGGCCGTCGGCCAGCTCGATGACCGCGCGCCAGGCGTCGATCGCCGCGGCCGGATCGCCGAGGCGCTCCTCGACCACGGCGGCCTTGCGCGCGTACAGATCGCGCCGGAGCGCGTCGTCGCTGGCGACCGCGCCGATCACGTCGTCGTAGATCGCGACCAACGTCGCCCACTGCAGGTGGCGGCCGAGCAGCGACTCGACCCGGGCCAGGAGCGCCAGCCGATCGTCAGCGCCCGCGGGCGGCGTCGCCGCGAGCGCGCGCCGGTAGGCGGCCCCGCCCAGGCCGGCCTCGTCGAGGCGCCGATCGTAGATGGTCGCGGCCGCGACCGCCAGCTCGCGCAGGTGCGGCGCGTCGCTGGAGTCGTCGTCGAGCACGCGCTGGTAGGTGGCGGCCAGGCCGGCCCAGTCGCCGCCGACGGTCGCCAGGCGGTGCAGCTGATCGCGGACGTGGGGATCGGTCGGATCCTCCTGCAAGAGCCGCGCGTACCAGCGGGCGGCGCCGTCGAGATCCTCGAGCTGCTCCTCGTACAGGCGCGCGATCCGTCGGACCAGGTCGACCCGGGCGTCGGGCTCGGTCTGGCCGTCGAGCTGGATCTCGTAGAGCCGGGCCAGCCGGGTCCAGTCGTGGCGCGAGATGTAGACCGGCTCGAGCACCTCGGCGGCGTCGGCGCGCCCCTCGGGGTTGGTGAGCAGCCGCTCGAGCGCGGCGATCGCGCCGGCGTGACCGGGGTCGCCGCCGAGCGCCGCGGCGTAGCTCTCGATCGCGGTGGTCACGTCGCCGAGCTCGTGCTCGTGCAGCGCGCCGAGCTTGACCCGGAGCGTGATGGCCTCCTCGATCGTGTCGACGAAGCCGAGCCGGCGCTCGTGCAGATCGACCAGGTCGCGCCAGCGGCGCTCGCCGCGGTACATCCGGTCGAGCTCGGGCGCCGCGGTCGGGTGCCGGGGCTGGGCCTCGAGCACCTGCTCCCAGGCGGCGATCGCGTCGTCGGGGCGGGCCAGCGGCCCGGCGGCCAGGGTCGCCATCTCCGCCAGCGCGGCGGTGCGCTCGACCACGTCGGCGACCGCGAGGTCGGCCTTGCGGCTGAGGATGTCGTAGAGCGGCGCGGCGTCGCCGGTCGCGCCCTCGGCCAGGCGCTGCTTGTAGATCCGCTCGAGCGCGCCGAGCGCCCGGGCGTCGTCGGCCTGGGCGTCGAGGACCCGCTGGTAGTACGCGCGGGCCAGGTCGAGGTCGCCCTGGGCGGCCTGGGCCAGATCGGCGATGTCGAGGAACAGCCGCCGCTGGACGGCGCCGTCGAGGACGTCGTCGGCGATGCTGCGGTAGATCGCGACCAGGTCGCCCTCGCGCTCGAGGTCGCCGGCCAGGCGATCGACCAGGCCGATCGCCTCGGGCAGCTCCGGCTCGGCGACCGAGGCCCGCAGCGCCGCCACGGCGGCGTCGAACGCGGCCGCGCGGTCGGTCAGGCGGTGCTCCTGGATCGCCGCGACCCGGGTCCACAGCCGCGCCCGCTCGCGCGGCACCACCTCGCGCCGCGCGGCGGCGGCGAGCAGCGCGGTCAGCTCGCGATCCTTGCCGGTGGCCTCGTAGAGCGGCTCGAGGATCGCGGCCGCGCGCGGCGCGAGATCGGGATCGTCGAACGCGCGCCCGACCGCGGCCAGCGCGGCCGGGTGCTCGGGCTCCATCGTCAGGACCTCGGCCCAGCGATCGAGCGCGTAGTTGGGCCGGGCCAGGGTCGTGCCGAGCAGCGTCGCCAGCTCGGCCCGGCGGGTCACGCGATCGCCGTCGCCGCGGGCGTCGGCGACGATCAGCCGGCGCTCGAGCATGTCGAGCTGATCGGTCGGGCGCTGGGCCTCGCGGTACAGCCGGGCCAGCTCGTCGAGCGCGGCGGTGTCGTCGTAGACGTGGTCGAGCACCTCGAGGTGCGCGACGATCGCCTCGCTGGGCTCGGCCAGCATGACCTCGTGGACCTCGGCCAGGCGGCGGAGCTCGGCGATCTTGGTCGCCTGATCGTCGGCGCGCTCGACCTTGTGGCGCACCAGCCCCGCGAAGTCGCGCCAGCGGTCGCGGGCCTGGTACAGGCGCTCGAGGTTGGCCAGCGCCGCCTCGTGATCGGGCGCCTCGAGCAGGACCTCGCGCCAGGTCGCGATCGCGCGATCGGGCTCGGCGAGGCGCTGCTCGTCGAGCTCGGCCGCCCGGGCCAGGAACTCGAGCCGGCGCGGCCCGGCCAGCTCGGCCTGACGCGCGACCACGGCGCGCAGCTCGGGCCACTGCTCCTCCTCCTCGTGCAGGCGCGCCAGCGCGGTCAGCGCCGGCCCGAGCCGCTCGAGGTCGCCCGGGTCGAGCGAGATCAGCGCGCGGTACGCGGCGATCGCGCGCGGGTTGTCGCCGAGCGACTGATCGCAGATCTCGGCCACGTGCTGCCGCAGCGGCACCGCCACCGCGAGATCGCCGCCGGCCGCCGTCGCCGCCGCGTCGAACGCGACGGCGGCGTCGTGCCAGCGGTCGAAGGTCGCGGCCAGGCGAAGGATCGCGGCCTGGGCCTCGGGCGCCGACGGATCGGCGGTCAGGGCCTGGGTCCAGGTGTCGAACGCGGCCTTGCCGAGATCGAGCTCGCGCTCCTCGATGACCGCGACCCGCCCGAGCAGCTGCGCGGCGTCGGCGCCCGCGGCGCCCTCGCGCTGGATCCGCAGCACGTTGGCCAGGTCCTTCCACAGCTGATCGCGCAGGTACAGCGGCTCGAGCACGCGCGCCACGCGCTGGCGCAGGCTCGCCTCGGTGAGCTGCTCCTCGAGCAGCTCGCGGCCGTCGGCGTGCCCGGGCTGGGCCGCGACCACCTCCTCGAGCAGATCGATCGCGCCCGCGCGATCGCCGAGGTGGCGCGCGTGCAGCTCGGCCCGCCGGTAGCGCAGGCCCTGGTGCTCGGACGCCGGCGCCCACGCCAGCTCCGCGGCCAGCACGCCGTCGAGCTCGGCCCAGCTCTCGCCCTCGGCGTAGAGCCGCTCGAGCGCCTTGTACGACGGCAGGTGGCCGGCCTCGATCTCGAGGATCCGGCGGTGGTCGAGGACCGCGCGACCGGGGTCGCCCAGGACGTCCTCGTCGAGCGTCGTCAGCTCGATCAGCGCGGCCAGCCGGGCCGCGGGATCCGCGGCGACCGAGACCCGGCGCTCGAGCAGCGCCCGCAGGTCGTCCCAGCGCGAACCGGTGCGGTACAGCGCCGCCAGCGCGCCGAACGCCTCGGCGTCGTCGGGCTCGAGCTCGAGCACCGTCATCCACGCCTTCTCGGCGCCGCCGCGGGTCTGCGGATCGTCGGCGATGCGGTGGGCGAGCTCGGTCGCCATCATCCACAGCTCGACCGCGGGCGCGCCGGCCTGGCGCTGGGCCGCGAGCGCGTCGCCGAGGTGGGTCGCGAGCTCGCGCGGGCGCCCGAGCTGATCGGCCAGGGCGATCAGCGCCGCCCGGGCCTCGACGTCGCCGGGCGCGCTCGCGACGACCCGGGCCGCCGGCGCCCAGGCGCGCGCGGGCGCGCCGAGCGCGTGGTAGAGCGGCACCAGCTGGCGATCGAGCTCGCGGGCGACGTCGGCGGGCGCCGCCGGATCGCTCGCCAGGCACTCGAGGCACGCCACCAGCGGCGCCGGCTCGCCGGCCCGCACGAGGTGCGGCCGCAGCTCCGCCGCGAGCGCGCGGCGCTGGGCGTCGTCGATCGATCCGGCGCGGGCGCCGCCCGGCAGGTAGCGGACGCACGCGGCCACCAGGTTCGCCGGCGGCGCGCCGCCGTCGACCGCGGCCAGCGCCGCGCGATAGTGCGCGAGCGCGTCCGCGGGGCGCTCGAGGCTGCCGTCGACGAGCGTGCCGAGCTGGTGCTGCAGGGCCGCCCGGGCCGGGCCGGCGGCGCCGTCGATCTGGGCGGCGAGCACGCCGGCCAGGGCCTCCCAGTCGCCGCGGGCCTCGTGCAGGCGCGCCAGCGCCGCGAGCGCCGCGACGTCGCCCGGCCCCTCGCGCAGGATCTGCTGGTGGGTGAGCGCGGCCGCGTCGAGGTCGGCCAGGCGCTCCTCCTCGACCTGCGCGATCTGGCCGAGCAGCCGTCGGCGATCGTCGCCGCGGGCGCGCTCGGCCTGGCGCCGGAACGACGCCAGGAGCTCGGGCCAGTCGGACATCTGCTCGCTGAGCCGCTCGATCGCGGTCTCGGCGGCGGCGTCGTCGGGCGCCAGCGCGCGGATGTGCTGGTGCGCGTCGCGCGCGGCGGCGGCGTCGTCGAGCTGGTCGGCGTGGACCTCGGCCAGCGTGCGCAGGAGCCGCAGGCGCACGTCGGTCGCCAGGTCCAGATCGTGGCTCTTGCGATCGAGCGCGCCGGCGACCTCGCGCCAGTGCTCGGGCACCTGCGCCAGGCGCAGCAGCTCGCGGACGAGCTCGGGGTCCTCGGGCGCCAGGTCGAACGCGCGCGCGGTCCACGACAGCGCCAGCGCCCGCGAGCCCAGCCGCTGCTCGCACAGCGAGCGGATCTCGACGATCTGCGCCAGGCGCGCGGCGCGGTCGGGCGCGTGCGCGAGCAGCACCTCGTAGACCGGCAACAGCTTGGCCGGCTTGTCGGACTTCAGGTACGCCGGCACCAGCGCCCGCGCGGCGACCGCGTCGGTCGGCTCGATCGACAGCACGCGCTCCCACACCCGGGCCGCGCGCTCGGGCTCCTGCCGGGCCGTGGCGATCGCGGCCGCGCGCCGCACCAGCGCCAGGCGGGCGTCGCGGTCGTCGGCGCGATCGCCCAGGCCGATCAGCGCGTCGACCAGCTCGTCCCACTGGCCGAGCCCGCCGTACAGGCGCTCGAGCCCGTCCCAGTCGCCGGCCGCGGCGTAGAGCTCGCGCAGGGTCCGCAGCGCCTTGGCGTGGGTGGGATCGATCGCGAGGATCGCCGCGAACGCCTCGGCGGCCAGCGCCGGCGCGCTCATGCGATCGGCCAGGAGCGCGCCCTGCTTCTCGAGCAGCGCCACCGCCTCGGTCGGGGTCGCGGTCCGCAGCCGCAGCCGCCCCAGCACCTCGGCCAGCGCCGGGTAGCGCTTCTCGCGCTCGTACAGCGCGGCCAGCGCCGCGTAGGTGTCGTCGAGGCCGTCGCCGTGGGTCCCGGCGCCGCCGGCGCTCACGCCGGCCTCGGTCAGCACCTGGTTGTGGATCTCGATCGCGAGCCGGGTGTCCCCCACCCGCTCGGCCGCGAGCCGCGCCATCTCGCTGCGCTTGGCCCGGCGCTCGACGCCGGTCAGGACCTCGGCCTCGACGCCGAGCAGCGTGATCAGCTGGCGCCACTGCCGGCGGCGCGTGTAGATGTCCTTGAGCCGCGCGACCGCGTCGGCGTCGCTGGCGTCGAGCTCGAGCAGGCGCTCGAGCGGCCGGATCGCCTGGGCGTAGTTGCCGAACCGATCGATCCACAGGTCGGCGGTCTCGCGCAGGATCGCCGCGCGCTCGTCGACCGGCAGGCTGGCCAGCTCGGCCTTCTTGCCGAGCACGCCGATCAGATCCTGCCAGCGGCCCATGGCGCGGTACTTGGCCGCGAGCTCGTCGATCGCGCGCGGGTCCTCGGGGTCGAGCCGGAGGATCGCGTTGTAGGTGTTGAGCACCATCGGATCGAGCCGGAGCTTGTCGGCGTAGATCGCGACCACCTCGTAGAGGCGCTCGACCTTGGCGCGCACGTCGGCCTCGGGCAGCCGCTCGACCTCGTCCTTGATCAGGTCGAGCAGCGGGTTCCACTTCTCGGCCTTGCGGTACAGCCGGCGCAGCGCCTCGCGCGCCTCGGTCGAGGTCGGATCGGCCCGCAGCAGCTGCTTCCAGGCGTCGATCGCCTTGTCGGGCGTGCCGAGCTGGGTCTCGGACAGCTCGGCGATCTCGACCGCCAGCGCCCGGGCCCGCGCGTCGCCGACGCCGTCGGCGCCGACCGGGGGCAGCGCCTTCTCGGCCTGGCGCAGGATCGCGACGAGCTTGGCGCCCTCGCCCCGGGCGCCGTGATAGGTGCGGTAGAAGTCGAGCGCGACCGGGTGGGCGGCGTCGAGCTTGCGGATGCGCCGGAAGTAGTCCTCGGCGCCCTCCTGATCGCCGAGGCGCTTCCACAGGATCATCCCGACCTGCAGCAGCATGCCGAGGTCGCCGTCGCCGCCGCGGACCTTGAGCGCGCTGGCGTAGAGCATGACCAGCGACTGCCAGTTCTCGGCCTCGGCGAACGCGTCGCCCAGGACCCGCAGCGCGGTCGGCTGCGCGGCGTCGATCGCGACGACCTTCTTGTAGTGCTCGAGCGCGCGCTCGGGCTGATCGAGCGGCCCGCGCGTCACCTCGGCCAGCGCCAGCAGCGCGGCGACCCGCTCGTCAGAGCTGGCGGCGTGATCGACCCGGACCGCCAGCGCGGCGCCGAGCTCGGCCCAGCGCTCGCCCCGGGCCAGCAGCCGCTCGAGGTGGGCCCCGGCCTTGCGGTTGCGGGGGTCGGCCTCGAGCGAGCGCCGCAGGTACGCCTCGACCTCGGGCGCGTCGACGGCGTAGCGGGCGTAGGTCTCGGCCGCCGACAGGTACAGCGCCGTCGTCAGCTGGCGATCGGTCGAGGCCTTGGCCTCGTCGATGTACTTGGCGGCGAACTTCTTCCAGTTGTCCCGGGCCAGGCGCAGCGACTCGAGCGCCTCGGCCGCGATCGCGTCGTCCGGGCGGGCCGCGAGGGCGGCCTGGTAGCAGGCCGACGCGCCGGCCTCGTCGAGCAGATCCTCGTCGAGGATCTCGGCCTTGGCGATCAGCAGGTCCGCGCGCCGGCCGTCGGCGACGCCGCCCAGCTCGGCGTCGACGAGGCGGAGCGCCACGTCGGGCCGGCCGCGATCGCGGAAGCGCTTGCGGGTGTGGGCCAGCCCGGCCACCGCGGCGGCGTCGAGGCCGGCGGCGGCGGCGGCGGTGACGATCGACAACCCCGCGAGCACGTGGGGATCGTCGGGATCGCTGTCGAGGCGCGTGAGGACGGACTGGAGGTCGGCCATGGCGTTGGGGCGCGCACGGGCTGGCCACGCGCCCACGCGCGGCGACTCGAACGCGTCGCCGATGCTACCGCCATGACCGACGGCCAGACAACGCGCGCGCTGGCTCAACTCGCCGCCGACCGCGGTCCGGATGGCCGCCGTCGCTTTTCGTGCGCCGGCGCTCGACAACGCCGGCGAGTCGGCCCCCGACCGGCTTGTCGTGGCCGCGGCGGTCGGGTATGGCTCCGCAGTGACCGCGCCCGAGCCGCCACCCGCCCCGCCGGGCCCGTGGTCCTACCTGGTGCGCTACCGCGGCGCGGTCGCGGGCGGGGTGGTGATGCTGCTGCTCACCAACACCATGTTCCTCGGCATCCCGGTCACGACCGGCAAGGTCGTGGTCGCGCTCGGCGAGGGCGACCCGCACCACCGGGTGCCGTGGCTGTGCCTGGCCATGGTCGGGTTCGCGCTGGCCACGGCGATCACCCGGATCCTGTCGCGGGTCTGGATCTTCAACGCCGCCCGCGCCGCCGAGTACGACCTGCGCGGCGACCTGTTCCACCACCTGCTCGGGCTCGACGGCCTCTACCACGCGTCGCACCCGACCGGCGACACGATGTCCCGGCTCACCAACGACGTCCAGACCGTCCGCGCGATGTGGGGCGCCGGCATCCTCAACATCGTCAACACCGCGTTCGCGTTCGCGACCGTGCTGACGATGATGATCCGGATCGATCCGACGTTGACCCTGCTCGCGTGCCTGCCCTACCCGATGATCGTCGTCGCCGGGCGGCTGTTCGGCAAGCGCATCTACAAGGCCTCGATCGGCGTCCAGGCCCAGCTCGGCGCGCTGTCCAACGAGATCCAGGAGGACCTGACCGCGATCGCCGCGATCAAGACCTACGGGCTCGAGCACGAGCGCCGGGCCCGGTTCACGGCGTCCTCGCACCAGCTGCTCGATCGCAACATGGTCATGACCCGGATCCGCGGCGGCATGGGCCCGGTCTTCGCCGGCCTCGGCTCGGTCGCGATGGTGCTCGTGCTCTACATCGGCGGCCGCCGCCACATCGACGGCGCGCTCGGGCTCGACGAGCTGGTCGAGATGACCCAGTACCTGGCCCGGCTGGTGTGGCCGACCCTGGCGCTGGGCTGGATGCTGTCGCTCCTGCAGCGCGGCCAGGCGTCGTGGAGCCGGCTGGCCGGGCTGATGGCGACCCGCTCGACGATCGTCGACGGCACCGGCCCGGGCCTCGCGGCCGACACCGAGCCCGCGGCCAAGCGGGGCGGGCTCGAGCTGCGCGGGCTGACGGTCACCCGCGGCGACCGGGTCGTGCTCGACCGGGTGTCGTTCGTGATCCCGGCCGGCACCACCACGGCCATCGTCGGGCGCACCGGCAGCGGCAAGAGCACGCTGGTCGAGGCGGTGTGCCGGCTGCTCGAGGTGCCGGCGGGGACGGTGCTCCTCGACGGCCACGACGTCACGACCATCCCGCTCGCGCAGCTGCGCGCGGCGATCGGCTACGCCCCCCAGGACGCGTTCCTGTTCTCGACCACGATCGCCGACAACATCGCGTTCGGGTACGGCGCCGGCTCGACGCTGGCGCGGGCGCGGGCGGACGAGCTGGCCACCGTCGGCGCCGGCCGACCGACGACCTCGGTGATCGAGGGCGGCGAGGTGCCCGCGCGGGTGCGCGAGGCCGCGATCACCGCCGGCCTGGCCCGGGACCTCGACGGCATGCCCGAGGGCTACGCCACCGTGGTCGGCGAGCGCGGCATCACGCTGTCGGGCGGCCAGCGCCAGCGGGTCGCCCTGGCCCGCGCCATCGCCGCCGATCCCCGGCTGCTGATCCTCGACGACTCGCTGTCGTCGGTCGACGCCGAGACCGAGAAGGTCATCCTGGCGCGCCTGCGCGCGGTCCTGGCCGATCGGACCGCGATCCTGATCTCGCACCGGGTCGCGGCGGTGCGGGCCGCCGACCAGATCGTCGTGCTCGACGACGGCCGGGTGGCCGAGGTCGGCACCCACGCCGAGCTCCTGGCCGCCAGCGGCGTCTACGCCGAGCTCTACCGGACCCAGCTCGCGGTCGAACCGGGGGCGGCGTGAGCGCGCGCGAGGAGCAGGTCCTCGGCAAGGCCTACGACGTCAAGCTGATGCGCAAGCTGTGGCGGTTCGTCCGGCCGCACGCGCGCCTGCTGCTGGTGTGGCTGCCGTTCACGCTCAGCGCGATCGCGTTCGAGCTGGCCCAGCCGTACCTGGTCAAGGTCGCGATCGCCGAGCACATCGCGGTCGGCAAGTTCGAGGGCCTGGCCGCGATCGCCGCGCTCTACCTGAGCCTGGTCGTGGCCCAGACGCTGGTGTCGTTCGGCGAGCAGTGGGCGATCCAGCTCCTGGGCCAGCGCTCGATGCACGACCTGCGGCTGGCGATCTACGACCACGTCGTGTCGCGCCGGGCCGGGTTCTTCGATCGCATGCCGGTCGGGCGGCTCTTGACCCGCATGACCAACGACATCGAGAGCGTCAACGAGATGTTCGCGTCGGGGGTGATCACGCTCGCGACCGACGCCGTGCGCATGCTCGCGATCGCGATCATCATGCTGACGCTCGACGTCGAGCTGGCGCTCCTGACGTTCCTGACGCTGCCGCTGCTGATGCTGCTGGTCAAGTACGCGCGCGCGGCCATGCGGCGCTCGTTCCGCGAGATCCGGGTCCGGCTGGCGGCGATGAACGCGTTCGCGCAGGAGCACCTGAGCGGCATCAAGGTCGTGCAGATCTTCCGCCGCGAGGGCGCCGCGGCCCGCGAGTACGACGTCATCAACGCCGGCCACCGCGACGCCTACCTGGTGTCGATCCGGGCCGACGCCGCGATGTACGCGCTGGTCGAGGCCATCGGCGTCATCGCGGTGGCGCTGGTGGCCTGGTGGGCCGTGCGCGATCTCGGCGTCGCCGCCGACACGGCCGTGACCTTGGGCCTCGTGGTCGCGTTCCTCGAGTACATCAACAAGTTCTTCATCCCGATCCGCGACCTGTCGGCCAAGTACGCGGTCATGCAGGGCGCGATGGCGTCGATCGAGCGGATCACCGAGCTGCTCGACACCGCCGAGCCCGACGCCCCGGCCCCGGCCACCCCGATCGCCTCGACCCCGGCCGCCGACGCGCCGCTGGTGACGTTCGACCACGTCGAGTTCAGCTACGGCGCCGAGCCGATCCTGCGCGACGTGTCGATCTCGGTCGGGCGCGGCCAGACCGTCGCGATCGTCGGCGCCACCGGCTCGGGCAAGTCGACCCTGATCAAGCTCCTGACCCGGCTGTACGAGCCGACCGGCGGCGCGATCGCGGTCGGCGGCGTCGACGTGCGCGCCCTGCCGGTGGCCGAGCTGCGCCGGCGGGTCACGGTCATCTCCCAGGACGTGGCGCTGTTCACCGGCACCGTGCGCTCGAACCTGGCGCTGGGCGCGGTCGCCAGCGGCCGCGAGGTCACCGACGCCGAGCTGGCCGAGGTCGCGGCCCAGGTCGGGCTCGACCGGGTGCTGGCCCGGCGGCCCGAGGGCCTCGACGCCCCGGTCGGCGAGCGCGGCGGCGCGTTCTCGGCCGGCGAGAAGCAGCTGCTGGCGTTCGCCCGGGCGCTGGTGCGCGACCCCGAGATCCTGATCCTCGACGAGGCCACCGCCCACGTCGACCCCGAGACCGAGGCCCTGATCGAGCGCGGCGTCGGCGTGCTCATGCACGGCCGCACGACCCTCGTCATCGCCCACCGGCTCTCGACGATCCGCTCGGCCGATCACATCATCGTGCTCGACCGCGGCCGGGTGATCGAGCGCGGCACCCACGACGAGCTCGTGGCCCAGGGCGGCGCCTACGCCCGGCTCGAGGCCACCTTCCGGCGGGCCGGGGCCTGACCCCGCGCCGCCGGCCCCGGGGCGGCGCCTGCTACACTCGCGCGGGATGGAGAGTCGCTGGCTCGAGCTGGTGTTCGCGACGATGACCGACGCGGTCATGGTGGCGGATCATCACACCGGCGAGGTCGCCTGCAACCCGGCCGCGCGCGCGCTCCTGGGGCTGGGGGCCGACGAGCTCGTCACCACCCACGCGCTCGAGGTGCGGCTCGGGTTCTATCCGTTCGAGCTGATCGCCGGCGGCGACGGGCCGGTGCGCGAGGAGGTCCGCATCGGCGACGCGGTCCTGCACTCGGTCGTCACGCCGCTGACCGACGCCGGCGCGGTCGTCGGCGCGGTCGTGGTGCTGCGCGATCTCGCCGGCGGCCGCGATCTGGCCCGGCGCCACGGCGAGCTGGTGCGGGTCATGACCCACGAGCTGCGCACGCCGCTGACCGCGATCGCCGGCGCGCTCGACATCGTGCTGTCGGGCTACGCCGATCCGGTCACCGACAAGCAGCGCCGCTACGTCGACATGGCCCGGCAGGCCGCGACCCGGATGAGCCTGGCGATCGACCAGATCGCCGACACCGCGCGCACCGCCGGCCCGCTCGACGAGATCCGGGCGCCGCTGGCGATCGGCCGGCTCACCCGCGACGTGGTCGGGCGCTACGTCGACCGGGCCCTGGCCCGGGGCGTGGCCATCGAGATCATCGCGACCGCGACCGAGGTGACGATCCTCGGCGATCCCGAGCAGCTGGCCCGGGTGCTCGGCAACCTGCTGTCGAACGCGATCAAGTTCGCCGCGCCCGGCGGCCGGATCGACGTCGAGGTGTTCGGGCCGCCGACCGTCGCCGACGCGGTCGGCGTGTCGGTCTGGAACGACGGCGAGCCCATCCCCGAGGCCGAGCGCGAGCGGGTCTTCACCGCGCCCGACGCGCACGGTCGCCGGGTGGTCGGCACCGGCCTCGGGCTCGGCACCTCGCGGGCGATCATCGAGGCCCACGGCGGCCGCATCTGGGTCGAGTCGAGCGCGGCCGGCACCAAGTTCGTGTTCACGCTGCCGGCCGCGAGCTCGGCCACGCTCGACGCCCTGCCCCCGCTCGAGCCGCCGCCGCGCGCGGTCGCCGCCGACGCCGCGCGCGTGCTGGTGGTCGACGACGATCCCCACTCGGCCTACCTGCAGAAGGGCCTGCTGATGGCCGCCGGCCACCAGGTCGTGGTCGCGGCCGACGCCGACGCCGCGATGGCCGCCGTCCGGGCCGAGCCGATCGCGCTGGTGGTCGTGGCGGCGACCGTCGACGACGCCACCGCGCTGATCGCGATCCTCGGCCACGCGCCCGAGACCCGGCGGACCGCGGTGCTCGGGGTCGGCGACGGCGGCGGCGCGGCCGATCTGCTCGGGGCCGGGGCCGACGAGTACCTCGCGCGGCCGATCCAGCCGGCCAACTTCCACGAGGTGTGCGCGCGGCTCCTGGCCGACGCCGGGCGCCAGGAGGCGCCGCGGGTGCTGGTGGTCGACGACGACACCTCGGTGCGCGCGATCTGCCACGAGATCCTCGGCCAGGCCGGCTACACCGTGCGCGAGCTCGGCAGCGCCGAGCTGGCCCCGGTCGAGGCCCGGCGGTTCCGGCCCGATCTGATCCTGCTCGACGTGATGATGCCGGTCATCGACGGCTTCCGCACCGCCGAGCGGCTCCGCGGCGACCCGGTGACCGCGCTGACGCCGATCATCTTCCTGTCGGCCAAGGGCGAGACCGCCGACAAGGTCCGGGCGTTCCGGTCGGGCGCCGAGGACTACGTGGTCAAGCCGTTCGACGCGGTCGAGCTGGTGGCCCGGGTCGGCAAGGCCCTCGCCCGATCGGCCCGCGAGCGCAACGCGTCGCCGTCGACGCTCCTGCCCGGCGGCGACGCCGTCGCCGAGGAGGTCGAGCGCCGCCTGGCCCAGGGCGACCACGGGTGCGTCTGCTGCTACATCGACCTCGACAACTTCAAGGCGTTCAACGACTACTTCGGGGTCGCGCGCGCCGACGCGGTCATCCGGCAGACCGGCGACCTGATCCGCGAGGCCGTGCGCGTCCACGGCGGGCCCGGCGACTTCATCGGCCACATCGCCGGCGACGACTTCGTCATGGTCGTCGACGGCGCCCGGGTCGATCACCTGTGCCACGAGTTCCTGACGCGGTTCGATCGGCTGATCCCGCTGTACTACGATCGCGCCGAGCGCCGGCGCGGCTCGATCGAGGCCCAGGATCGCTACGGCGTGATGCGGCACTTCCCGCTGATGACCGTGTCGATCGCCCGGCGTCGAGCTGGCCCGGATGTCGTCGTTCGGCGACGTCGCCGCCGCCGCCGCGGTCGGCAAGAGCATCGCCAAGGCCGTGCCGGGCTCGGTCTACGTCCGCAACGGCCTGGTCGTGCCGCCGCCGTAGCGCGCCCGCTCGGGCGCCCGCGGCATCAGCCAGCATCCGCCACCTGGCCACATTGTGGGAGGCTCGCGATGGATCGACGCCGACGACCGCCGCACGGTCAGTCCGGCCCGCCGCGCAACCATGGGTCGGACTGGTCACCGGCGACGATCGCGCGGCCTGGATCGGTGCTCGGGAAGGCTGAACGCACACAGCGAAACGGGGCGGTGAAGCTGACCGACTTGACATCTCGGTAGTGGGTGCTCCCCGCGCCGCCCATGAGCACGGGGTGGTTCTCCGTCGCCACCCATTGTTCGGTCAGGTTGAGGCTGCGGAGGCCTTCTGGACTCGGGCGCCGCTCGTTGGATCGGTAGGGCACGCCCGCCGCGGTCGCGTCGAGCCACATGAGCACGCGGTGCCGGCTCTTGCCGATCGGCGGCTCGTAGCTGAGCTTGCACGCCCGCTCGAACCACTCGCCACACAGCGTCTGGGCGCGAAAGTTCCCAGAGGGCACGAACACCGTCGAGAGCAGCGGCGCGCCGCCATCTCGGCCACAGGCGCTGATACTCAGCGCGCCGACGGTCGCGGCCAGATTCAGGAGCGCGCGCATCAGGACTGATCCGTCGTCAAGCGTTTGACGTCCGTCGGGACGACGGTCGTGAGCAGGTCGTTCACGAGCGCGATGGCGCCTTCCTGCTGCCCGGCCGATGAGGCCTGCGTGTGGCCGGCTCGCCGAGCGAGCCAGGTCCGATCCTGTGGAACCGCCCCCGACGTGTCCGACGAGAACACGTTGCCGGCCTCGTCGCGCACGACCACGACGCCAACGTCCTGCACGCCAGGGTTGCGGGGAATGATGCGCATCACCACCCGGAGGTCGGCAAAGCGGGCGGCGGTCTGCTGGAAGAAGAACTCGTGCCCGGTCTCGCGCTGCGCGGGCGCGCGCTCGGGCTGCTCGTCACGGCCGAGGCGCCGTCAACGCGCGACATCTCGTCGAGCATCGCCAGGCCGAGGTGATCCGGTCGGCGGCGACCCGGACTCCGGTGCCTACTCAAAGTCGACCCAGACGGCCTCGGCGCCGGCGTCGGCAGGCCACGCAGCGGCGAGGTCGACCATCGTGCCTGTCGACGACACCTTGATCCGGTACGTCGCCTTCGGGGTGGTCGCCAGCCTGACGTAGCCGTACGGGTTGCGGTAGCCGATCGCGCCGAGGACCAGCCCGGCGAAGGCGTCCAGATCGATCTGGCTGCAGTCACACGCCGTCAGGGCATCGATCAGTGACGCCTCGAGCGTCGGATCGTGCTCAGGCATGTCGGCGACCGCAGCGCCGGCGTCGACGCCACCCGGACAGGATGGCGCTGCGCGCGAGAGTGCCCGCCGCGCGAACCCCGGCTGCATGCCGTCG
>JADJUF010000007.1:430000-697630 GCA_016717005.1 Myxococcales bacterium | reverse complement strand
TCCGGGCCGCGAGCGGCAGCGCGCGCGCCGAGGCCGACAAGCTCCGCGCCGAGCTCGAGGGCCTCAACGCCGAGGCGGCGCGCCCGGTGGCCGACCAACGCCTCGGGGTGTCCCCGGGCCAGGCGGCGTGGGCCCAGCTCGCGCTGGCCGAGGTCAACCTGGCCGCGGGCGATCCGCCCAAGGCCCGCGCGGCGATCGAGCGGCTCAAGAGCAGCCAGCGGACCACGCGCGGCCTGCTCGAGGCCCAGGCCGCCCTCGCGCTCGGGCTCGGCGACGTGGCCGAGGCGGGGCGCCTGGCCGAGCAGGGGCTGGCCCGGTGGCCGAGCAGCCCGGGGCTCGTCGCGGTGCGCGCCCGCGGGCTCCTGGTCAGCGGCAAGATCGACGAGGCCGCCACCGCGGTCGCCGCGGTCACCAGCGGCGCCGACTCGGTCGACCTCGCGATCGTGCGGGGCGAGATCTCGATCGCCCGCGGCGACGCCGACGGCGCCACCGCGCTGCTCGACGCGGCGCTGGCCAAGCGCCCCGACGATCTCGACGCGCTGGTCGCGCGGGCCGAGGTCGACCTCCTGCGCAACGACGCCCACGCCGCGCAGACCCGGCTCGAGGCGCGCTACTCCAAGCAGGCGCCGCCGCGGCTCACGATCGCCTACGCCTCGGCGCTGCGGCTCCAGAAGCAGTGGCAGGACGCGCGGATCGCGCTGGGCCGGATCACCGCCGACGGCGCGCCGGGGCCGGTCACCGGCCGGGCCTGGCTCGAGCTCGCGCGGGTCGAGCGCGACTTCGGCAACGCCAAGGAGGCCCGCGCGGCCTACGGCAAGGCCCAGGAGATGCTGGTCTCGCGCGACGCCCGGCGCGAGGCCGCGGTGCTGGCGATCGACGACGGCGACGCGATCGGCGGCCGCGACGCCCTGCGCCGGCTGCTCGAGGGCGCGCCCGACGACGGCGCGGTGCTGGTCGAGACCGCGCGCGCGCTGGTGTTCACCGGCGATCTCGAGGGCGCCAAGGCGCTGCTCGACCGGGCCGCCGACCAGGACGCGACGCCCCCGGCGAAGCTGGCGCGCGAGCGCGGCCGCCTGGCCTTGCGGTACCGCGACGTCAAGCGCGCGATCGCCGAGCTCAAGGACTCGATCGCCGCCGACGATCGCGACTTCGAGGCCTGGATCTTGTTCCTCGACGCGCACCTGACCGCCAACGACACCGCGGGCGCGCGCACGGTGATGGACGACATCTTGCGCAAGTTCCCCAACCGGCCCGACGCCGGCCTGGTCACCGGCCGGGTCGCGCTGATCAGCGGCCGTACCCAGGACGCGCTCGCCGACTTCAAGGCGGCCAAGGCCAACGTCGCCAACGCCCCGCGCCGGACCTTCGCTGACGCGTGCCTCTGGGTCGGCTACGCCGCCTACAGCGTCGGGGACTACGCCACCGCGCGACCGCAGCTGATCGAGGCGACGCGCAAGGAGGAGACCAACGCGGACGCCCACGGCGTGCTCGGCCGGGTCTACGTCGAGACCGAGGACTGGCCCGCGGCCGCGACGACCCTGGCGCGCGCCGTCGAGCTCGACCCCGAGAACGCCGACGCGTGGTTCTTGCTCGGGCAGGCGCGGATCAGCGCGCGCCGGGTAAAGGAGGGGCGGACCGCGCTCGAGCACTACCTCAAGCGCTGGCCCGACGGCGAGCGGGCCGCCGAGGCCCGGCAGCTGCTCGGGCGCTGACGCCCGGCTCCGGCTCCGGCTCCGGCTCCGGCTCCGGCTCCGGCTCCGGCTCCGGCTCCGGCTCCGGCTCCGGCTCCGGCTCCGGCACCGGCTCCGGCTCCGGCTCCGGCTCCGGCTCCGGCTCCGGCTCCGGCACCGGCACCGGCTCCGATACCGGGTCCGGGTCCGACGCCGGTTCCGGGCTTACAGGACCTGCGTGACGACGACGCCGGCGGCGACGGCGGCGACGACGACCGCGACGATGATGCCGATGAGCAAGCCGCGGCCGCCGCCCTTGGCGTGGACGCCGGTGCGATCGGGCTCGAGCATGCTGGACAGCCCGTCGACGTCGCCGCGGGGTTGGGTCCCCCCGGCGCGCATGCCGCCGGGCGCCACGCTCTGGCGACGACCGTCGGGGGAGTCGAGCAGATCGCTGGTCCACGACGACGTGTCGACGAAGTGGCTGGGGTCGAGGCTCTGGGTGCCGGCCACCGCCGGGCCCTCCTCCTCACCGACGAGCGAGGTCAGACGGTTGACCTCGTCGTTGATGAGCGCGTCGATCAGCATCGACGCCTTGGGCTCGGCCGACCGCTTGCGCATCAGCTCCATCTGCGCGTCGCGCACGAGCTGGGCGATGTCGCGCGCGGTCACCTTCATCCGGCGCGAGAACAGGTACTGGGCCAGCGCGTCGCCGAGATCGGCGGCGTGGTGGTAGCGATCCTCGGGATCGCGGGCCAGGGCCTTGCGGACCACGCCCTCGAGCTCCGGCTCGATGTCGGGGTTGAGCGCCTGCAGGGACGGCACCCGGGCCTGGCGGACCTGCTCGACGGTCGCGTAGTCGGTGTCGCCGTAGAACAGGCGCTTGCCGGTGAACAGCTCCCACAGGATGATCCCGACCGCGAACACGTCGGCGCGGGCGTCGACCTCGAGGCCGCTGGCGGCCTCGGGCGACAGGTAGCTGAACTTGCCCTTGACCACGCCGGGGTCGGTCGACTCGATCTGGCTGTTGGCCTTGGCCAGCCCGAAGTCGACCAGCTTCACCTCGCCGTTCTTCGACAGGAGGATGTTGGGCGGCGAGATGTCGCGGTGGACGATGCCGAGCGGCTCGTTGGTCTCGGGGTTCTCGAGCTGGTGGGCGTACTGCAGGGCCTTGCAGCACTCGATCATGATGTAGATGACGTGGGCGGTCTCGAGGCGCTTGTTCTTCTGGCGCTGGCGATCGATCAGCCCCTTCAGGTTGCACCCGTCGACGAACTCCATCACGAGGAAGTACGCGTTGTCGGGCGTCTTCGAGATGTCGAAGACCTGGACGATGTTGGCGTGCTGCAGGAACAGCGACAGCCGCGCCTCGTCGAGGAACATGCTGACGAACTTCTGGTTCTTCGTCAGGTTCGGCAGGATGCGCTTGATCGCGACCGACTTCTTGAACCCCTCCATCGACTCGGCGACGCCGCGGAAGACTTCCGCCATGCCGCCGTGGTCGAGGCGTTCGGTGATCGTGTATCGGTCGCGCATCCGAGGACGAAGGAGATGCTAGCAGAGGATTCGACCACTTAGCAAACCCGGGTGGATCTCGCGAAACCGACCCCGCCCCAGGCCCCACTGCCTCGACATGGACTCACTCCTCCGCGACGTCGGCCTCGACCTGTTCCCGGGCGGTCTTGCACTCGAAGCACAGGGTCGTGACCGGGCGGGCCATCAGGCGCCGGAACCCGATCGGCTCGCTGCACTCCTCGCACTCATCGATCTCCCCCGCCTGCAGGCGCTTGAGCGCGTCCTGGATCTTGGTCAGCAGGAAGTTCTCGCGATCGTGCAGGCGCAGCTGGGTCGAGTACAGCTCCTCCTCCATCGACTCGTCCATCGAGTCGCGGCCGATCCGGTCGCGATCGCGATCCATCGTGAAGCCGAGCGCCGCGTGGGCGTTGACGACCAGGCGACCGCGTTCGGCCTCGAGGCGCAGGCGCAGTTCCTCGCTCTCGGTTGGCGTGAGCATGTCCCTAGTCTATGGACCGCGGCGCGCGCAGGTCAATCACCAGGGGGCCACCGTGCACCTCGTCCCGGTTGCGTGGCGCCGCGCTTGACGCGCACCGGAAATGAACCGCGGCCGTCGCTCGTTCGTTCGATGACCGAGCCAGCGATCCCGCGCCCGGCCCAGGAGCACCCGTGACCACCGTCCGCCGTTACCAGCTCGCGTGCGCCGTGCTCGCCGTCGTCGCCGCCGCGCTGGCGTGGCATCGGCCGGCGCCGGCCGGGCCCAGGTCGGGTCGACCCGCGGTCGGCGGCCGGTCCGCGCAGGATCTTCGCCGCCCGCTGCGCGTCGACGCCGCGGCCGTGGGGCTGTCCGAGCGCGATCTCATCGCGCGGCTGCTCAGCGCGCGCTCGGTCAAGGAGCTGCAGATCTACGCCGACCGGCTGGCCACGATCGCCACCGATGATGGCGCCGACGCGCTGCTGTCGCTGGTCGATGACCCGCGGGCGTCGGTCCCCGAGACGGTGATCGCCGCGGCCGGCACGATCGGCAGCGCGCACGCGGTCGGTCGGCTGATCGAGCTGACCGACGACCCGCGGCCCCGGATCCGCGGCGCCGCGCTGGCCGGGCTGGCCACCGCTGGCGGCGTCGACGCCGAGGCGGTGCTCGAGGCGGTCGCCAGCGATCGCGGCGATCCGCTGCGCACGACCGCCATCTACGCGCTCGGGACCCTCGGCAGCGACGCCGCCGCGGCGTGGCTGGCGGCGCTCGTGCCGACCACCGATCTCGACAGCGCGACGACCGCGGTCTACGCCCTGGCGCAGATCCCGGGCGACCGCGCGCAGGCGCTCCTCGCCGGGCTGATCGACGCCGGCGACGCCCGCATCCGGGCCCAGGCGCTGGCCAACTTGCGCCCGACCGACGAGGCCACCGCCGCCAAGGTCGTCGCGCTGCTGGGCGCCGGCGATCCCAACGTGGTCGCCTCGGCGGTCGCCGCGCTGGCGCGCACCGGCGACCCGCGGTACCTGCCGCAGCTCGTCGAGGTCGCGCAGCACGGCGCCAGCGGCGCGCGCTACGCGGCGGTGACGGCGATCGGCGAGCTCGGCGGCGCCGGCGCGGTCACGGCGCTGGGCCAGCTCCTGGCCGTGACCGATCGCAGCCTGGTCGCGACCGCGGCCCAGGCCCTGGTCAACCTGGGCGGCGACGCGGCCCGCGAGCTGTTGATCGACGCGGCGCTCGCGGACAGCCCGACCTCGAGCCAGGTGATCAGCGCGCTGCAGCAGCTGCGCAGCCCCGACGTCCAGGCCGCGCTGCTGGAGATCGCGCGCCACGGCGGGCCGGCCGATCGTCGGGCGGTGCTGCCGGCGCTGGTCCGGGCCGGCGAGCCCGAGGCGATCGCGCTGGCGATCGCGCTGGCCGACAGCGGCGGCCGCCAGGACAAGGCCGAGGCGATCCGGATGCTCGCCGACGCCGGCGCCCCTGAGGCCCGGGTCGCGCTGATGAACCTGGCCGAGCACGGGCACGGCAGCAGCCGCACCCAGGCGCTCGACGCGCTGGCCAACGCCAGCCCCACCGATCCCGTGGTCGGCCAGCTCCTCACCGACGCGCTGTTCTCGGATCGCCGGGCCGAGGCGCAGAGCGCGGCGTGGGCCCTGGGCCGGATCGGCACCGACGACGCGCGCCAGGCGCTCCTGGCCGCGCTCAAGGGCGACGACCCCGGCGTGGCCGCGGCGGCGCTCGGCGCGCTCGGGCAGATCGGCAGCCCCGCCGACGTGCGCGCGGCGCTGGCCGAGGTCGTGCGCGGCGGCCAGCCCGAGCTCAAGGGCCAGGCGCTGCAGCAGCTCCTCGCCAGCGGGACGCCGGACGCGATCGACCTGGCCGAGCAGGTGCTCCGCGGCGACGATCTCGATCTGGCCCGCGGCGTCGCCTACACGCTCGCGAACGTCGGCGGCGCCGACGCGCAGCGCCTGCTCGCGGTCGCCGCGCGCGCCAGCGATCCGTCGGTGCGCGCGGCCTCGGTCGGCGCCCTGGTGCAGGCCGGCGACGACGCGTCGATCGAGTCGCTGATCCAGCTCACGCGCGACGCCGACGCCAACGTCAAGGCCCAGGCGCTGTCGTCGCTCGGGCAGGTCGGCTCGGCGCGCGCGGTCGACGCGCTGATGGCCGCGACCACGGCCGGCGACACCAGCGACCGCGTCGCCGCGGTCCAGGGGCTGGGGTCGGTCGACGACCCGCGCGCGTCGGCGGCGCTGGCGCGCGCGATCGAGGATCGCGACGACGGCCTCGCGTCCGCGGCGATCTGGGCCTCGTACAACGGCGGCGACGACGTGGATCAGGCGCTCCTGCGCGTGCTCGCCAGCGCCGGCGCCTCGGCCCAGGTGCGCGGCGCCGCCGCCCAGCAGATCCGCTCGCGCGGCGTCGACGTCGACGACGCCACCCGCGCGCGCCTCGACGAGCTGCTCGGCGGCGAGTCGGGCGGCTACGGCGGCTACGGCTACGGCGGCTACGACGGCGAGTGAGCGCGCGGCGGCGTCAGAACTCGTCGTCGGGCTCGAGCTCGTCGTCGTCGTCGTCGGGCGCGCCGGCGTGGGGCAGGGCGCGGGGGACGGCGCCGCGGTGGACCGCGATCACGCCCGGGCACGTGCGCGCGCCGGCGGCGGTCGCGGCGCCGCCGAGACAGGTCGTGAGCGCGGGGCCGATCCCCGGGGCCTGACAGCCGTCGATCAGCTCGACCGCGAACCGCAAGGTGTCGTCGCGCTCGGCCGCGGGGGCCGCGGCGAGCCAGCGCTCGCCGGCGACCGCGATGGTCCGGCAGCTCGACGTGGGCGCGGGCCCGGCGGCGTGGGTGCGGCAGCCGCCGGCCAGCAGCGCGGCGGCCGTCGCCGCCAGCGCGGCGACCACGGCCCCCGGCGCGGGCGGCATCAGGACGCGGCCTTGCTCTCGAGGACCAGCTCGGGCCGGCCGCGGCTCTCGACCACGTCGCGCGTCACGACGCACTCCTTGACGCCCGACAGCGACGGGATCTCGTACATCACGTCGAGCATCACCTCTTCGAGGATCGCGCGCAGGCCGCGGGCGCCCGAGGCGCGGCGGTTGGCCTCGTGGGCGATCGCGGTCAGCGCGTCGGGTCGGAACGTCAGCTTGACGCCCTCGAGCTCGAACAGGCGCTGGTACTGCTTGGCGAGCGCGTTGCGCGGCCGCCACAGCACCTCGGTCAGCGCGTCGACGTCGAGTTGATCGCACGAGACGATGACCGGCAGGCGGCCCATGAACTCGGGGATCATGCCGAACTTGACCATGTCCTCGGTCCGGACCGCACGCCGCAGCGAGTCCTTGTCGTCGTCCTGGTTGCCGATCGAGGCGCCGAACCCGAGCCCGCGCTGGCCGACCCGGCGCCGGACGATGTCCTCGATGCCGTTGAACGCGCCCGTGCAGATGAACAGGATGTCGGTCGTGTCGATCTGGATGAGCTCTTGCTGCGGCCGGTTGCGCGCGCCGTCCGGCGTGATCGTCGCGGTCTTGCCCTCGAGGATCTTGAGCAGCGCCTGCTGCACGCCCTCGCCGGACACGTCGCGCGTCGGCGACGGCGTGCCGCCCTTGCGCGCGATCTTGTCGATCTCGTCGATGCAGATGATGCCGCGCGCGGTCTTCTCGACGTCACCGCCGGCGGCCCGGAACAGGCCCTTGACCACGCTCTCGACGTCCTCGCCGACGTAGCCGGCCTCGGTCAGCGTGGTGGCGTCGGCGATCGCGAACGGCACGTCGAGCTTCTTGGCCAGCGTCTGCGCCAGGAGCGTCTTGCCCGAGCCGGTCGGCCCGAGCAGGATGATGTTGCCCTTCTGGACCTCGACGTCGGCCTGCTTGCCGCGCAGCCCGATGCGCTTGTAGTGGTTGTAGACCGCGACCGACAGCGCGCGCTTGGCCGACCCCTGCCCGACGACGTATCGGTCGAGCTCCTCGACGATGGCCCGGGGCGGTGGGAACTTCGGACGTTCCGCCGCCTCCTCCTTCGCGAGGATGTCGTTGCACAAGGTCACGCACTCGTCGCAGATGAACACCCGCGGCCCGCTGATGAGCTTGCGCACTTCACGGCGCTGCTTGCCGCAGAAGGAGCAGTGGAATTCCTCCATCCAGGCCCGATTCTTACATGCTCTCTGCCGACGGCAACAGGGGTTGTGGCTCTTGACGCGCCGGGTCAAGGGGGCGATCACTCCCGGGTGCGAGCGCTGGTGATCTGCGCGGAGCCGGCGATCAGTCGCGACGACCGGGGCTCACTGGCCGCAGCGCTGGTCGATCTGGGGAGCGACGTGACCCTGGCGCGGTTCGATCTGGGCGATCTCGACGAGCGCACGCTGGCGTCAGCGCCGCCGACGGTGATCGTGATCGACGCCGGCGACGAGCTGCCGCGGGCGCTGCGGTCGGTGAAGAAGGTTCGGGGCGGTGGCCCGCTGGCCGAGGTGCCGATCCTGATGGCGGTGCCGCTGGCCCGCCTGCCGGGGCTCGATCTTTCGGCGGGCTTCGACGACTTCGTCCTGACGCCGCTGGTGCCGGCCGAGCTGTACGCGCGGGTCCGGCAGCTCGACTGGCGGGCGGCGGCGTTCGGCTCCGACGAGCTGGTCAAGCTCGACGACCTGGTGATCGACCTGGCCGGCCACGAGGCCCGGCTGGCCGGGCGGCGCCTGGCGCTGACCCACCAGGAGTTCGAGCTGCTGGCGTTCCTGGCCCAGCACCGCGGCCGCGCGTTCACGCGCGATCAGCTGCTCGAGCGGGTCTGGGGCTACGCCTACACCGGCGGCACGCGCACCGTCGACATCCACGTCCGCCGGGTCCGCGCCAAGCTCGGGCCGGTCGCGGGCGGGCTGATCGAGACCGTGCGCAACCTCGGCTACAAGCTGCGGGCCGGCCGCTGCCCGGCGCCATAGATCGACCCGATGGCGCGACCCCGCCGGGATCCGAGGGCTCCGTGAGGGCATCGATCGTGGCCGCCGTGACGAGCCACGTCGGGAACGTGCGCGACCACAACGAGGACGCGCACCTGGTCGCGGCCGACGACGGCATCTTCATCGTGTGCGACGGCATGGGCGGGCACGCGGCCGGCGAGGTGGCGTCCGCGATCGGGGTCCGGGTCACGCGCGAGCACTGGACCGGGGCCGCGGTGCAGCGGGCCGCGTCGGCGTGGCTGACGTCGGGCACCCTCGAGGATCGCCGCGCGCTCTTGTCGGCGGTCAAGGGCGGGGTCATGGCCGCCCACCGCACGATCTGCGAGCAGGCGGCCGCGGACACCGGCAAGCACGGCATGGGCACGACCTTCACGGGCGTGGTCATCGCCGGCGGCGACGCGGTGATCGCCCACGCCGGGGACTCGCGGGCGTACCTGGTGCGCGGCGGCATCGCGATGCAGCTGACCGAGGACCACACGCTCCTGGCCCGGCTGATCGCGTCGGGCATGCCGATCGCCGAGGGCGCCAACAGCGCCCGCTGGAAGGGCGTCATCACCAACGCGCTCGGCTTCGGCGACGACACCAAGGTCGTCACGTTCCTGGTGCCGCTGTCCGACGGCGATCGCCTGCTCCTGTGCTCCGACGGCGTCAGCGAGTACGTGGGCGAGGCCGAGGTCGGCCAGGTGCTGGTCGCGCAGCCGAGCCCGGCCCGGGCCGCGCAGCGCCTGGTCGAGCTGGCGCTCGAGCGCGGCGGCGAGGACAACGCCACCGCGCTGGTCATCAAGGTGGTCGAGGTCGGCGACGCCCCGATCCCGGCGGCGCAGCGCCAGCTCGACGCCGAGGCGCTGGCCCAGTGCCCGCTGTTCGAGCCGCTGTCGCCGCAGCAGCGCCTGCGCGCGACCCGCATCGCGGTCCACCGCGACTTCGCCGCGGGCGAGGTGCTGCCCGAGGCCGCGATCGGCAGCCGGGTGGGCTGGGTCCTGCTCTCGGGCGAGGTCGTGCTCGGCGGCGAGACCAGCGGCACCGGCACGCTGCTCTACCCCGAGGCGCTCCTGGCCCAGGGCCAGCCGCGCCGCGCCGACGCGCTCGCGGTCGCGGTCGACGACGTCCGGGTGCTGGCGATCCGCGGCGACGACTTCGCCGAGCTGGCCGGCGAGGATCCCGACCTGGCCGAGCCGATGTACGCGGCGCTGGCCCGGCTGGTCGCCCCGCGCGGCGCGTGAGCGGCCGCGGTCACGGCCGGACGTAGTCGACCAGATCGATCGTCACGTCGCCGAGCTCGGTGCCCGCGACGACGCGGAACGGCACCCGGTCGGCGTCGTCGGACATCCACAGCGAGAACGTCCGCGGCGGCTTGCGCGTGTCGAGCGTGAGGTTGGCGTAGGCGCGGCTGGCGACGCCGTCGATGCGCAGCGCCGCCTGGTTGCCGCCGTAGGTGCCGATCACCTCGGTCCCGCGCAGGGTCAGCTCGAGCTTCCAGATCCGGCGCCCGCCCAGCACCCACAAGGTCCGGGTCGCGCCGGGCGGATCCTGCCACACCCGCATCGTCGCCATCGCGCTGTGCGAGTCGTGCGGGACCTGCGCGCCGAAGTCGTAGACGATGTGCTGGGGCGGGCCCTTGGTCGGGCGGAAGTCGATCTCGGCGGTGCGGCCGACGAAGCGCGTGTCGGCCGCGTAGTCGCGGGGCGCGGCGTGGACCTCCGACGACGTCGACCGCGGCCGCAGCGCGTCGACGTCGAGCACGGTCGTGGCGTCGTCGCGGACGTCCTTGACCAGGGCCAGCGCGCCGGCCGAGCGCAGGGTCGAGGACAGGCGCGCGGTCGTGGCGCCGTCGCGCGTGTCGACCTCGACGGTCGTGAACGTGGCCTCGCCGGCCAGCACCCCGGCGAGCCGCACCTCGAACCGCATCTTCTCGCCGGCGTGGATCGCGGCGATCGGCTCGGGCCCCGAGGCCGTCGGCTCGGCGGGATCGAGCAGCTCGCCGGCCGCGCCGCCGCAGCCGAGCAGGCCGAGCACGGCGAGGGCGGGGACGAGCGCGCGCATGGGGATACGATGATGGACGATCGCCGGGTCCGCCATGTTCAATCGCGAGCCCCGACGGTATGGTGGCCGTGATGGCGATCGGGATCACGCTCGGCGATCCGGCCGGCATCGGCCCGGAGGTCGTCGCCGCGGCCGTGGCGGCGGCGACGCCCGAGGTGCGCGACCAGGTGATCGTGTTCGGCGATCCTCGGGTGCTGGCCGCGGCGGCGGCGACCATCGGCGTGACGGTGGCGGTCCCGTGCGAGGGCGCGGCGATCGAGCCGGTGCGGCCCGGGCACCCCGACGAGCGCTCGGGCGCGGCCCAGGTGGCGTGGCTCGAGGCGGCGATCGCGGCGGCCCGGGCCGGGCGCGTCCAGGCGCTGGTGACCGCGCCGATCTCGAAGACCTGGGCCCGCCGGGCGGGGCTGGCGTTCCCGGGGCACACCGAGCTGCTGGCGGCGCGGTTCGGCGCGGCCGAGGTCGCGATGACCTTCGTCGGGCCGCAGCTGGTCGTGGCGCTGGCCACGGTCCACATCCCGCTGGCCGAGGTCGCGGCGACGCTGACCACCGCGCGCATCGTCGCGGTCGGGCGGCTGCTCGCCGACGCGCTCGCGCGCGACCTGGGGCGGCCGGCGCCGATCCGCCTGGGCGTGGTCGGGCTCAACCCCCACGCCGGCGAGGGCGGGCTGCTCGGCGCCGAGGACGATCAGGTGATCGCGCCGGCGGTCGCGGCGCTGGCGACGGCGCTGGGCGCGCGCGCGGTGGTCAGCGGGCCGCTCGTGCCCGACGCCGCGTTCCGCGACGCCGTCGGCGGTCGCTACGACGGGCTGGTCGCGATGTACCACGACCAGGCGCTCATCCCGGTCAAGCTCGTGGACTTCGAGCACGCGGTCAACGTCACGCTCGGGCTGCCGATCGTGCGGACCTCGCCGGACCACGGCACCGCGTACGATCTGGCCGGCACCGGCCGGGCGCGGTCGGCCTCGACCTCGGCCGCGCTGGCGCTGGCGGTGCGGATGACCGCGGCCCGAGGTCGGCGGTGAGGTGCGCTGCGGCGGCGCTGGCGCTGGCGGTGCGGATGACCGCGGCCCGAGGCCGGCGGTGAGGTGCGCTGCGGCGGCGCTGCTGGCGCTGGAGGGTGCGGATGACCGCCGCCCGAGGTCGGCGGTGAGGTGCGCTGCGGCGGCGCTGCTGGCGTGCGCGCTCGGGACCGCGCGCGCCGACGATCTGGTCGCCCCGCCGACGCCGACCAGCCTGGGCTGGCCCGATGACACCACCGCGCTCGAGGTGACCACCACCAGCCACGTCGTCGCCGCGCCCGCCCGCGACGCCGCGGTGCTGGGCAAGATCGTGGCCGGCACCCGGGTGGCGTGGACCGCGCTGGTCGAGGGCGACCGGCGGTGCCGGACCTGGGTCGCGATCGCGCCGGCCGGCTACCTGTGCGCGCAGGCGCTGGCGCCGCGGGCCGCGCCGCCGGGCGGCGTGCCCCAGCCCGCGGTGGCGCCGGGCGCGCTCGTGCCGGGCGTGTACTTCGACGTGGTCGCCGACGACACGCCCGCGTACCGCGACCCCGCGGCGGTCCGCGCCGACGAGCCCACGCTGCTGTCGAGCCACGTCATGGTGCGCAGCCTCGGCGAGGTCGAGGTCGACGGCCTCGACTACCAGCGCACCAACAAGGGCCTGGTGCCGTCTTCCGAGCTGCGGCCGCTGGCGCCGTCGCGGTTCGCCGGGCTCGATCTGCGCACGACCCTGGCGCCGTGGCCATTGGCGTTCGTCGGTCCCGAGCACCCGGCGGTGGTGCGCGCCACGCCCGCCGCGAGCGCCGTCGAGGTCGGGCGCCGCGACCCGCGCGAGGTGGTGTGGGTGCGGTCGGTGCGGGGCGACTGGGTCGAGCTCGGCGACCGCGCCTGGGTCCGTGCGCGCGAGCTGCGGCTGGTGACCGTCATGCCGCGGCCGGCCGGGCTGGCCGCCGACGCGCCGTGGATCGACGTCGACCTCGATCAGCAGACCCTGGTCGCGTACCAGGGCGCGACCCCGGTCTACGTGACCCTGGTGTCGACCGGGCGCCGCGCCAGGACCACGCCGGTCGGCGTCTACCGGATCGTCGCCAAGGCCGCGACCACCGGCATGGCGGCCGAGGCCGACGAGGCCCAGCAGTACGACGTCGGCGAGGTGCCCTGGGCGCTGCGCTGGAAGCGCGGCCTGTACCTGCACGCGGCCTACTGGCACGATCGCTTCGGCGACCGGAAGAGCCACGGCTGCGTCAACCTCGCGCCGCGCGACGCCCGGGCGCTGTACGCCTGGGTCGGCCCGGCCATGCCCGACGGCTGGTCCGAGGCCGAGGTCGCCGTCGACGACGCCGTCGTGCTGCGCGTCCGCGACGCCGCCCACCCCGATCCGCCCTGGTTCGACTACGCCCGCGAGCAGCCGAAGAAGCGCCGCCGGAAGTAGCCCCCGCGGCCCCAGAAAGCTCCTCCAAGTAGCTCAGAAGACCTTCTTGCGCTGGCTCGACGACAGGATGCCCATCTGCTCGCGGTACTTGGCGACGGTGCGGCGGGCGATGTTGATGCCGCCCTTCTTGAGCAGCTCGACGATCTTCTGGTCGCTGTGCGGGCGCTTGGCGTCCTCGGCGTCGACCAGCTCCTTGATCTTGGACTTGACCGCCTGCGAGGCGAGGTCGTCGCCCGACGACGACGAGATGCCCGAGTTGAAGAAGAACTTCAGCTCGTAGATGCCCTGGGGCGTGTGCACGTACTTGTTCGTCGTCACGCGCGACACCGTCGACTCGTGCATGCCGATGTCCTCGGCGATGTCGCGGAGGATCAGCGGCTTGAGGTGCGCGATGCCCTTGTCGAAGAACTCGCGCTGGAACTTCAGGATCGACTCGGCGACCTTGATGATCGTGCGCTGGCGCTGCTGGATCGAGCGGATCAGCCACTGCGCCGAGCGCATCTTGTCCTGGACGTACTCCTTGGACTTGTCGCCCGAGCCCATCGCCGCCTTGTAGAAGTTGGCGATCTTCAGCTTGGGCAGGCCGTCGTCGTTGGGCACGACGAAGAACTTGTCGCCGACCTTGTGGATGTAGACGTCCGGGGTGATGTAGTGGGCGTCGTCGGAGGCGTACTGCCGACCCGGGCGCGGATCGAAGTCCATGATGACCTTGGCGGCCTCGTAGATCTCCTCGATGTCGAGCTGCGGCGCCGGCGCCGGGCGCTTGAGGTCGCGCACGATCGCCGGGTAGTTCTTCTTCATCAAGTTGCCGAGGTGGCTCTTGATCATCTTGACGACGAGGTCGTCGTCCTGGCCGACGGCGATCGCCTGGATCAGCATGCACTCGGCCAGGCTGCGCGCGCCGATCCCGACCGGGTCGAAGGTCTGGATCTTCTCGAGGATCTTCTCGACCAGCTCCTCGCTGACCTCCTCGTCGGCCGCCAGCTCGGGGACCGTCGGCTCCTTGAAGTAGCCGTCGGCGTCGATGTTGCCGACGATGATGAGGCCGATCTCCTTCTCGCGATCGGTCAGGTCGCACAGCTTGAGCTGCCAGGCCAGGTGGTCGTGCAGCGACGGTGGCCGGGTCAGCGTGGCCTCGAGCGACGGCAGGTCCTCGCTGTCGCCCCGGTACGACGGCATCGGCGACGCCATCGAGTAGTTGTCGAGGTAGTTCTCCCAGTCGATCTCGTTGACGGCGGTGCCGTCGGCCTTGACCTCGACCTGGTTCGCGTTCTCGATCGTCGGCTGCTCGAGCGGGGTCTCGGTGTTGCCGGCCCGCTCCATCTGCATCGCCAGCTGGTCGTCGCCGCCCAGCAGCTCCCGCTCCTTGCCCTGCTCGGCCGAGACCTCGAAGTCGTCTTCGAGGATCGGGTTCTCGAGCATCTCCTCGTGGACCATGTCCACGAGCTCCATCCGCGAGAGCTGAAGCAGCTTGATCGCCTGCTGGAGCTGAGGCGTCATGACGAGCTGCTGACTCAGTCGCAGCTCTTGGCGCATCTCCATGCCCATGGGCGATACTCCTTTGATTCCGTACGGTTGAGCTTTCGGCCGGGACCGTTTTCCCGCTGGCCCGAAGTTGGCATGAGCCAACGACCCCGACTGTACGCGAACCACCGAAGTCGTGTCTACGCTCGTGGCACCGATGTTGCTAATCCGCGGACGTCAACAGCATTGTTCGCAGGATCCCCGGTGTCCCTGGTCCATGGCGGGCGAGCAACAAAGGTCTGCGGTGCCGGGTGGTTGAACGCGGGTCGGGGCCTCTGTGCCGGTCGGGGCGCGGCGCCGAGACGCCGCTCAGCGCGGGCCGCGGCGCCGGTCGGTCAGCGTGGTCGGTCAGCGCGGGCCGCGGCGCCGGTCGGTCAGCGTCGGTCGGTCAGGCCGCGGCGCCGGTCGGTCAGCGTGGTCGGTCAGCGCGGGCCGCGGCGCCGGTCGGTCAGCGCGGGCCGCGGCGTCGGTCGGTCAGCGCGGGCCGCGGCGCCGGGACGGTCAGCGTGGTCGGTCAGCGCGGGCCGCGGCGCCGGGACGGTCAGCGTGGTCGGTCAGCGCGGGCCGCGGCGCCGGTCGGTCAGCGTGGTCGGTCAGCGCGCGGCGCGGGGCCGGTCGGTCAGCGTCGGTCGGTCAGCGCGGGCCGCGGCGCCGGGACGGTCAGCGTCGGTCGGTCAGCGCGGGCCGCGGCGCCGGTCGGTCAGCGCCGGTCGGTCAGCGCGCGGCGCGGGGCCGGTCGGTGCGCGCTCGGCGCGGCGGTCAGCGCGCGGCGCGGGGCCGGTCGGTGCGCGCTCGGCGCGGCGGTCAGCGCGCGGCGCGGCGCCGGTCGTAGTGCTCGAGCGAGGCCTGGACGAACCGCGCGAACAGCGGGTGGGGCGCGCTCGGCCGCGACTTGAACTCGGGGTGGAACTGGCACGCCACGAAGTACGGGTGCCAGGGCAGCTCGATCATCTCGACCAGGCGGCCGTCGGGCGACAGGCCCGAGAGCACCATGCCGGCGCGCTCGAGCTGCTCGCGGAAGGCGTTGTTGATCTCCCAGCGGTGGCGGTGGCGCTCGTCGATCGCCAGGGTGCCGTAGGCGTCGGCGGCCTTGGTGCCGGCCTTGAGCGTGCACGGGTAGGTGCCCAGGCGCATGGTCGCGCCCTTGTCGGTCACGCCGCGCTGGTCGGGCATCAGGTCGACCACCGGGAACGGGGTGGTCGGGTCGACCTCGGTCGAGTTGGCGCGGTCGAGGCCGCAGACGTGGCGGGCGAACTCGATGCAGGCCATCTGCATGCCGAAGCAGATCCCGAAGTACGGCACCTTGCCCTCGCGGGCGAACTTGACCGCCGCGATCTTGCCCTCGGTGCCGCGGGCGCCGAACCCCGGCGCCACCAGGACGCCGTCGACCTCGCCCAGGTGGGCGGCCGCGCCTTGCTGCTCGATCAGCTCGCTGTCGATGTGGCGGATCTCGACCTTGCAGTCGTTGGCGATGCCGCCGTGGAGCAGGGCCTCGTTGAGGCTCTTGTAGCTCTCGACCAGCTGCACGTACTTGCCGACGAAGCCGATCGTGATCGTGCGCTTGGGCTGGGTGATCTTCTCGCAGATCGTCTCCCAGGCGTCGAGCCGGGCCCCGCGCGACCAGATGTTGAGCAGCTTGCCGAGCTTGTCGTCGAGGCCCTGCTCGGCCAGCACCAGCGGCAGCCGGTAGACCGTGTCGACGTCGACCGACTGGAACACCGCGTCCTGCGACAGGCTGCAGAACATCGCGGTCTTCTTGATCAGATCGGCCTCGAGCTTCTGCGTGCAGCGCACGATCAGCACGTCAGCGGTGATCCCGATCTCGCGCAGCTTCTGGACCGAGTGCTGGGTCGGCTTGGTCTTGAACTCGCCGGCGGCGCTGATGTACGGCACCAGCGTCAGGTGCACCGCCACCGACTGATCGCGCTCGAGCTCGGTGCGGAGCTGGCGCACGGCCTCGAGGAACGGCAGCGACTCGATGTCGCCGACCGTGCCGCCGACCTCGACGATCAACAGGTCGAGGCCCTCGGCGCAGGCGCGGATGCGGGCCTTGATCTCGTCGGTGATGTGCGGGATGACCTGGACGGTCGAGCCCAGGTACTCGCCGCGGCGCTCCTTGCCGATCACCGCCGAGTAGACCTGGCCGGTCGTGATGTTGTTGAGCTTCGACATCCGGGCCGAGACGAACCGCTCGTAGTGCCCGAGGTCGAGGTCGGTCTCGGCGCCGTCGTCGGTGACGTAGACCTCGCCGTGCTGGATCGGGTTCATCGTCCCGGGATCCACGTTGATGTACGGATCGAGCTTCATGTTGGCGACGCGCAGGCCGCGGTTCTCCATGAGCGCGCCGATCGACGCCGACACCATGCCCTTGCCCAGCGACGACACCACGCCGCCGGTCACGAACACGAACTTGGTCTGGTTGCCCATGGCTGCTGGTCCTGGTGACGGGTGGCGCGGCGAGCCGAAACTCGGCGCGGTTCTACCCACCGTGCACCCGCTTGGCAATCGCTCGCGCGCACGCAACGCGCGATCGTCACGATGCGTGCGTTCGTCGCACGCTTCGTCGTTGACCAGCCCGGTCCCGGGCGTATGATCGATCCTCCCGCCGCCGTCAGGCCGGGCCCGCGCCGAGCGCGGATCGGGCTACGCGCGCCAGCCGGCGCGGCCGGTGCGCCAGGCCGACGGGCCGCCGCCGAGGTCGGCGGTGGGGCCGGCCGCGCTCGGCGCGCGGGTGCCCGCGGCCTCGAGCGCGGCGGCGATCAGCGCGGCGTCGAGCGCGGCGCCCTCGGCGTGCGGCGTCAGCGCGGCGTGCTCGCGGCCGATGAAGCCGGTGTCGAACTCGCCGGCGATGAACTGCGGGTGGCGCAGCGCGCGGCGGTGGAACGGCAGGTTGGTCTCGATGCCGCGCACCTGGTACTCGTCGAGCGCGCGGCGCATGCGCGCGACCGCGGCCGCGCGATCCTCGCCCCAGACGACCAGCTTGGAGATCATCGGGTCGTAGTGGACCGGGATGTCGGCGCCCTCGTAGCAGCCGCTGTCGTTGCGGACGTAGGGGCCGTCAGGCACGCGCAGGTGCGTGATGCGCCCCGGCGACGGCAGGAACTTGACCGGGTCCTCGGCGTAGATCCGGCACTCGAGCGCGTGGCCGCGGCGGCGGGCGTCGAGCTCGGCCTGGGTCAGCGGCAGCGGCCGGCCCTCGGCCACCGCCAGCTGCCACGCGACCAGATCGAGGCCGTAGATCATCTCGGTCACCGGGTGCTCGACCTGGAGCCGGGTGTTCATCTCGAGGAAGTAGAAGCCGCCGTCGGCGCCGAGCAGGAACTCGCACGTGCCGGCGCCGAGGTAGTCGACCGCCTTGGCGGCGGCGATCGCGGCCGCGCCCATGCGCGCGCGCAGCTCGGGGCCGACCGCGGGGCTGGGCGCCTCCTCGATCACCTTCTGGTGGCGGCGCTGGATCGAGCAGTCGCGCTCGCCGAGGTGGACGACGTTGCCGTGGGCGTCGCCGAACACCTGGATCTCGATGTGGCGCGGCCGGATGATCGCCTTCTCGACGTAGACGGTGTCGTCGCCGAACGCGCCCGCGGCCTCGCGCTTGGCGCCCTCGAACGCCGCGGCGAAGTCAGCGGCCGCGGCCACCAGGCGCATGCCCTTGCCGCCGCCGCCGGCCGCGGCCTTGATCAGCACCGGGAAGCCGATGCGCTCGGCGGCGGCCTGGGCGCCGGCGACGTCGGGGAAGCCGTTGCCCTCGGGGCCGTTGTCGCCGGGCACCACCGGCGTGCCGGCGGCGCTGACGGTCTTCCGGGCCTCGGTCTTGGAGCCCATCAGCCGCATCGCGTGGGCGCGCGGGCCGATGAAGGTGATGCCCGCGGCCGCGCACGCGTCGGCGAAGTCCTCGTTCTCCGACAGGAAGCCGTAGCCGGGGTGGACCGCGTCGGCGCCCGAGGCCGCGCACGCGGCGAGGATCTTCTCGATCACCAGGTAGCTGTCCTTCGCTGGGGCCGGGCCGATCGCGATCGCGCGGCCGGCGAGCTGCACGTGGGGCGCGGCGCGATCGACGTCGCTGTAGACCGCGACGGTCTCGATGCCGAGCTCGTGGCACGTGCGCATGACGCGGACGGCGATCTCGCCGCGGTTGGCGACCAGCACGCGGCGGATGGGGCGGAACTCGGGCGCGGGCGAAGGCATCGGCGCAGAATCTACACCGAGTCATCGCGCCGGTCTGGCGCCAGACCTGGCCGGTGGCGGCTGGGCGCGCGACCGCGGTTCACGGACCGCGCCGGACGGTCGCCCCCGGCCGCGCCGCCTGCGCGCGCGGAGCCGGGCCGGGGTGGCGGCGAGCGGCCCGGTGTTCGTGTAAGGTCCGGCGCGCAATGCACTGGCGCATCAAGGGCGCGATCCAGAAGGTCTTGGGTGTCGTCCCCCGCGGCGACGAGCTGCACTACCAGCTCCAGCGGCGGGCCGGCGGCCTCCGCAACGTCACCCGCGAGATGACGATCAAGGTCGACGACTGGCGGGTCATGGTCGACATGCTGCGGCAGTGCGGGGTCCAGGTCCCCGGCGCGCGCATGCTCGAGATCGGGTCCGGCTGGTACACGCTGTTTCCGTTCGCGCTGTACGCGGCCGGCGCCGCGCGCGTGGTCACGGTCGATCTCAACCGCTACCTGCGCCCGGCGTTGACCCGGCAGTGCGTCGAGGTGCTGGCGGTGCCCGCGCACATCGACGTGCTGGCCGCGACCGCCGGGGTCAGCGCCGGCGACGTCGAGCACCGCCTGGCCAAGGTCGCGCGGGCCCTGGCCGGGGGCGCCGACGTCACGGCCGCGACCGACGGCGTGGTCGAGTACCACGCCCCGGCCGACGCCAGCGCCACGACCCTGGCCGACGGCTCGATCGACATCGTCTTCTCGAACAGCGTGCTCGAGCACGTGCCGGGCCCGGTGATCGCGGCGATCTTCGCCGAGGCGAAGCGGCTCTTGCCGGCCGGCGGCGTGATGATCCACGGCGTCAACTGCGGCGACCACTACGCCTACGGCGACGGCAAGATCGATCAGCTCCACTACCTGTCGTACTCGTCGGCGCGGTTCGCCAAGTGGCAGAACCGGTTCCTGTACCAGAACCGGCTGCGCGCGCCCGACTTCACCGAGCTCGCCATCGCGGGCGGCTTCACGATCGCGCTCGACACGTCGCGGGCCAAGCCCGAGCGCCTGGCCCAGCTCGACCGGATCACCGTGCACCCCGAGTTCGCGAAGTACACCCGCGAGCAGCTGGCGATCACGTCGATCGACTTCGTCGCGCGCAAGTAGCGCGGGCGCCGCGCGCGCCCAGCGCCGCCGGGGCCGATCACTCGTCCGGGAGCTGGCGCCAGGCCGTGAACGCGCCCGCCAGCGTGCCCAGCGCGCCCAGCGCGAAGCCGCGGCCGGCCTCGAGCTGGCTCAACCCGCTGGGCGGGAACAGCCAGTAGCCGATCATGAGCGGCAGGATCGCCAGGCACATCCACAGCACGATGCGCGGCAGCGGCACCGGCGCGTGCAGCTCGACCTCGGTCACGGCCAGGCCGCCGAGGACGACCAGGCCCAGCGCCGCCGCCAGGCTCACGAAGAAGATCAGCCGCCCCATCCACATCCACGTCGAGGCGTTGGTGCCGCCCGGGAAGTCGGTCCACGCCGCGCGCTCGCACTGGCTGCCGAGCGTGGTCGTGACGCACGCCTTGAGGCTGGTGAGGCCGATCTGCAGGCTGGCGTTGGCCTGGAACGAGTGCACCTCGGCGACGAGCCAGCGCGACGAGGTCGCCGCGGCGATCAGCATGGCGGCCGCGAGCCCGAGCCCGGCGGCCGCGGTCCAGCGCGACGATGCCATGGGCCGAGCCTACCGCGCCGGCGCCGCCGGCGCCCCGTTCTTGCGCGGGTCGCTGGCGGCCTCGATGACGCCATCGGGCCGGACCCGCAACACCTGGACCGCGGTCGGCGACGGGCTGATCACGACGGTGTGGCCGCGCGCGGTCAGGCCGTCGCGGACGTCGGCGGGCAGGTCGGCCTCGACGGTGAGCACGTCGGGCAGCCACTGGTGGTGGACCCGCGGCGCGCCGACGGCGGCCCGCGGGTCGAGGTCGAACGCGAACATCCCCAGGAGCACCTGCAGCACGTTCGAGATGATCCGCGGGCCGCCCGAGCCGCCGACGCAGCCGACCACCTTGCCGCCTTCGAACACCAGCACCGGCGTCATCGACGACAGCGGCCGCTTGCCCGGGCCGACCAGGTTCTCGGCGCCCTGGCGCAGGCCGAACATGTTCGACGTGTCGGCGGCGAGCGCGAAGTCGTCCATCTGGTTGTTGAGCACGACGCCGCCGGCGGTGACCAGCTTGCTGCCGTAGTAGCCGTTGACCGTGGTCGTGAGCGACACGGCGTTGCCGTCGCGATCGATCACGCACACGTGGCTGGTGCCGCCCGGGCCGTGGGTCACGACCGGCGCCGGCTCGCCGTAGCGCGCGCTCGGCAGCGTGTGATCGGGCGCGAGCGTCCGGGCCAGCGCGTCGAGGCGCTTGGGCTCGAGCATCGCGGCGGCGGCGGCGCGGCCCGCGTCGGTGTCGCCGAGGGCGCGCGCGCGATCCGCGAACCCGTGCTTGGCGGCCTCGGCGATCAGGTGCAGCGCCGCGGACGAGCCTGGCCCCAGGCGCGGGAGGTCGACCTTCGCGCGATCGAGCAGCGCGAGGGCCTCGAGGAGCACGGCGCCGCCCGACGACGGGATCGGCATGGTCGCGAGCTCGAGCCCGTGCCACGAGCCGCGCAGCGGCGCGCGCTCGGCGACGACGTAGTCCGCCAGATCAGCCGCGGTCAGCACCCCGCCGGCGGCCGCCGCCGTGGCGACGATGTCGTCGGCGATCGGCCCGACGGCCAGCGCCCGGGGATCGGTCGCGAGCGCCGCGAGCGTGGCCGCCAGCGCCGGGCGCGCCATCGGCTGCCCCCAGCGGCGCGGCGCGCCGTCCTCGGTGAGCAGCGCGCGCAGCGGGAGATAGGCCGGCTCGTCCGGCAGGTCGGGGGCCACGCGCGCCGCGGCCTGGGCGAAGAACCAGCTGGTCGCGTAGCCGTCGCGCGCCAGCCGCACCGATGGCGCCACCACGCGGCGCCAGCTGAGGCGTCCGAACCGCTGCGACATCAGCGCGAGGCCGGCGACCTCGCCGGGGACGCCCACGGCCAGGCCCCCGCGGCGCGCCAGGTTCGGGTCGATCGCGCCGTCGCGGACGAAGTCGCCGGGGTCCAGCGCCGCCGGCGCGACCTCGCGGAAGTCGAGGGCGACGGTCTGGCCGGACGCGGCGTCGTAGACGATCGCGAACCCGCCGCCACCGATCCCGGACGAGGTCGGGTTGACGACCCCGAGCGCGAGCACGGTCGCGACCGCGGCGTCCATGGCGTTGCCGCCGTCGCCGAGGACCGCGGCGCCGACCGCGCTGGCCGTGGGGTCGTCCGCAGCGACGGCGCCGGTTCGCGAGGTGAGCGGCGGGCCGTAGGCCGAGCGCGCCGGGCGGGCGACCGCCAGCAGGGCGACCACGGCGATCGCGGCCCGGGCGCCGCGCGCGTGTGGGCGAGGGTGGGCGCGGCGATCGCCCGTGCGCTCGCGGGCCGTGTTCATTGCAATCTCGCGGGTCATGCTCCTAAGATGAAACATATCGACGCGTTGCGATCCGAGCGACGGTCCCCGCCGCAGATCGGACATGGCCGGTCGAATTCTGGAGAACCCTGGTGGATCCAAACACCCGTCAAGCCAAGCGCGCTCCCGTCACGCTGAAGATCAAGTTCAAGAGCGCGACCCTCGATCAGTTCATCGAGCGGTACGCGGCCGACGTGAGCCCCGGCGGGATCTTCATCCGCACCAAGGAGCCGCTGGCCGTCGGCACCCAGATGCGGTTCGAGTTCCAGCTCCGCGACGCCACGCCGCTCATCACCGGTGACGGCACGGTCGTCTGGACCCGCGAGAACGATCCCACCCGGCCCAACGCCGCGCCCGGCATGGGGGTTCGGTTCGATCGCCTCGGCGACGGCAGCCAGCCGATCCTCGATCGCATCCTGGCCGAGAAGGCGCGGCACCCCTCGGGGCAGGCCCCGATCACCGAGCCGCCGCCGAACAAGAACTTCATGGACGCGCCGACGCGGGTCGCGCCGTCGCCGCTGATGGGCGCGCTCGCCGGCGAGCCGAAGCCCAAGCTCGGGCAGATGGCCCCGTCGAAGGCGGGCTTCGCCGACGAGCGGACCGACAACACGCCGCTGCCGCGGCCGATGCCGTTCCACAGCGACGCCGACGAGTTCCCCGAGGAGACCTTCGAGGAGGCCACCAAGGTGCGCTCGCTCGAGGAGCTGGTCGCCGCCACGGCGGCGCCGATGCCGACGCCCGCGCCAGCTCCGACGCCGGCTGCGGAGCCGCCGCCCCGGGCGACGCCGCGCGCCATCGCCGCGACCGAGCCGACCGAGGCCCCGGCCGCGCAGGCGGTGACCGCGCCGATCCACGCGGTGCCGGTGCCGGTGGCGCCGCCCGCGCCGGTGGCCACGCCCGCGACCCCGCCGCCCGACGAGCCGGCGATCGCCGCGGCCAAGGCGGCCGCGTCCCGGCCCGCGGCGGTCGCCGCGCCGGCCACGGCGGCGAAGGCGCCGATCGTCCCGGCCAAGGCCACGGCGACGCCCGCGGAGCCGACCGCAATCCCGACGACGTCGTCGAAGGGTGCCTCGGCCGTGGTCATCGGGCTGCTGCTGGCCGCGATCGTCGCCGCCGGCGTCTGGTTCTTCGTCCTGCGCAAGCACGCCGGGCCCGCCGAGGCTCCGACCGCGGGCACCGCGTCCGGCAGCCAGGTCGCCGCGATCGCGCCCGACGCGGCGGTCGCACCGGCCGACGCCGCCGAGCTCGCGCCCGACGCGGCGGTGGAGGTGGAGACCGAGCCGACCGTCATCAAGGCCAACGTGCCCAACGCCACCGTCGAGGTGGTCGAGACCGGCGCGAGCGGCCCGGTGCCGTTCACCGCCGACCTCGAGGTCGGCAAGGCGTTCACGATCCGGATCAGCGCGCCCGGGTTCCTCACCAGCGAGCTGCAGGTCACCGGCGGTGACAAGACCGCGAGCGCCAAGCTCGAGGTGATGTCGAAGCTCATCCACGTGACCTCGACCCCGGCCGGCGCCGACATCGCGATCGACGGCGTCAGCACCGGCAAGGTCACGCCGGCCGACGTCCCGTTGACGCGGGCCCAGGCGGCCAAGAGCGTCGTGCGGGTCTACCTGCGCAAGCGCGGCTTCTCGCCGTGGACGGGGCAGATCGCGACCGGCGACTTCGCCGTCGAGGGCGACGTGCTGGCCGCGACCGCGAACGGCGAGCTGGCGGTGCGCACCGCCGGCAGCGGCTCCGGGTCCTCGGCCGGCTCCGACAGCGGCTCGGACACGGGCTCGGGCTCGGGTTCGAGCACGGGCTCGGGCTCGGGCTCGGCGACGCCCACCGGGACCGGCTCGGGCTCGGGCGCGGGGACCGGCACGGGCACGGGCTCGGGCTCGGGCTCGGGCTCGGCTCGGCGACGCCGACCGGCACGGGCACGGGGTCCGGCTCGGGCTCGGCGACGCCGACCGGCACGGGCACCGGCACCGGCTCGGGGACCGGCACGGGGACCGGCTCGGCCAAGCCACCGACAGGAACCGGGGCCGGCTCCGCCACCGGCACGGGCTCGGCGACGGGCAGCGGCACGGGCTCGGCCAAGCCGCCGACGGGGACCGGCACGGGCACGGGCTCGGCGACGGGCAGCGGCTCGGGGTCGGCCAAGCCGCCGACAGGCTCGGGCTCGGGGACCGGCAGCGGCACCGCAGGTCCGACGCCGGACTGGATGCAGTAACCCACGACGGCACGCCCCGCGCGCGTGGGCGATCTGCGCCGCGCGGCGGAGCGGGCGCGCGCGCCGCGGTCGGCGACGGGGGCCGGTCGGTCAGTTGAGGTAGAACGGCGCGGTCACGACCGTGGGCGCGCCGGTCGCCGCGAAGCTGAAGCCGCGCGCAGCGCGCCGGGCGCAGGCCGTGAGACCGTGCTCGTGCAGGTAGACCGCCGCGCGGACCCGGGCCTTCGTGACCCGCCCGTCGCCGCCGACCAGCATCTTCAGCGTGACCTCGCCCGACAGCGGCGCCGGGCCGGCGGCGTCCTTGATGCAGTCGACCACCGCCCGCGAGCCGCCGGCGATGCCCGCGGCGATCTCGTCGTCGTCGAGCGCGCGCGCGTCCGCGGCCTCCATGTCGATCAGCCGCGGCGGCGCCGCGACCGCGTCGCCGCGCCACTCGACCTTGCGATCGGCGTCGGTCAGGACCACGTCGTCGTCGACCTCGCGCTCGGCCGCGCCGCCCGCGGACGACGTCGTCGCGACGCGCTTGCCGCGCTTCTTCTTGCCGGTCGGCGCCACGCCGGCGTCGACCGGCGGCGGTGCGATCGCGGCCACCGGCGGTGGGGCGGGCGCGCCGCGCCATGGCCGCTTCAGGCCGAGGTACATTGCGCTCGCGCCGAGCGCAGCGCCGATGGCGAGCCCGACCCAGAACTTCACCCGACGCTTGTACCACGGGCCCGGCGAGCCGTTGACGCTGGGCACGACCCTGGCGACCTACGCGCTGGCGATCGCGACCATGTACGGCGTCGCGATCCTGATCGGCACCGATCGCGTCTCGGGCGCGATCGCCCTGGCGGTCGGGCTCGGCCTGGTGCCGCTGGCGATCGCGCGCGTGCACGAGGTCGATCGCGCGCACCTGGGGCTGACGCGGCCGCGGGCGGGCGCGGTGGTCGGCGCGATCGTGTGCGGCGCCGGGCTGTGGCTGCTGGCGCTCCACGCCGCGGCGCCGGTGGTGCGGCTGACCGAGCGCGAGCACGAGGTCCGGGCCTGGTCGACCGCGCTGTTCGCCGACCAGCCCAGCGTGGCGGTCGTGATGATCACGATGGTGATCGTGCCGGCGGTGAGCGAGGAGCTGACCCACCGCGGGCTGCTCGCCGGCGGGCTGACGCCGCGGCTCGGGCGCGGGCTGGCGATCGCGCTGTCGACGCTGGTGTTCGCGCTCCTGCACCTCGAGCCGGCGCGGATGGTCGCGACCGCGATCCTCGGCGCGGTGGCGGGTGCGCTCGCGGCCCGGGCCCGCTCGATCTGGCCGGCGATCGCGCTGCACGCCACCAACAACCTGATCGTCGCGCTGCTCGGGTTACGGCTGGTGCCGGCGCTGGCCCGCGCCGTCGAGCGCGACCCGTGGCTCATGATCGCCGGGGCCGCGGCGCTGTCGCTCGGCGGCTTCGCGATCGCCTGGCGCAGCCCCGGGCCGTTCGCGCCCCCGGCCCGGCGCGGTTCTGGTACGTTGCGGCCGTGACCGATCCGAAGCGGACGCTGTGGTACCTGAAGAAGGTCGCGGTCCTCGCCGAGGCCGGCCCGGACGTCCTGGCCCGGCTCGCCGAGAAGGTGGAGCTGCGCGAGGTGCGGCGCCGCGACGTGGTCTACCTGCCCGGCGATCCGAGCCGCTCGCTGTTCTTCGTCTGCGGCGGGCGCCTGAAGATCTGCAAGGTGACCCGCGACGGCAAGTCGCTGACGCTGGGCTACTGCGGCCCGGCCGACATGTTCGGCGAGAGCTGCCTCATCGGCGTCGCCGCCCGCACCGAGATGGCCGAGGCGGTCGAGAACGCGCTCCTGGCCGAGGTCGACAAGGCCGACTTCGAGCGCATCCTGCTGTCGAGCGCGGCGCTCGCCACCGCGGTCGCGCGCGCGGTGATCACCCGCCGCCACGAGCTCGAGAACAAGCTCGAGGCGCTGGTGTTCCGCGACGTCTCGGCCAAGCTGGCCGAGCAGCTGCTCCTGCTCGCCGACGAGTACGGCGTCGACGACGTCCGCGGCAAGCTGGTGGCGATGAAGATCACCCACCAGGAGCTGGCCAACCTGATCGGGTCGACCCGCGAGACCGTGTCGTTGACGCTGTCGCAGTTCAAGCGCAAGCGGCTGATCGTCACCGACGGCCGCAAGGTCATCCTGTCGGACCTGACCGCGCTGCGCGCGCTGTTCTGAGTCTTCAGGGAGGCCTGTCGCCAGGCCTCCCCTCGTCGGGGGCAAGCCCCGACGAGCCTCCCCTCCGAGACGCGAGACTCCCGGCGCGCGGCTCGGTGCTCGACCGAAAAACTGACAAGCTCTGAGTCTTCAGGGGGGGCTGTCGCCAGGCCTCGGGGGCTCATCGAGACCAGGTCGGTCTCTCGGGGGCACGCCCCGATCGGGCCCCAACCCGCGACGCGAGACGCTGGGCGCGTCGACCTGGCGCTCGACCGAAGAGGTCGCGAGGACAAGCCCCGCGCCGGCCTCGCCTTCGTGCGCCCCTGCCGCGCGAGATCGTAGCGCCGGGGGCCCGACGAGGGAAGGGCGCCGGCCGGCTACTCGTCTCGTCGCCACGAGATGACGTCGAGGTGACGAACTATCGACGATGCCGCCTTTCGCGTCGCGCGCGCGGCGTTACACTGGTGATCGAACCAAGGCACGGAGGTCAAATGCAGTTCTCGGTCGTGTTCCGGCACATGGAACCCTCGGAGGCCCTCAAGTCGTACGCGCGTGAGCGCATGGATCGGGTGCGCAAGTACCTGCCCGATCCGATCGGCTGTCACGTCGTGTTCTCGACGGAGCGTCACAACCATCGCGTCGACGTCAACTTCCAGCTGCACAACGGGCTGACCGTCGCCGGCCACGAGACCACCGAGAACATGTACTCCTCGGTCGACCTGGTCATCGCGAAGATCGAGCGCCAGGTCCGCCGGTACAAGGGCAAGGTCGAGGAGCAGCGGGTCCGCCCGCACCACGTCGAGCCGCTGCCGTGGTCGCACTCGATCGTCGAGGAGGCCTTCGCCCACGCGGAGCCGGCGACCAACCCGCCCGAGCCGCCGGCGTACTCGGTCGAGCGGACCGAGTCGTTCCACGCCAACCCGATGACGGTCTCGGACGCGATCGCCCAGCTGAACCTGGCGCACGAGACGGTGCTGGTGTTCCGGTCGACCGAGGCCGAGGGGCGGATCTCGGTGGTCTACCGGCGCGACGACGGCAAGTACGGCCTGATCGAGACCCCCGCCAGCGCCTGAGCTCGTTGGGCGGCGGGCCTTGCGCCCGCCGATCGGTGGCGACGGCGCCGGAGGGTGTGCGAGGGGGGCGGAGGCCCGGGCGGAGGCCCCGGCCGCCGCCGTGGCGCGATCGATTGGTGGCCGCCGCGGTTCCTGTGCGCGGCCCGCGCCCGTGATAGGGTGGGCGCCACCGAGCCATGAAGATCGTCGATCTGATCGGGCGCGACATGATCGTGCCGGCCCTGGCCGGGGTCGGCAAGCGCGCCATCCTCGAGGAGCTGGCCGCGCACATCGCCGCCCAGCACCCGCGCATCGATCGCGCGAGCCTGACCCGTGTGCTGATCGATCGCGAGCAGCTGGCGTCGACCGCGATCGGCGAGGGCGTCGCCATCCCCCACGGCAAGCTCAGCAGCGTCACCGAGATCGTGGCGTGCCTGGGCCGGATCCGGGACGGCGTCGACTTCGACGCGATGGACAAGCAGCCGACCTTCCTGTTCTTCGTGCTGGTCGCGCCGGAGTCGTCGACCGGGGCGCACCTGAAGGCGCTCGCGCGCATCAGCCGCGTCTTCAAGGATCACGGCTTCCGCAAGCGGCTGCTCGACGCGCCCGACGCCGACGGCATGTTCGCGGTGATCGCCGAGGAAGACGCCAAGTACTGATGGCGGCGGCGGTCACGGTCGGGGAGTTGCTGGGCGCCGACCTCGGCCTCGAGGCCCGGGTGCTCACGACCGCGACGGGCGCCGGGCGCCCGATCCGCGCGCCGCGCATCCAGAAGCCGGGGCTGGCGCTGACCGGCTGGAACGAGCAGCTCCACGACGGGCGCCTGCTGATCCTCGGCGGCACCGAGATCAACTACCTCGACGGCTGCGATCAGGCCGCGCGCGAGCTGGCGATCGCGACGATGCTGGCGTCGTCGCCGGCCGCGGTCCTGGTCAGCCGCGGGCTGGCGGTCCCGCCGCAGCTGGTGGCCGCGTGCGATCAGCACGACGTGCCGGTGGTGGCGTCGACGCTCGTGACCTCGGATCTGATCGTGCGCATCACCGGCTGGCTGGCGGAGCGCATGGCGCCCGAGACCTCGATCCACGGGGTCCTGCTCGACGTGCTCGGGATCGGCATCCTGCTGCTCGGCCCCAGCGGCATCGGCAAGAGCGAGACCGCGCTCGATCTGGTCGTGCGCGGCCACCGGCTGGTCGCCGACGACATCGTCATCATCCGCAAGAAGGCCGGGTTCGTGTTCGGCTCGGGCTCCGGGATCATCCGCCACCACATGGAGATCCGCGGGCTGGGCATCATCAACATCAAGGACCTGTTCGGCGTCGCGGCGATCCGCGAGGCCAAGAAGGTCGAGCTGGTGGTCGAGCTGGTCGAGTGGGACGCCAACGAGGAGTACGACCGGCTCGGCCTCGACGAGCGCTGCTACACGGTGCTCGACGTGCAGGTGCCGATGGTGCGCCTGCCGGTGCGGCCCGGCCGCAACCTGTCGACGATCATCGAGGTCGCGGCCCGCAACCAGCTGCTCAAGTTCCAGGGCCACCACTCGGCCCGCGAGTTCCAGGACCGTCTCAACCGCGCGATCGCCGAGGCCCGGCCCCAGACCGGCTTCGACGTCGACGTGATCGAGTAGGCGATGCAGATCGTCGTCGTCACCGGACTGTCGGGCGCGGGCAAGTCGACCGCGCTGCGCGCGCTCGAGGACATCGAGTACTACTGCGTCGACAACCTGCCGGTGACGTTCATGACCGAGCTGGTCGAGTCGCTGGCCCGCGACGGCCAGGCCGACAAGCTCGCCGTGGCGATCGACTCGCGCCAGCGCCGGTACCTGCACGCCTGGCAGGCCGAGCTGGCCAAGCTGCGCAGCGCCGGTCATCGGCTCGAGGTGATGTTCCTCGACGCCAAGGACGACGTGCTCGTGCGGCGGTTCTCCGAGACCCGTCGACGCCACCCGCTGTCGGGCGATCAGGTCACCGACGGGATCCGCCGCGACCGCGAGCTCCTGGCCACGCTGCGGATCGGCGCGGCCGTGGTCGACACCTCGAACCTCAACACCCACCAGTTCAAGGCGATCATCCAGGATCGCTACGGCGGCACCGGCAAGCTGGCGGTGACGATGGTGTCGTTCGGGTGGAAGCACGGCGTGCCGATCGAGTTCAACCTGGTCTTCGACGTGCGGTTCCTGCCCAACCCGTACTTCGAGCCGACCCTGACCCACCTCGACGGGCGCGATCCCGACGTCGCCAAGTTCGTGTGCGCCTCGCCCCTGGGCGAGGAGCTGATCGAGCGGGTCGAGAGCCTGCTGCGGTTCTCGCTGCCGCAGTTCCAGCAAGAGGGCAAGCTGTACGTGACCGTGGCGGTCGGGTGTACGGGGGGCCGACATCGGTCGGTCGCGATCGTCGAGGAGCTGCGCCGGCGGCTCGGCGGCGACTGGGACATCCTGGTCCGGCACCGTGACGTCGATCGAGGGGAATGACATGGCCATTGACCACGCTGAGCGAGCGATCACGATCGCCAACGAGCTCGGGCTCCACGCCCGGGCCGCGACCAAGTTCGTGCAGATCGCCGGCAAGTTCCCGTCCGACGTCACCGTCGAGAAGGACGGGCACGAGGTCAACGGCAAGAGCATCATGGGCGTGCTCATGCTGGTGGCGTCGAAGGGGACGACGATCGTGATCCGGGCCAAGGGGCCGCAGGCGCCCGACGCGGTCGCGGCGCTGGCCAAGCTGGTCGAGGACAAGTTCGGCGAGGAGCGCTGAGCGATGGGGGAGCGCGAGCCGTCGCGCGAGCGGCCGACCGGCGAGATCCGGCGCGAGGGCGTCGCGGTCTCGGTCGGGATCGCGATCGGGCGCGCGTTCCTGGTCGGGCGCGATCTGATCAAGGAGCCGCGCTACCACGTCGAGGCGGACGACGTCGACGCCGAGGTCGCGCGCCTGCACAAGGCCATCACCTCGTCCGACAAGCAGCTGGCCAAGATCAAGAGCAAGCTGGCCGAGGCGGAGGCCTCGAGCGACTTCCACATCATCACCGCCCACCAGCTGATGCTCCACGACGAGCACCTGGTCGACGCGACGATCCGCTACATCAACGGCGAGCTGATCAACGCCGAGTGGGCGCTGACCAAGGCGGTCGGCGACATCCGCGGCGTCTTCGACGCGATCGAGGACGACTACTTCCGCGAGCGCCGCAGCGACGTCGACTTCGTGGGCGAGCGCGTGCTGCGCAACCTGCTCGGCAAGGAGACCGGCCCGCTCAAGCCGCCGCCCGACGCGATCGTCGTCGCCTACGACCTGTCGCCGGCCGACACCGCGCAGCTGCACAAGCACGCGGTCGCGGGCCTGATCACCGACGCCGGCGGCAAGACCTCGCACACCGCGATCATCGCCCGCGCGCACGAGCTGCCGGCGGTGGTCGGGCTCGAGGACATCACCGAGCTGGTGCTCGACGACGATCTGCTGATCGTCGACGGCGGCGCCGGCGTCGTGATCGTCAACCCGACCGCGACCACGGTCGGGCAGTACCGCGACGCGCAACGCAAGCAGGTCGCGCTCGAGGAGCAGCGGCTCGGCAACCGCGACCTGCCGGCCACGACCTCGGACGGCGTCGCGATCCAGCTCTACGCCAACATCGACGGGCCCGACGAGATCGACGGCGCGCTCGAGCACGGCGCGGTCGGCATCGGCCTGTACCGGACCGAGTACCTGTTCATGGGCCGCGACGAGATCCCCGACGAGGAGACCCACTACCGCACCGCGGTCGAGGTGCTCGAGCGCATGGCCGGGCGGCCGGTCACGATGCGCACGTTCGATCTGGGCGCCGACAAGCTGGCCAAGTTCCTCGAGGAGGTCGCCCTCGACGAGGTCAACCCGGCGCTGGGCCTGCGCTCGATCCGCCTGTGCCTGGCCGAGCTGGGCCAGCCGCTGTTCCGGGCCCAGCTCCGGGGCCTGCTGCGGGCCAGCGCCCACGGCCAGCTGCGGATCATGTTCCCGATGATCTCCGGCGTCGGCGAGCTGCGCGACGCCAAGGCGGTGATCGAGTCGGTCAAGACCGAGCTCCGGGACGCGGGGATCCCGTTCGACGAGGACGTCAAGGTCGGCATCATGATCGAGATGCCGGCCGCGGCGATGATCGGCGACCTGCTGGCCAAGGAGAGCGCGTTCTTCTCGATCGGCACCAACGACCTGATCCAGTACACGATGGCGGTCGATCGCGTGAACGAGCTGGTCTCGTACCTGTACGAGCCGCTGCACCCGGCGCTGTTGCGGCTCTTGCGCGACACCGCCGCCGCCGGGCGCGAGGCCGGCATCCCGGTCAGCCTGTGCGGCGAGATGGCGGCCGACCCGCTCGCGGCGATGGTGTTGCTCGGGCTCGGCGTCACCGAGCTGTCGATGAGCGCGGTGGCGATCCCCGAGGTCAAGGGCGTGATCCGCGCGGTCTCATTGGCCGACCTGCGGGTGCTGGTGCCGCGGGTGATGAAGCTGGCGACCGCGACCGAGATCCGGGCCGCGGTGACGGCGTTCGCGGTCGAGCTGGGCGTGCCGGCCGGCTCGCTGCGCTGACCGACGCGCGCCGGCCGCCCTCCACGCGGGGCGCGGCCGGCGGCTACTCGGCGACGGAGGGCGCGCGGCAGACCGCGCCGGGGCCGTCGGCGATCGTCACGCAGTCGGTGCCCGCGGGGCAGCCCTTGCCGCCGGCGCAGGCGACCTCGCAGCTCGAGAACTCGGGGCCGGACGGGCCGGCGATGCCGTAGAAGCGCGCGCAGGTCATGCCGTCGGGACAGGCGCCGTCGGCGCCGCAGCTGGTGCCGAGCTTGCTCACGTCGAGGGCGGTCGGCGCGGCCGGGCTGTCGGCCGGCGCGCCGTCGGTCGGCTTGTCGGCCGGGGGGCGGGACTTGCCGCCACAGGCGGCGGCGGCGAGCAGAGCGGCGAGGGCGACCTTGGGGATCCACATGGTGACGGACTCTACTACAATGCGGCCGATGCTCCGGCGTGCGCACGCGGTCGCGGCGGTCGCGGCGGTCGCGGCGGTCGTGGCCGCGCTGGCCCGCCCGGCGGCGGCCGGCGATCCCGAGCGCGTGTGGCAGACGGTCGAGAGCGAGCACTTCGCCGTCCACTTCGCGGCGCCGCTCGCCGACGTCGGCCGGCGGATCGCGGTCCTGGCCGAGCGCGCGCACCGCGTGCTGGCGCCCGTGCTCGATCACGCGCCGGCCGAGAAGACCCACATCGTCCTGATCGACGACAACGACGGCGCCAACGGCTTCGCCAACGTGCTGCCGCGCAACGCCGTGACGCTGTACGCCAGCGCGCCCAACTCGGGCTCGGTCCTGGCCGATCACGACGACTGGCTGTACCTGCTGTTCGCCCACGAGTACACGCACATCCTCCACCTCGACTCGATCGGCGGCCTGGCCCGCTACTACAACGGCATCTTCGGCAAGACCTGGGCGCCCAACCAGGTCATGCCGCGCTGGATCATCGAGGGCCTGGCGACCTACGAGGAGAGCAAGCGCTCGTCGGCCGGGCGCACGCGGGCCGCGCTGTTCGACGCCTACCTGCGGGTGCCGGTGCTCGCCGGCGACGATCTCCGGCTCGACGAGTTCACCAACTCGCCGCTGAAGTTCCCGCGCGGCAACGCGGCGTACCTCTACGGCTCGCACTTCCTCAAGTACGTGTTCGATCGGTTCGGCGACGACGCCGCCCGGCGGATGTCGTGGTCGAGCGGCAGCTCGACCGTGCCGTTCGGCACCAACCGGCAGCTGGTGGCGGCGATCGGCCACACCTTCGACGAGCTGTACCCGGCCTGGCACCGGCAGCTGCGCGATCACGCGACCCTGCAGCTCGAGGCGGTCGAGCGGCGGCGGCCCCGGGCCGGGCGCCGGCTGTCGGTGGTCGGCGAGTTCGCGCGCAACCCGCGCTACACCGCCGACGGGCGCGAGCTGTGGTTCACCGAGAACGACGGCCTCAGCCGCGAGCAGATCAAGGCGATCCCGGCCGGCGGCGATCACCGCAGCGCGCGCCCGGTCGCGGCGTTCGATCGCATGGGCGGCTTCGACGTCGACAGCGACGGCGTGATCGTCCTCGAGCAGACCCAGTTCTACCGGGACGTCTACGCGTTCCAGGACCTGGTCCAGCACGATCCGACCAGCGGCCGCACGACGCTGCTGACCCGGGCCGAGCGCGCGCGCGATCCGGCGCTGTCGCCCGACGGCGACCTGGTCGCGTACTCGAAGAACGGGCGCAGCACCAGCGAGCTGTGGGTCGTGTCGCGGCGCCAGCCCGAGGCGCGCCGCCGGATCTGGGCCGGCGCCGGTCGCTACGACCAGGTGTTCATGCCGGCGTGGTCGCCCGACGGCCGGCGGCTGGCGTTCATCGCCTGGCGCGCCGGCGGCGCCCGCGATCTGCTGGTCGTCGACGTCGGCACCGGCGCGGTCGAGCCGATCACCGACGATCGCGCGCTCGACGACAACCCCCGGTGGTCGCCCGACGGCCGCTACCTGTACTTCACCAGCGACCGCACCGGCGTCGCCAACGTCTTCGCCCACGACCTGGCCACCAGGGCGCTGTGGCAGGTCACCAACCTCACCGGGCACGTGTTCGAGATGGCGGTGTCGCCCGACAGCCAGCGCCTCGCGTACCTCGACTTCGTCGGCTCGGGCCAGGATCTGTACGAGCTCGCGCTCGATCCGCGCCAGTGGGCGCCGGCCCGGCCGTACGTCGACGATCGCCCGGCGCCGACGGTGGTGCCCGACGACGAGGCCGAGGTGAGCGCGCCGCGCCCGTACCGCGCGCTCGAGACCCTGGCGCCGCGCGCGTGGACCGCCCAGCTCACGCTCGGCACGTTCGGCCAGGCCGCGACCGCCGCGACCTCGGGCGCCGACGTCGCCGGCCTCCACGCCTACACGCTGGTCACGACCGTCGAGCTCGAGCGCGGCGACGTCAACGTCGGCGGCGCCTACGGCTACGGCGGCGCGCGCTACGGCCTGCGCGCGGCCGCGTCCCGCACGCTGGCCCACCGCACGTCGATCCGCATCGACGGGCGGTCGCGGCCGTGGGACGAGGAGATCCTGTCGGGCTCGGTCGGGTTCGGCGTCCCGGTCCGCCGCACCGATGACGGCGCGCTCGCGGTGTCGTTCGACTACGCGGTCGACTGGGTCCGACGCGCCGACGCGCCGTCGACGATCGCTGATCCGACCCAGACGCTGCCGGGCGTGCCGCGGTCCGACTTCGTCAACGCCGGGCTCGGCGCCCGGGTCAGCTACGGCAACAGCCGCGGCTACCTGTACAACCTGGGGCCGACCGAGGGCCACGAGCTGTCCTTGGGGCTGCGCCTCGATCATCCGGCGCTGGGCGCGAGCCAGCGGGCGCTGACGGTCAACTGGTTCTGGCGCGGCTACTACAAGCTGCCGTGGGGTGACACGCCGGCGCTGGCGGTGCGGGTGGCCGGCGCGACCCGGGTCAGCGACCTGTCGCGCGGCGGCGGCTACGGCCTCGGCGGCGTGCCGGTGCAGGACGTCGTGCAGGCGGTGATCGACTCGACCCGGACCGGCTCGACCGGCTACCTGCGCGGGTACCCGGTGCGGGCGGTCGCCGGCAACACCTTCCACCTGGCCAACCTCGAGTACCGCCACCAGCTGGCGACGATCGAGCGCGGCGCGTCGACGTTGCCGGTCTACCTGCGCCGCGTCCACCTGGCCGGGCTGGTCGACGTCGGCGCCGCCTACGACGGCGAGCCCACGCTCGACGCGGTCAAGCCCACCGTCGGCGCCGCGCTGCGCCTGGACACGATCGTCGGCTACTTCGTGCCCGGGACGTTCGAGGTGGGCGTGGCCCGGGGCCTGGCCGCGAAGGGCCAGACCGACACCTGGTTCCTGCTCACCGGCAGCCTGTGAGGCCGGGCGCGCGCGCCGGCCGGGTCAGGTCCCGACCCGGCACGCCCACAGCGCCCGGCGCAACGCGCTCTCGTCGAGGTCGTCGCCGATCATGACCAGCTCGGTGCGCGGCGGGCCCGGCCACGGCAGGCCGCGTCGCAGCTCGAGCACCGCGCCGGCGCGCTCGACGAAGCCGGCGTCGACGTCGCCGGCCAGGCGCACGAAGCCCTTGGCGCGGACCAGCCGGTCGCCGAGCTCGCGCAGCACCGCGAGCACCGCGTCGCCGGCCAGCGGCGTGGGATCGGCGAAGATCGCGGCGCTGAGCTGGCCGTGGCGGTGGCGGTGGCCGTGGCCCGAGGTCGGCCGCGGCGCCCGCGCGGCCAGGAGCCACGCGGTCAGCGCCACCGCGCCGTCGTCGGAGTCGGGGAAGCTCGCGACCTCGGCGGTCGGCGCGAGCGCGGCGACGCGCGCGCGGACGGCCATGTGCTGGCCGAGGTCGGCGCGGTCGAGCTTGCGCAGCAGCACCCGATCGGCGGCCTCGACCTGGCCCCGGGCCTCGTCGTGGCGGTCGAGCTGCGCGGCGCCGGCCTCGGCGTCGACCACCGCGATCGTCCCGGCCGGCACGATGCGATCGCGGACCGCGGCCGGCACCCGGCCGAGGTTGTCGAGGATCGCGGCGGGCTCGGCGATGCCGGTGGTCTCGAGCACGACCTGGTCGGGCTTCGACCGGGCCACGACCTCGGCGATGCCGTCCCACAGATCGCTCTTGAGGTCGACCTTGCAGCACACGCAGCCGCCGGCCAGCTCGAGCACGTCGCTGCCGCGCGCGACGATCAGCCGGGTGTCGATCGCGATCCGGCCCAGCTCGTTGACCAGCACCGCGATCCGGCGGCCGTGGGGCGCCGCGAGCATCCGGTTGAGCGTCGTGGTCTTGCCGGCGCCGAGGAAGCCGGTGAGGATCGTGAACGGGACCGCGCCGCCGGGCCCGGGGCCGGGGGTGGTCATGGGCGCGGCTTGAGCAGCCGCTCGACGTTGTTGACCAGGGTCTCGCGCACGAACGGCTTCATGACCAGCTCGTCGGCGCCGCCGTCGGTCAGCGCGTCGGCCAGGCTGACGTAGGCCGCGCTCATCATGACGATCGGCATGGCGCGCGTCGCCGGGTCGGCCCGCAGCCGCCGGCACACCTCGACGCCGTCGATGCGCGGCAGGTTGGCGTCGACCACGAGCAGGTCGGGCGCCGACAGGGCGATCAGCGCCAGCGCGGCCTCGCCGTCGCGGGCGACGTCGACGCTGTGGCCCCGAGCCTCGAGCGTCCGGACCACCATGCGCACGACATCGAGCTCGTCGTCGACGACCAGGATCTTGGCCATGTCACTCGTCGATCAGGGCTTGCAGGCAGGTCTCGGTCACCGACGCGTCCCAGTCGCGCTTGTTGATGAGGTACATGCGGATGCGGCCCTGCTTGTCGATCACGAACGACTCGGGCACCGCCTTGATGCCCCAGGCCGTGGCGATCGCGCCGATGTTGCTGTCGTCGTCGGGCGGCGGGTCGAGCATGACCTGGAACGGCGCGCCCTTGGGCAGCGCCTTCTTGACGTCGTCCCAGCTGCGGTCCGACGCCAGGGTCACGACCGCGAAGTCGCCGCCGGCCAGGTCCTCGGTCATCGTCGTCAGCGACGGCTTCTCGGCCTTGCACACGTTGCACCACGACGCCCAGAAGTTGAGGAGCACGACCTTGCCGCGGAAGTCCGACAGGTGGACGGTCTTGCCCTCGTGGGTCGTGACCACGAAGTCGGGGGCCGGGCGGGGCAGGGCGCCGAGCGACGGGTTGGTCGGCGACGACTCCAGGCTGCCGCACGCCGCCGCGACCTCGCGGGCCGCGGCCTTGGGGGTCATCCAGGCGACCAGGCCCCCCAGCGCGCCGATCACGGCGATGGCGACGCTGGTCGCCACGACCTTCCGGACATCGACCAGGTGCGTGGGCGGGGGCGACGCAGGCTCCGACATGCCCGGACTGTAGCAGAGGCGCCGCGAAAACCACCGGGCCGAACGGCGGAGTCCGGCGCGCCTGCTACACTGGGCCAGATGTCCACCGGGGCAGCGGTCGCGGCCGCCGATGCGGCGATCTCGCCGTCGCTCGCGCTGTTGCCGCGCAGCGGCATCGGGGTCGCTGGCTGCGAGCTCGTCATCGCGCCCCAGGGCAACCCGGCGATCCGCCTCGACGCGCGCCTGCTCGACCGGGTCGAGCTGATCGGGCGGTCGCCGACCAGCGCCGCCGTGACCTCGGGCGCGGCCGCGGTCGGCGCCACGCTGGGCGCGCTGTCGCTGGTCCCGGGCGGGATCTTCGTCGTCGCCGGCCTGGGCTACTTCGCGTTCGAGCGCCTGGCCGAGGCGCGCCGGCGCTCGCGCAACCGCGATCTGCTGCTGGCGCTGGGCGACCTCGAGGTGGCGCTGCACGTGGCCGACGGGCCCGACGCCGCCAAGCGCATCGCCGACCAGCTGTCGCCGTACACCCGCTCGGCGCCGATCGGGCGGCCCGAGGTCTACGAGGACGCGAAGCGTCGGCTGTCGGCGGGGCTGGCCGGCGACGGCGGCCGGGCCGCCAAGAAGGAGATCGACCGGGCGCTCGCGGTCGGCACCGACACGGTCGCGGTCAACGGCGCGTTCCTCCAGATCGGCCAGGTCGGCTTCCGGATCGACGAGGTCCGCGACTACGCCTTGCGCGGCGCCAACCTGGCGCTGCCCGGGGGCCGGTTCCTGCAAGCGGCGATGGGCCTGCTGGTGGTCGCGGCCGAGGAGCGCAGCCGCGCCGGCGAGGATCTGGCCGCGCTGGCGCGGCGCATCGGCGAGTACGAGGCGTGGACCGGCCGCTCGGCCGGGCGGTGACGCGCGCCGGGTTTGCGATCGCGGGCGACCTCGTCCTACGATCATTTTTTCGCATGCGCCGATCGTCCGTCATCGCGCTCGTGGTCGCGGGCTGCGCCCCGCCGGTCGCGCGGTCGGTGTGGGTCGACGACCTCGAGGTCGCCGCGCGCGCGCCCGAGGCCGCGTACGACCTGCGCTGGAACGGCGCGCTGATCGGGGAGGCCGTGCAGCGCGACGACGGCGCCCGGCTGTGGCGGCGCGAGCGCATCGTCGTGCGGCGCGGCGACCTGGTCGTCACCGACGAGCTGACCCTCGCGATCGACCGCGCCGACGATCGCCCGGTCCGGGTGACCTTGACGCGGGGCGACGCCAGCGGGGTCGCGGTGGCGACCGCGCGCGGCTGGGACGTGCAGGTCCGCGGCGAGCCCGCGGTCGAGCTGCCGCCGGCGACGCCGTTCGAGCACGCGCTGGCGCGGGCGGCCACCACCGGCGGCTTCCACGGGCCGGTGCTCCTGGCCGGGTGGGGCTTCGCCGTGGCCGAGCTGACGCTCGAGCCCGACGCCGACGCCTGGCGCGCGACCCTGGGCATCGACGGCGGGGCGGTCACCGCGCGGGTCGCCTACGGCCCCGACGGCGTGGCCGAGCGGATCGAGAGCGGCGACGGGGTCACCGCGGTCCGGCGCGCGCCCGGCGCAGGCGCGCCGTGGTTCGATCCGATCGAGGTGGTCGACGGCAGCGCGCTGGTGGTCGACGGGGCGGGGGCCGCGGTCCGGTTTCCGGACGCGCGCGCGCCGATCCCCGACCTGCCGGGCCAGCGCGTCCGCGCGGCGGCGGCCGGCGGCTGGCGGGTCGAGCTCGACGCCGCCGCGCCCGGCGACCTGCCGCCGGGCCCGCGCGGGCCCGATCGCGAGCGGACGATCGCCGCGCTCACCGCGACGGTCGCCGCGGCGGTGATCGATGATCTCGGCGCGACCGCGGCCACCGTCGGCGCCGCGCGCACCGCGGCCCGCGGCGACTGCACCACCCACGCGCTGCAGTTCGTGGCCCGGGCCGACGACGCCGGCATCCCGACCCGGGTCGTGACCGGCCTGCGCCGCGACGGCGACCGCCTGGTGCGCCACCGGTGGGTGGTCGCGTGGACCGGCTTGCGCTGGATGACCGTGGACCCGACCTACGGCGAGAGCCCGGCCGCGCCGGCGCTGATCGGCCTGGCGGTCCACGGCCCGCGCGCCGCCGACCTGGCGATGGCCGACGCCGTGGTGTTCGACGGCCTCGGCGCCCGCGCGCTGGGGGATTGACCCCGGGCGCTGGGGCCGGATTTCGGGTCCCGGGGGTCCGGGTTCTTCTGGTCCGGGTCGGGCTTCGGGTCCGGGTCCGGCTCCGGGTCCGGCTCCGGGCGCGACGAGGCTCGGCGAGGGTCAGGCGCCGGGCCTCGCTCGTTCACCGGCGTCGCTGGTCGGGCGTCCCGCGCCCGGGCGCGACGAGGCCCGGCGAGGTCAGTCGCCGGGCCTTGCTCGATCACCGGCGTCGCCGGTCGTGCGTCAGTCGTCAGTACAGGCGGTCGTTGGTGACCCAGTAGCCGGTGGTCTGGGCCGGCGGGTGCAGCGGCGTCAGGTCGCAGCCGACCGTCACGCCCGCGATCACCATCATCGTCGCGTCGACGACGCGCCACATGTCACCGGCCGACGAGCCCGACGTGTCGAAGTTGGTGAGCTGGTTGCCGGGCGCGCCGTAGCTGCCGCGCAGCTCGCCGCCGCAGTAGATGTTGATCATCGGGTGCACCACGCCGGTGCCGCTGTAGTAGTGCGTCATCACCCGGAACGTCTCGCCGTTGCCAGGCGTGTCGACGTTGATGTTCTCGGGCACGCCGTTGTTGGTGATGCTGTCGATGTCGAGGCGCGGGTTGCGGCAGTAGCCGAGCGTGGTCCACTGCGCGCCCTCGGGCCCGCCCGAGCACTCGGCCAGCGGGCTGTTGGCGTAGCCCCAGTTGGGCGGGGTGCCGGAGCCGGCCTTGCAGTTGCTGTAGTAGCAGTCGTCGGTGGCGGTGAACCAGTCGGTCGTGGTCCCGGGGCGGTGCAGGTGCAGGTCGATGTCGGTCGAGCCCGAGCGATCCGAGCACAGCTCGACCCGGAGGCCGGGGTTGGCGATGTGCACGATGAACGTGCAGATGAAGACCTCGCCGGTGCTCGACGTGATCCGGACCTTGACCGTGTAGTCGCCCGACAGCGACGGCCGCAGGGTCAAGATCGGCGTGTTCTGGCCGGACAGCGTGAAGGTCTGGGCCACCGGGCTGGTGGTGGTCAGGAACAGCCGATCGCACGGGCCGCCCGTCACCTCCCAGCTCCACGCCGTGACCGTCCCGGCGAAGAACGACGTCGCGTCGATGACGTAGTTCTCGAACGGCGCGCCGTCGGGGAGCGTGCCCGGCGCGGGGCAGGCCAGCGCGACGGTGCCGCAGCCGGGCGCGTCGTCGACGCAGCCGTTGCAGGTGTTGTCGAGGCCGTCGCAGGTCTCGGCGCCGGGCGACAGGCCGCCGACGCACGGGCCCCAGGTCAGGCCGGTGGTGCTGCAGGTCTGGCTGCCGTCGATGCACGCGCCGACGTCGCGGCGGCCGGGCGGGCCGCGGAAGCACGACTGGACCGCGCCGGGCGTGCACGCGCAGCCCTCGTCGCTCTGGCCGTTGCAGTTGTCGTCGGCGCCGTTGCCGCAGATCTCCGTGGCCAGGCAGCCGTCGGCCACCGGCGTGGCGCAGGTCTGGCCCTCGCACGCGTCGCCGACGCCGTTGCCGTCGGTGTCGAGCTGGGTCGGGTTCGCCACCAGGGGGCAGTTGTCGCAGGCGGTGCCGACGCCGTCGCCGCCGCCCTCGAGGCCGTCGCCGTCCTGCTGGGTCGGGTTGGAGATCGACCGGCAGTTGTCGAGCGCGTCGACGACGCCGTCGGTGTCGCTGTCGTCGCAGACATCCCCGATCATGTCCATGTCGAAGTCGGCCTGGCCGGGGTTGGCCACGGCCGGGCAGTTATCGGTGGCGTTGGCGACGCCGTCGCCGTCGAGGTCGGGGTCGCAGGCGTCGCCGAGCCCGTCGCCGTCGAGGTCGTCCTGGGTCGGGTTGGAGATCGCCGGGCAGTTGTCGACCGCGTCGAACAGGCCGTCACCGTCGGCGTCCTCGCACACGTCGCCGACCCCGTTGCCGTTGCCGTCGGCCTGGGTCGGGTTGGAGGCGGTCGGGCAGTTGTCGCAGACGTCGCCGACGCCGTCGCCGTCGCCGTCGTCCTGGGTCGGGTTGGAGATCGCCGGACAGTTGTCCTCGCTGTCGAACAGGCCGTCGCCGTCGCTGTCCTCGCAGGCGTCGCCGACGCCGTCGCCGTCCATGTCGGCCTGGTCGCTGTTGAGCAGGGTCGGGCAGTTGTCGCAGACGTCGCCGACGCCGTCGCCGGGGCCCTCGATGCCGTCGCTGTCGGCCTGGTCGGTGTTGGCGTCGGCCGGGCAGTTGTCGAGGTCGTCGAGGACGGTGTCGCTGTCGGTGTCCTGGCAGGCGTCGCCCATGCCGTCGTTGTTGAAGTCGGCCTGGGTCGGGTTGGCGAGGGCGGGGCAGTTGTCGCACGCGTCGCCGGCGCCGTCGCCGTCGCCGTCGAGCTGGGCCATGTCGATCACGGCCGGGCACACGTCGCAGGCGTCGCCGAAACCGTCGCCGTCGCCATCGGTCTGGGCCGGGTCGGCCACGGTCGGGCACACGTCGCAGGCGTCGCCGACGCCGTCGGGGGTGACCGACGCCGGCAGGATCCGGACCGCGTCGTTGGTCAGCGAGAACGAGGTCCCGGCCCGGCCCGGCAGGCCGACCGCGACCGTGCCGGTCGAGTTCTCGGCGCCCTGGGTGTGCTGACCGCCGTCGCTGGTGCACGCGGTGCAGAGGATCTCGATCTCGTTGGTGGTCTCGTGGAGGATGATCTGCGCGGTGACCGGGTTGCCGCCGCCGTAGTGCGCGACCGCGTTGAACGACACCACCAGCTCACGGCTGGGCGAGGTGCCGGTCGTGCCGTAGGTGATCGTGCCGCCCGCCCCGGTGTTGAGGTCCTCCCAGAACGCCGCGATCACGCCGTTGGGCGCCGCCACGTCCGGGATCGCCTGGCCCGAGCAGCAGCCGTTGTCGGTGTCGCCGAAGGTGATGAAGCCGTTGGTCGACGCGTTGAACGTGGTCACCGGCGCGCCGAAGAACTCGAAGGTGAAGCCGATCGGCAGCGCCCCGGACACGGCGTCGTCGCCGCTGACCGCCACCGTGGCCGGCGCCGGCCGCGGCGCGAAGGTGCCCATGACCGCGACCGGATCGGGGCGGACGTCGGTGTCCTCCTGGCCGGGGTTGGACACGGCCGGGCAGTTGTCCGTGGCGTCGGCGACGGTGTCGCCGTCGTCGTCGTCGTCGCAGGCGTCGCCCATCGTGTCGGTGTCGTGGTTGGCCTGGTCGGTGTTGGCCGCGAGCGGGCAGTTGTCGGCGGTGTCGAGGACGGTGTCGTTGTCGTCGTCGGGGTCGCAGACGTCGCCCTGGGCGTCGCCGTCGTTGTTGGCCTGGTCGGTGTTGGCGTCGGCCGGGCAGTTATCGACCGCGTCCGGGATCGTGTCACCGTCGGTGTCGAGGCCGGACTCGCAGGCGTCGCCGACGCCGTTGCTGTTGGCGTCGGCCTGGTCGGTGTTGGCGATCTGGGGGCAGTTGTCGCAGACGTCGCCGACGGTGTCGCCGTCGCCGTCGGCCTGATCGGCGTTGGCGTCCTGCGGGCAGTTGTCGAGGCTGTCCGGGACGCCGTCGCTGTCGGTGTCGACGGAGCCGTCCGAGCCCATCGGACTGTCGACCGCGGCGTCGATGATCTGCGTCGGGCTGTCGTCGCAGGCGACGACGGTGAGCAACAAGAAGCTGGCGCACGCGCAGAGCGCGCGACGCATGGAAGCGTACGTCATGGAGTCCCCCTCCGCCCACCGTACCGAAAACCGACCCCGATCCAACGGCGAAAGCGCAAGAATCTCGGTGTGGGCCGAGCGAGCACCCGCCAGCGGATCCCCGCTGAAGCGGGCGGCGGAGTCAGAACCTGCCGGCGAACGTGACGCCGACGCCGTCGGCCGACGCCGTCGGCGCGATCTCGACGGCGCGGGACCGAGGCGCGGTGAGCCAGAGCACGACGCCGGTCGCGAGGGCGGCCACGCCGACGCCGCCGACGATCGTGCCGATGGTGCCGAGCCGACGGGCGTCGTTGGCCTGGTCGAGGTCGGCCGCACTGGCGCACGTCCCCGCGGGACAGTTCGCATCGCCGTAGTCGCCCTTGGCCTTGAGGCCGATCGCGATCCCGGCGCCGAGCCCGACCACGCCGAGGCCGCCGACGATGTACCCGAGACGTCGGCGGCCCGCGCCGGCGTCGACGGTGGCGGCCACGAGGGGCGGCGGCGGCGGCGGCGTGACCTGGTCGTCGGGCGGCGGCGCGGCGCGGGTCGGCGCCAGCACCGGGATGTCGACCTGGTGCTGCGACTGCGTCCTCGAGATGTCGATCGCGCGGCGGAACGGCTCCCGGCCCGGCGCCACCGCCTCGATCGTGATCGGACCGGGATCGACCGCGATCGGGCGCCCGAAGTCGAGCGCCGGCACGATCGCGCCGTTGCGCCGGACCTCGAAGCCCTCCGAGCGCTCGCCGGCCGCGACGGTGATCGTCACCCGCGACACCCGGCCCTCGAGCGACCGCGCGCGATCGGCGGCCGCGGTCTCGCGCTTGCGCTCGCCGAGGCGTCGGGCCTGCTCCTCTGCGCTCCTGAACGCGGTCAGCGCCGAGCCGAGCCGGCCCGTGCGCTCGTAGCAGTCGGCCAGGTTGAGCAACGTGCCCAGGCCGGGATCGAGGCGCTGGCTCTCCTCGAACTTCGGGCACGCGGCGACGGCGTCGCCGGCGTCGAGCAACGCCCGGCCTTGCTGGAACAGCTCGTCGGCCTTCTGGACCGCCTCCGACGGCTGCGCGATCGCCCCGGCGGCGAGCGTCGCCAGGAACGCGAGCACCACTGCGGTCGCCGAGCCTCTCATCGCGGCCATCGTACCTCAGCGCTGGTCATTTTCTTTGCTCGAGCGCAGGTCGACGCGTCAGGAGTCTCGCGTCGCAGGTGGTCGTAGGTGGGGGGCCTGTCGGGGCGTGCCCGCGCCTACTTGCGCGTGCCGTAGATCTCGGCGTCGCTCCCGGCGCCGCCGCCGCGCTTGCCGCCGCCGCGCTTGCCGCCGCGCTTGCCGTTGCGCTTGCCCGACGAGGTCGTGCCGGTCGCGCCCGTGCCCGCCGTGGGGACGACCGCGGTCGAGCCAGCCGTCGGGTCGACGACAGGATCGGTCCCTGTGGCCGAGCCGGCCGCCGCGCCTGCGGCGCCGGAGCCGGTGATCGGGCCGACGCCGGTCGCCGCGTCCGACCCGGTGGCCGGGGCGACGTCAGGATCGCGGTTCGCCGTGGCCCCGACGGGCTCGGCCGTGCCGATGGCCGTGCCGACCGTCGGGTCGACCCCGGCGGCGCTGCCGGCCGTGTTGGGCGGCGGTGCGGAGCCCGAGGCGGGCCCCGGCGCTGGCGCCGAGGCCGATCCGCCGCCCGCCGTCAGGGCGATCGCGGCGATCGCGATCCCGGCGACGACCACCGCGATCGCGGCGATGCGGCCGATCCGCTTCGGCGTGGTGATCGGCGCGGACGGGCGGGTGGTGAACGCGGTCTGGGTGAGGTCCTCGACCGGCGGCACCATCGCCGCGCTCGACGCCGGCGCGACCCAGGGCGTGGGCGTGGCCGCGGCGGCGGACGCGACCGCGCCGCCGCCGGCCCAGGGCGTGGTCTTGCGGGGCGCGTACGGCAGCGGGGTCGCGTCGGTCCGGGCCGCCGCCACCGGCGCGCTGCCGCCCTCGAGCCTCAGGTTCGGCACCGACGGGCGCTGCAGCCGGCGCTCGATCCGCTCGACCGCGGCGGCGGCCGCGTGCGGATCGCGCGCGAACGGCGCCAGCGCGCCGGCCACCTCGGCGACGTTCGCGTACCGCGCGTCAGGCTTCTTCTCGAGGCAGCGGCGGATGACCGCGTCGAGACCGGGCGGCACCGGCACGGTGAACGGCGCCGGCGGATCGACCGCGACCTTGACGCACATCTCGGAGAAGCTCTCGGCCTCGAACGGCCGGACGCCCTCGATCAGCTCGAACAGCACCGCGCCCAGCGACCACACGTCGGTGCGCGCGTCGACGGTGCGCGCCGACCGCATCTGCTCGGGCGACATGTACGCCGGCGTGCCCAGCATCGACTGGGTCTGGGTCAGCGACACGTCCAGCGAGTCGACGACCTTGGAGATGCCGAAGTCGAGCAGCTTGACCAGCGGCGACCCGTCGGGGCGCCACGTGACGAAGAAGTTCGACGGCTTGACGTCGCGGTGGACGATCCCGAGGGCGTGGGCCTCGGCCAGACCCTCGCAGGCCTGGACGATGAACTCGACCGCGAGCGGCGGCGACACCCGCTGGCTCTGCTCGAGCATGCCGTCGAGGTCGATGCCCTCGAGGTACTCCATCACCAGGTACGGCAAGCCGTCGTCGACCGAGCCCACGTCGAGCACGCGCGCGACGTGCTCGTTCTTCAGCTTCCAGGCCGAGTGGGCCTCGCGCAGGAACCGCTGGTTGGCTTCGTGATCACCGGCGATGTCGGCGCGCAGGAACTTGATCGCGACCGTCTCGTTGAGGTGCAGGTGGGTGGCGCGCGCGACCACGCCCATGCCGCCCTGGCCGAGGATCGCGTCGATGCGGTACTTCCCCACGAGGACCGCGCCCAAGGCGATGCCCAGGTTCTCCTCGGCGGTGGCCGACGTCGCCTTCACTGCGACGATGCTAGCGCGCCGCATGGGGCGCCACAAGCCGAACAGACCACTGGTTCAACCATTGGTCCTTCCGGATTCCGCTGAACCCTCGCGTATCTACGCGATCTGATGGATCTTGAGCAGGTTGGTCGACAGGCCGGCGCCGACCGGGACGCCCATGGTGATCACCACGTGATCGCCGGACCGGGCCAGGTTCCGCGCCACCAGGATCTGCTCGACGCCGTCGATCAGCTCCTCGGTCGACACCGACGGCGTGATCAGCACCGGGGTCACGCCCCAGACCAGCGCCAGGCGGCGGAACTGCACGTCCGAGGTGGTGAGCGCCACGATCCGGGCCTCGGGGCGGTACTCGCTCATCAGCCGGGCGGCGCCGCCCGAGTCCGACACGACCACGATCGTGCGGGCCTTCATCTTCTTGGCGGCGATGACCGCGGCGTGGGCCACGGCGTTGGCGCTGACCGCGAGGTCGAGCTGCGGCAGGTCGAGGTTCTGGCGGTAATACGCGCTCTGCTCGATCTCCCCGATGATCCGCGCCATCGTGCGCACCGCCTCGACCGGGTACTTGCCCGACGCGGTCTCGCCCGAGAGCATCAGCGCGTCGGTGCCGTCGAGGACGGCGTTGGCGACGTCGCTGGCCTCGGCGCGGGTCGGGCGCGGCTGGACGATCATCGACTCGAGCATCTGGGTCGCGGTGATGACGATCTTGCCGTGGGCGTTGGTCTCGTCGATGATCCGCTTCTGGATCAGGGGCACCTTCTCCGGGCCCATCTCGACGCCGAGATCGCCGCGCGCGACCATGATGCCGTCGGACGCGGCGATGATCGCGCCGAGCCGGTCGACCGCCTGCGGCTTCTCGATCTTGGCGATCACCGGGATGCAGACGCCGTCGACGGTGAGCAGCTGCTTGGCCTCGAGCACGTCCTCGGGGGTGCGCACGAACGACAGCGCGACGTAGTCGACGCCCATCCGCAGGCCCCACTCGATGTCGAGCTTGTCCTTCTCGGACAGGGCCGGCGCCGACACCGCGACGCCGGGCAGGTTGATGCCCTTGTTGTTCTTGAGGATCCCGCCGGCCACGACCACGGTCGCGACCTCGCGGTCGCTGACGGAGGTGACCGCGAGCGACAGGTAGCCGTCGTCGAGCAGGATCTGGTCGCCGACCCGGACGTCGCGCGGCAGCATGCCGTAGGTGGTCGAGACCCGGTGCACGTCGCCGACGACGCTGGTGTCGGTGGTGATCGTGAACGGCGCGCCCGGCTTGAGCTCGACGCCGGCCGGGTCGGCGAACTTGCCGACGCGGATCTTGGGGCCCTGGAGGTCGAGCAGGATCGCGATCGCGCGCCCGCGCTTGTCGGCCTCGGCCCGGACCGTGGCCAGGAGCGCCGCGTGGTCGGCGTGGGCGCCGTGGGAGAAGTTGAGGCGCACGACGTCGAGCCCGGCGTCGATCAGCTCGCCGATCCGCTCGGCGGTGTTGGAGGCGGGGCCCAGGGTGCAGACGATCTTGGCGCGGCGCATGGCGGGGCGGGAGTAACACGGGCGCCGGCGCGACGCGACCGGCCCCGCGACGCGACCGCCACGACGACGTGGCCCGGCCGTGACGATCACCGGCCAAACGGGGCTTGCGCCCGGGCCCGCGAGGCGCGTATACGACCGCGCTATGCGCGTCGCTCCGCCCTGGTTGGCACTCGCCGCGATGCTGGGCGCTTCGGCGGCCGGCTGCACGGTCGAGCGCGAGGCCCCTGATCTGGTCGGGCAGGACGTCCGCCTGACCGTCATCCACACCTCGGACATGCACTCGCGGCTGTTCCCGTACGACTTCGTGCCCAACCGGTTCGAGCGCGACTACGGCCTGCAGCTCGTCAACAAGCCGTTCGGCGGCATCGCGCGCATCTCGTCGATCGTCAAGCAGATCCGCGCGACCTCGAACCGGTCGCTGTGGCTCGACTCGGGCGACTGCTTCCAGGGCGCGCCGGTCTTCAACCTGTTCAAGGGCGAGGTCGAGATGCGGGCGCTGTCGCGCGCCGGCATGGACGCCGCGGTGATCGGCAACCACGAGTTCGATCTGGGCGCGGTCAACCTCTACGACCAGGTCGCGAACTGGGCCCAGTTCCCGCTCCTGGCCGCCAACTACCTGTTCGACGACCCCACCAACCCCGACGCGCCCAGCCTGCGCGACGTCGTCCAGCCCTACGTCGTGTTCGATCAGGACGGCCTCAAGATCGCGGTGATCGGCATGGCCAACTGGTCGTCGATGACCGGCATCTTCGAGGGCGGCAACTCGCTCGGCATCCGCCCGATCACCGACGCCACCGCGGTCGATCAGTACGTCCGGCTGCTGCGGCCGTCGGTCGATCTGATCGTGCTGGTCAGCCACCTCGGCCTCGACGAGGACGAGGGCCTGGCCGCGAGCGAGGTGCAGGACGAGAACGAGTCGCTGCCGCTCGAGGGCGTCGACCTGATCCTGGGCGGCCACCTGCACATCGTCACCAACCCGCCCAAGTTGATCCCGTCGGGCGACGGCCTCCACAACACGGTCCTGGTCCACTCGGGCGCGTTCGCCAAGTTCGTCGGGCGGCTCGACCTGGTCGTGCACGTCGGCGAGGACAACAGCGACCCGGCCAAGCGCAGCCGGATCACCAGCTTCACCTACGACAACCTGCCGGTCGACAGCACGACCGCCGACGATCCCGAGATCGCCCACGTGCTCGAGCCCTACGCCCAGGCGATCGCCCGCGACATCGACCTCGACGGGGTGTTCGCGTTCGTCAGCGCCAGCAGCAAGATCATCCGCAACGACCTGTCGGGCGGTGACTCGCAGCTCGGCAACCTGGTCGCGCGCGCGATGCAGACGTTCTCGGGCGTCGAGGCCGAGTTCGCGCTGACCAACTCGCTCGGCGTCCGCGCCGACTTCGAGCAGGGCAAGCTGACCAACGAGGCGATGTTCAACGTGTTCCCGTTCGAGAACTCGATCACGGTCATGTACCTGTCGGGCTCGGAGATCCAGGAGACGCTCGACTTCGTGTCGCGCAAGTCGAGCGAGCGCGGCTGCCGGACCCAGGGCCAGGTCGCCGGGATCTGGTTCGACATGGTGTGCCGGTCGACGACCTGCCCCGACCGCGACCTGACCGACGACGTCGTGCCGTCCGCGTGCGCCAAGAACATCTGGCTGGGCGAGAACTGCCGCGGCGGCAACCCCGACGGGCCGATCGATCCGACCTCGAACTGCCGGCCGGTGGTCCCGACGGGCCTGTACCGGGTCGCGGTCAACGACTACATCTCGCGCGGCGGCTCCGGCTTCACGGTGCTCAAGCGCAACACCTCGAAACAGGACACCGGCATCGCCCTGCGCGACGCCCTGACGGTGTACCTGCGCAACCAGGCCAAGTGCGCGCCCGACGCGATGGATCTCATCACCGATCCGCTCAACCCGGCGACGATCGTGTCGCGCTACGGCGACGTGTCGTGCCTGGGTGACATGACCGAGGCCCACGACGGCCGCATCCGCCCGGTGTTCGAGTGAGGCCCGCCATGTCCCGACTGCTCGTGCCCCTGCTCGTCGCCGCCGCCGGCTGCGTCGAGACCCTGCCGCCGATCGAGGAGACCACCTCGCTCGCGGTCGAGCTGGTCGCGCCGACCGACCCCGGCGCGCCCGATCGCCGCCTCGACCCGTCGGCCCGCGACGTCATGATCCGGGTCACGGCCAAGGACGCCCAGAACCAGCTCGACACCGGCTTCACCGGCCCGGTCCAGGTCTACGTCCAGTTCCTGGGCGCGCTGACCCCGGCCCTGGGCTCGCCGCTGCCGTTCGCGACGATCGAGCTCACCGCCGGCGTCTCGCCGACGGTGTCGCTGACGCTGCCGGCGGTTTTCGGGCCGACGACCCTGTGGATCGAGGACGGCGGCGAGGGCGCCACCTACGCCACCGGCTCGTCGGTGCCGCTGTGGTACCCGGACCCGCACGTCGCCGACATCTCGACGCCGCGCGATCTGATGGCGCTCGACGCGCTGGCGGTGTCGCCGCTCCAGAACCGCCAGGTGACGGTGTCGAGCTCGCGCTACGGCGACCGCGGCCGCCTGGTGGTCACCGGCACCTACGCCCAGGGCTACTCGGTGTCCGACGTCGAGTGCGCCGACGCCGCCGGCACCCCGCCGTGCGTCGCCGGCGACTTCGATCACGTGCTGGTGTTCTCGTTCTCGCGGCCCAAGGACGAGCAGGGCCGCAACATCGAGGCCGGCCAGTTCATCGACGGGTTCGCCGGGGCGGTCTCGGAGTTCAACGGCCTGACCGAGATGAGCTTCCCCCAGAGCTTCATCACCGACACCAGCGCCGACGTGGCGCGGATCCCGGCGCCGGCGGTGGTCAACCCGTCGTGGTTCACCAACCCGATCGAGTTCGAGAAGCACGAGTCCGGGCTGATCGCGATCGACAACGGCACGGTCTGCCCGCTCGACGCCGACTACACGACCTACAAGCAGTGGAAGATCGACGTCGGCCGCGGCTGCGGCTCGGCGGTCAACGTCATCACGTCGGGCGTGATCGAGTTCGATCCCGCCAGCCGCGAGGGCCTGACGGTCGCGCGCGTCGTCGGCGTGCTGCGCCCGGTCAACATCGGCTCGTTCAACGTCTTCATCATCTACCCGCGCTTCAGCGCCGATCTGGTCCTGTGATCGTGCGCCCAACCCGTGGTGGTCCTGTCGTGGTGGCGTCGCCATCGCTTCGTCCGGAGGCTCCCGTGTCGCGTTCGCGTCTGTCCGTGTTCATCGCCGCCGTGCTGCTGGTCCCCGCCGCGGCGGTCGCGCAGCCCCAGCCGCGCCGCCCGGCCCCGGGCGCGCCCGCGGCCCCGCCGGCCCTCACCGAGGAGCAGGCCCGCACCATCGCCGACCTGGCCGCCGCCGACGCGGTGGCGCGCGAGCGGGCCCGGTTCGAGGCCGAGCAGGCCGAGCGTGACGCCCGGGCCGCGGCCGAGCTCGAGGTCAGCCGCGCCGAGGTGGCCGCGCTGCGCAAGCAGATCGACGACCTGAGCGCCTTCCAGCTCAAGCTGGGCGAGGACACCAAGGCCGTCGAGGCCGCCAAGGCCGCGGACGCGGCCGCCGCCAGCGGCGACGACTACCTGCACGGCGGCGGCGGCTTCACCGACGTCCGGCTCAACCTGACGCTCACCAACGAGAACATGCTGACCTCGCCCGGCGAGACCATCCCGTCGGTGCCGGGCTGGCGGTTCGGGCGGCCCAACTCGCTGGGCACGCTGTTCTTCGACAACTACGACACGCGGTTCTCGGGCTACGAGACGCTGTCGCACGCGATCATGTACCGGAACTTCCGCAAGGATCACCTCGAGGCCGAGGCCGGCCTGGTGATCCGGATCAACGAGCTGTCCGAGCGCAACATCGCCCTGTCGGACGCCGGCAGCTACGTGACGGTGTCGTGGTGGAAGGATCCCGAGCACAAGGATCCGACCCGCTACACCCTGACCGCGTTCCCGGTGTCGTCGGACCGCATGCGCCTGGGCTACAGCTACCGCCTGTCGTGGGGCGGCAACGACGAGTACCGCCGCAGCTCGCAGGCGGTGCCGGGCATCAAGTTCCAGGTCGACACCGACAAGGCCTACGCCTTCGTCGGCGCCAAGAGCTCGGTGCTGCTCGATCGCGCCACCGCCGAGCAGGTCGCCAAGGTGGCGTTCCTGTTCGGGGCCGGCGTCGATCTGAACGAGATGGTCCGGGTCGAGCTCAACGGCGGCTACTTCAACCGCGGCTCGAACGAGCTCGAGGACGTCAACACCGAGGACGTCCAGCTCTACGGCGTGTCGGCCCAGGTCTCGGCCCACAAGGGCATGCCGGTGTCGTCGTCGATCGACTACAAGCTCTACAAGTACGATCCCGAGCGCGTCGGTCGGGTGTTCCAGAAGGCCCAGTACCCGGGCGGCACGTCGTGGCTGGCGATGGCCGAGGCCACCTACCTGGGCCAGACGCTCAAGGATCCGGAGAAGTCGGGCTCGACCAAGGTCCAGCAGGGCATCGCCGCCGACGTCAACCTGCGCGCCAAGGTCGATCGGATCCGCGCCCGCGTCGACCTGCAGTACCGCGACCTCGCGTTCATCCTGCACTCGGTGCCGTCGCTGCCGACCTACAGCGACTTCCCGGCCGGCTACGAGCGCAACCCCAACATCTTCGCGGCGATCGGCGTCGATCAGAACTTCGACGACAAGCTCACCGTCGGCGCGGTGCTCGGCCTCGAGCTGCCGGCGACCTTGACCACGCCGACCGGGCTGCCGGGCACGCAGATGACCGGCAAGTCGACCGCGGTCATCCGCAACAACGGCTCGGACACGATCATCACCGTGCTCCCGGCCGGCGAGACCGCGGCGCCGTCGTACGCGTTCAAGCTGTCGGGGCAGTACGACTTCGGCCAGGTGTTCGCGGCGCTGGTCGACGTGTACTTCCTCTACGACCCCAACCAGACCCGGCTGGTGCGCAACGACGCCGAGTCGCTGTTCGAGTACGAGTTCGGCGACTTCAACCAGCTCGGCACCAACGTCACGCTCCAAGCCAAGTTCTGAGCCGCGCGCGCGCGGCGCGCGACCGCGGCTGGGGGACGGCGTCGAGGCCAGGCGCGGTCGGTCTACGGGCCCGCGGCTCCGCTCGATGAGGAATGACTGACCTCGACCACGGCGCCGGGCCGGGACAGGTCGGGGCGCGTGATCTCCGGCCCGGGCTCGCTGCTATCGGGGCAGGCCTACTCGGCGCCAGGAAGGATCTCGAGGTTCCGTTGACGTCGAGGGCGACGCCCCTGTGGGACCGTCGCCTGCGTCACCGGGTCGAGGGCGAACGTCTGCTCGGACGCTGCGCTGGTGCCGATGGCGTCGAGCCTTCTCTTGCGGGGCGGTCGCCATGGCAGGTGATGACGTCCGCCGACCAGCCGTCCGCGCTGCACCGTTCGTTGATGGTGACGCGATCGTCCGCCGAAGGCGATGGCGTCCGCGCGCGCCGCCATGTAGAGGGCGAACGATCGGCGGCCCCTCACTTTGCCACTGGGTCCGACGATCCAGACTACGCCGACGTCACCGTCGTTGAGCGGACCGCACGACCGCCCGCCATCGGCCAACCCGTGGAGCAGCCTGGCGTTGCCGCGGTCATGCCGGCAGCTCGCCGGCGCGCGCGGCCGTCGGTCTCGCGAGCAGGTTCAGCCCTGGCGATCCACGCGGCGGCACGCACGGAGCGTCGACCGGACCGGATCCGGCGCGCCATTTCGGGACGTACGCCCGCCGGTCGGACAACGCTGAGGTAGCGCGGCCTGCGGCCGGCCACGAACCGGCCGCGCCAGCACGCGGAGGGTGGGCCGCTGCGACGCGGCCGCGGAATCACGGCGATCGCGCGCCGGGCGGCGGGGTGCGACACCGGGGGCGGCGTCCGGGCCGCAGCCGGTCGCCGGCTGTCAACGCGCGCGCTAGATCGGCGCCCGCGCCGGCGCGTGTCCACCCCATGTTCGACCGCGCCCTCTCGCCCTCGTCGTCGCCGCGGTGGAAGACCGCGCTGCTCCTGGCCACGGTCGCCGGCCACGCCGCCGTCCTGGTCGTGCTGGTGGTGTCCGCGTTCTGGAAGATCGACAAGGTCGCGTACGCCGACCGCACCGACGTGCGGTTCGCGGCCAAGATCGATCTGCCGCCGCCAGGCGGGCCGCCGCCGGGCGCGCGCCTGCAGGTCGAGCGGCCCAAGGCGGTCGCCAAGGTCAAGCCGGTGGTGCCGGTGCAGCCGGTCCACCTCGAGGTCACGCCGCCCGTCGTGCCGACGACCGGCGGTGGCGCGCAGACCGTCGGCACCGGCGGCGGCGGCGACAACGTCGGCGGCGACCCCGCGTCGACCGAGATCGGCACCGGCACCTGCGCGCAGCCGCCGTGCGGCGAGACCCCGCCGGTCACGAAGGTGACCCCGCCGGTCGTGAAGGTGCCGCCGCCGGTGGCGGTGCCGCCGAGCGTCGCGGCCGGCCTGCGGATCGGCGGCAACGATCGCATCTATCCTCCCGACCGGGTGCGGGTCGAGATGGTCCACGGCGATCGCGATCAGCTGCGCGGGACGTTCAAGCTGTGCGTGTCGGCGACCGGCGTCGTCGACTCGGTCCGGGTGATGCAGTCGACCGGCTACGACGACTACGACGGCGCGCTGGTCGCCGCGATGCAGGCCTGGCGCTATCGCCCCTACAAGGTGAACGGCGTGCCGGCGCCGATGTGCACCGTCGAGATCGTGATCTACCGGATGAAGTCGTGACGGGCCGGGCCCGCGGCGCTGCTATAACGCCGCGAGCCCCATGCACCCTGTCGCCTTGTTCGCGCGCACGTTCGCGCTGGTGTCGCTGGCGGCGCTGACCGCCTGCGGTGGCAGCGCTCGCCCCGGCACGTTGCCGGTCACCTCGCCGCCGGTCGCGGTCACGCCGCCGGTCGCGGTCACGCCGCCGGCCGCGGTCACGCCGCCGCGCACGCCGCCGCGGCTGGTGCGCACCGTCGAGGGCATCAGCGAGCACGAGCTGGGCAACGGCCTGCGCGTGCTCCTGTTCCCGGACCCGACCCAGTCGACGGTCACGGTCAACGTCACCTACCTGGTCGGCTCGATGCACGAGGGCTCGGGTGAGACCGGCATGGCGCACCTGCTCGAGCACATGATGTTCAAGGGCTCGCCCGGGCACCGCAACGTGCTCAAGCTGCTCGACGAGCGCGGCGCCTTCGCCAACGGCACGACCTGGCAGGATCGGACCAACTACTTCGAGACCCTGCCGGCCACGGGCGACAACCTGCGCTGGACGCTGGCGCTCGAGGCCGACCGGATGGTCAACGCCAGCATCTCCGACGACGATCTCGCCACCGAGTTCAGCGTCGTCCGCAACGAGATGGAGTCGGGCGAGAACGACCCCGACTCGATCCTCGAGCAGCGCGTCACCTCGGCCGCCTACCAGTGGCACAACTACGGCAAGGACACGATCGGCTCGCGCAGCGACGTCGAGCACGTGCCGACGTCGCGGCTGCGCGAGTTCTACGTCCGCTACTACCAGCCCGACAACGCGATCCTCGTGGTGGCGGGCAAGTTCGACGGCGCCGCGGCGCTGGCCGAGATCGACGCGACCTTCGGGGCGCTGCCCCGGCCGACCCGGACCCTGCCGACGACCTACACCGTCGAGCCGGTCCAGGACGGCGAGCGCTCGGTCACGCTGCGCCGCACCGGCGACGTCCGCTTGCTGCTGGCCCTGTACCACGGCGTCGCCGGCGCCGACCCGGACCACGTCGCGTTCGACGCGCTGGCCGACCTGCTGACGCGCGAGCCGACCGGGCGCCTGTACCAGGCGCTGGTCGCGACCGGCGTGGCCAACGAGGTCTCGGCCGACCAGTACCTGTTCCGAGATCCCAGCTACCTGCTGGTCGGGGTCAAGCCCAAGGACGCGAAGGCGGTCGCGCGCGCGCGCGCCGCGCTGATCGACACGGTCGAGGGCTTCGCCCGCCGACCGGTGACCGAGGCCGAGGTCGAGCGCTTCCGCGCCCGGGCGACCAGCGAGCTGGTGCGGTCGATGGCCGACAGCCAGCGCGTCGCGGTCGAGCTGTCGGAGTGGGCGGCGGCCGGGGACTGGCGGTTGATCTTCGCGTACCGGCAGCGCCTGAAGACGATCACCGCCGCCGACGTGCAGCGGGTGGCGCTGGCGTACCTGCGGCCTTCGAACCGGACGCTCGGCGAGTTCGTGCCGACCGCGGCGCCCGCGCGCGCGCCGGCCCCGAGCCAGCCCGACGTCGCGGCGCTGGTGGCGAACCTCGAGGTCGCGGCCCCGGCCGCCGGCGAGGCGTTCGTCGCCTCGCTCGACAACCTCGCCGCGCGCACCCAGAAGCTCGAGCTGCCAGGCGGCCTGGCGGCCACGTTCCCTGCCCAAGAAGACCCGCGGCGAGAAGGTGACGATCGAGCTGCGCTTCCACCACGGCGACGCGGCGGCGCTGCGGGGCCAGGCCGCGGTCGCGCGGCTGCTCGGCCGCATGGTCACGCGCGGCACCAAGACCCGGTCGTTCCAGCAGCTCGAGGAGCTCGAGGATCGGCTGACCGCGAGCGTCAGCGTGCGCAGCGACGCCGGCACGATCGCGGTGTCGATCGAGACCGTGCGCGGGTCGGTGCCCGAGGTGATCGCGCTCGTGAGCGATCTGCTCAAGCACCCGGCGCTCGCCGCCAAGGAGCTCGAGGTGGTGCGGCAGGAGGAGATCGGCGCGGTCGAGGAGGAGCGCCAGGATCCAGCGCAGCTGGCGTTCCGGCGCTTCAGCCAGGTGCTCGCGCCCTGGCCCAAGGACGATCCGCGCGCGACCCGCAGCGCCGACGATCAGATCGCCGCGCTCAAGGCGGTGACGGTCTCGGCGCTGGCGGCGTACCACGCGCGGTTCTGGGGCGGCGGCCACGGCGAGGTGACCGCGGTCGGTGACTTCGACGCCGACGCGCTCGCGGTCCAGCTCGGCGCCGAGTTCGGCACCTGGACCGCGAAGGCCGCCTACGCGCGCCTGGCCGATCACGCGTGGCAGGCCGCGGCGACGGCCGAGCGCATCGACACCAAGGACAAGGAGATGGCGATCATCCTCGCCGGCAACGAGCTCGAGCTCGACGAGGATCACGCCGACGCGCCGGCGCTGGCGGTGGCGTCGCAGATCCTGGGCGGCTCGACCGGCTCGCGGCTGTGGATGCGCCTGCGCGAGCACGACGGCTTCTCGTACGGCGTCTGGGGCGGGCTGACGCCCGGCGATCTGGATCCGGTCGGGGGCGTGATCATGGGCGCGATCCTGGCGCCGCAGAACCTGGTCAAGGCTCGGGCGGCGATGGTCGAGGAGGTGGCGCGGCTGCGCGACGCCGGCGTCACCGCGGCCGAGGTCGCGACCGCGCGGACGTCGCTCCTCGAACAGGAGGACAACGCCCTGGCCGACGACGGCGCGCTGGCGCAGATGCTGGGGCGCGACCGGTACCTGGGGCGCGACTTCGCCTGGCGCCGCGCGCGGCGGGCGGCGATCGCGCAGGTCTCGGCCGCCGACGTCAACCGGGTGATCAAGCGCTACCTGGTGCCCGAGCGGCTGACCTGGATCGAGGCCGGCGACCTGGCCAAGGCCAAGTAGCGGCACGCGTCCATCCGCTGGGTGCCGTGGACGCGGCTCACGGTTGGGGACCCGATCGCCGGGCGCCCGACCATGCCGCCGCTGGCGTCGTCGCACCGGCTGGCGAGCGGCGCCTGCGTCGCGGCGCTGGTTGGACCAGCGGCCGAGCGCGACGGCTGTCGCGCGCGTCTGTTCGCGAGTACGCTTCACCGCGATGCCCCAGGACCGTGAAGCGAGCCCCGAAGCCGCCCCGCCCGCCGTCGATCTGCGCTCGGTGACGGTGTCCGAGACCGACGGTCGCCGTCGGGTCACCGCCGCGATCGGCAGCGGGCCGGCGGCCAGCCGCGGCCCGATCGCCGCTGCGCAGGAGCTGCTGCACAGCCTCTACCGCGGCCGCCCGGCCGCGCGGCCCGGCCCCGCCGCCGAGACGACCAGCGCCACCCCGGCGCCCGAGGCCGGCAGCACCAGCGGCACCAGCGGCACCAGCAGCGGCGCGTGGTGGAACCCGTTCGGTGGCTCGTCGTCGTCGACGGCCCAGGCGCCCGAGGTCAAGCCGTCGCCGTCCGGCTGGGCGCAGACCGAGCAGGGCGGCGCCCGCGCCGATCGCTCCGCCGAGTACCGCACGACCGCCGACGCGGCCAAGGCCGGCACCAACCAGCTGCCGCCCGACGCCAAGGACTACATCTACCTGGTGGTGCCGGGGCTCTTCACCGAGCACTACCCCGGATACATGAACGACAACATGGCGCGCATGAAGAAGCTCGGGCTCGACGCGCGCATGGTCACGATCGACACCGACGCCTCGGTCGAGGACAACGCCAAGATCATCCGCGACGCGATCAACGAGATCGCCAAGGCCGAGGGCAAGGAGGTCGTGCTGATCGGCCACAGCAAGGGCGGCGTCGACGCGACGGCGGCGATCGCGCAGTACCCCGAGCTCTACGAGCACGTCCACGCCGTGATCGCGATGCAGACGCCGTACGGCGGGACGCCGGTCGCGTCCGACATCGCCGGCAACGCGCGCCTGCTCGGGCTGGTCGGCTCGGCGATCAAGCGGTTGTTCTCCGGTGACCAGCGGGCGCTGACCGATCTGACCTACCAGGCGCGCCAGGAGTTCGTGCGCGCGCACCCGTACGACACCGCGCGGATGCCGACGATCAGCTACGGCACCACCGGCGGGCCGACCGTGTCGACGGTGGGCCCGGCCGCGTCGTACATGCGCAACCAGTACGGCCTCGAGTCCGACGGCCTCGTGCCGAAGAAGGACGCGGTCGTGCCGGGGTCCGACGTGGTCTACGCCAACGACCAGGACCACGCGTCACCGGTGATGAGCGCGATCGGCCGCGGCCAGGCCGACGTGCCGGCCGACATCGTCGAGGCGCTGATCACGCTGGCGCTGCGGCGCGCGTCCGAGATGGAGGCCGCCGAGGGCGGCGGCCCCCGCGGCGCGAACTGATCGCCGACCGTAACCGGGCGGCGGGACCCGACGTCACAGCGGCATGGGTCAAGTACCGGCCGCCGTGTGTCCGCGCTGGCGCGGCGTCGAGCTCGACGAGCTCAGCGCGACCGAGCTCGATCGTGCCGGCGAGCCGCTGATCGCCCTCGACGGCGACGGGCGCATCGTCGCGATGAGCGCGGCCGCGGCCGAGTGGGCCGGGGTCGCGGCCTGGCAGGCCCGCGGCCGCGAGCTCGTGCGCGAGCTCGGCTGGCGGTTCGGGCGCACGGCGGTCGACGCGATCGCCGCGTTCGTGCGGTCGTCGGTCGCGTGCGCCGCGATCCGGACCGAGCCCGGCCGTGGCCACGCGGCGGCCGACGTCGCGCTCTTGCGCGGCGACCGCCGGATCTACGTCGCCCTCGCCACCTGACCCGCGCGCTGGAGGGGGCGTCTCTGCGTCGTGGGGGGGCCTGGGTGGGGGCCCTGTCGGGGCTTGACCGCGGACCGCGCCCTTGCACCTGCCTGGGTTCGGCCACGAGCCCTCTGAAACCTGGCGACGAACCCTCTGGAACACAGAGTTTGTAAGTGCTTCGGTCGAGCGCCGGTCGACGCCGGGAGTTTCGCGTCCTGGGTGGGGGCCCTCGTCGGGGCTTGCCCCCGATGGGGGAGGGTTCGGCGACGAACCCTCTGAAACTCAGAGTTTGTAAGTTCTTCGGTCGAGCGCCGGTCGACGCGCCGGGAGTTTCGCGTCCTGGGTGGAGGCCCTCATCGGGGCTTGCCCCGATGGGGGAGGGTTCGGCGACGAACCCTCTGGAACACAGAGTTTGTAAGTTCTTCGGTCGAGCGCCGGTCGACGCGCCGGGAGTTTCGCGTCCTGGGTGGGGGCCCTCGTCGGGGCTTGCCCCCGATGGGGGAGGGTTCGGCGACGAACCCTCTGAAACTCAGAGTTTGTAAGTTCTTCGGTCGAGCGCCGGTCGACGCGCCGGGAGTTTCGCGTCCTGGGTGGGGGCCCTATTCTACGGGGGCCTGGCCTGTCGCCTGGTTCGGGTGATTCCAGGCGGTTGGGTTCCGTTCGGGACCGTTCGATGCCGCCCCGTGCCTGCTGGAGTGGCCGCACACTGGCAGCACGGATCAAGCGGGTCGGCGAGCGCCTCGACTGGCTGGACGGCAGCTCCGCGAGGGTCCTGGTCGGGTGATAGGCTGACCCGCGGGGCCACGTGAACGAACGCGAGTATCTCGAGCGATACCTTCCGGCTGGAGCGACGTCGGAGCACGACCTGTCCGAAAGACCGAGACCATCGCTTCGCCGATTTCGCACCGTCGCCAGAGCAACTCGAAGGATGCGTCCGCGACCTTCTGCCCTTCCTGGCTCGTGTCGAGGGCGAGGCCGTTGTGCTCTACGGCGACGGCTTTCACGCCGTGCAGCTAGCCCTGGTGCTCCTCGCGATCGCCTGGAACCGCGGCATGCCGCTGCCAAGCGGACCGGCGACCGCGAGTCTCCTCGCGGAGATTCGCCGTATCGCCGAGCTGTCGAGCGGGTACGATGCGGTGCTGCGGCTCCTGTCGATCGAGAAGATCTTCAAGACATCGCGGCCAGCCGCCGACGGCCCGGCGACGTAGCCAACCCGCCTGTTACTTCGCGGGCCGGCGCTCGATTAGCGCAGCCAGGACGGCACCACCGCGAGCACCAACGACCAGCCGACACCCAGCCGCGCGCCGTCGCTCCGTCCTCCACTTGTTTCCTCCAGCTCAGCTGGCGGCGCCGCGATCGAGTGCACGTGTCGATCTCATGCGTCCTGATCAGTCTTCGGCGATGGGCCAGTAGATCCCGCGTGAGCGGCACCAGCCACCGCGTCGGCTCGTCCAGTCTCGTAGTGGTCGAGACCAGGTCACCAGCAGGGGCAGGTCCACCAGCGTGATCGGGATCGTCGAACGCCCGGCCTCATAGCGCGCGTCCTTCGTGAAGCCGCCCGTGCTCACGTACAGGCAGCGGTCGGTGGTCTTGCGGCCGCCGAGGAACGCGCGTAGCTCGGAGCGCCCATCGCCTGGCCGCGGTGCTTCACCTCGACGAAGATGCGTGGCTCCTGCAGCCCGAGCCCATCAGGCGACGCGAAGATGTCGACGCCGCGGTCGGCCCCCCTGGCGAGACCCTGGTCTTGTAGCCCATGGCGCGCAGGATGCCCGCGACCAGCTCCTGCAACGCCACCCAGTCCAACCCGTTGATGCGGTCGTTGAGCAGTTCGAGCGCGCGCTCGGTCGGGTCGTCGGCCTCGGCGAGCACCTCCACCGCGGATGGCGCCGTTGGTGTGGTCGCGACCGGCGTCGGCGCATCGAGCGCCACGATGCCCGCCTCCAGCTCGCGCACGACATCGTCGGGGACGCGGAACAGAGTCATGGTCGAGCCCAGCGGGTTGCGCGCCGCAGCCGAGAGCGAGTCGCGGGACACCTTGCCGTGCCAGCGCACCTTGCGCACGAACGGGAGTTGTTCCCCATCCAGGTACTCGAGCGGCCCGGCGATGGTCCCGACCAGATACTCACGGGACGTCGGGTCGTAGGTCACGACACCGTCGTCCTCGGCGACTTCGGTGAAGAATCGGTGGAGCTGACCGGCAGCGTTAATGATCTTGCCTGGCTTCCAGGCCGGGAACCTCGCGCGCAGGTGCGTCTGGAGTCGTTCCTGCTCATCTTCGTGTAGGCGAGCTCGCCCAGCCCCTCGCCGCCCTGACCCAGGCCGACCCGCCCCTGCTCGCGATAGCGCTCGATCAGCTCGCCGCCCCGGCCAGCACGGACCATCCACATCGCCTTCGTCATGCGGCGCATCTTAGTGACCTCCGGGGCGTCCGTGCCACCGGCCGCGGAGGCAGACCGACAAGATCGCACCGCAACCGTACCAGGGTGAGGTCCTGGCCGAGCCACGCGGATCGGCGTCGGCTAAGATGCGCGACGATGACGTTCAAACGCCGTGTGCTGTCGGCCCTGGGGAAGGACGAGCTGCTGGAGGTGGGCCGGGCGCTCGAGCTCGACGTCACCACGCGGATGACCGTGGACGAGCTGCGCGACGTGATCGCGGCGAGCAAGAGGGCGAAGCTGTCGCTGATCGTGCAGGAGTCGCTGACGCGCGACACGCTCAAGGAGATCTGCCGGGCGTGCGGCCTCGACGATACGGGCCGGGGGAAGGCCGGGCTGGTCGAGCGTATCCTCGCGGCGGGTGACAGCGGGGCGGCCTACAAGGTCGAGACCGAGGACCTGACCAGCGCGGCGGTCGACGGCACGGGGACGTTCGGGTCGCTCACGGGTCTGGGAAGCGTACCGACCCCGGCCAAAGGCAAGCCCAAGAAGGCCAAGGCGCCCGAGCGCCGGCGCGCCGGCGTCCCGGAGTCCGAGGCGGTCGTGTCTGGGTCGCTCAAGGCGGCGCTGCGTCAGTTCGCGCTGGGCGCGGCTGGTGGCTACCGTGGCCGCGACGCCGACGTCAGCTTCACCACGCACCTGCTCGAGTGCTTCGGCTGGCCCGCTGGCCGCCCCGACGGGGCCCAGATCCCATACGCGCTGCGCAGCGCCGAGGCGGGCCAGATGGTCGACCGCGAGGTGGCGCTGTGGTGGCCCGAGCGCCGCACGATGCTGGCGGTCGTGCCGCACGACGCGGTGCTGGACTACGCCTGGAAGGACCTGCTGCGCGCGTGCCTGCAGCACGACCCGCCGCCGCAGTACGTGGTCTTCACCAACCAGCGCGACCTGCAGCTCTACGACCTCGCGCGTGACCGTGAGGAGGCGCGCCTGGCGATCGGGCTCGACGACCTGCCCAAGTACAGCGAGGCGTTCCCGTTCTTCACCACCACCTGGGTCCCGGGCCAGACGCCCCGCATCGTGAACGTCGAGAAGGTGTCGGCCGAGGTCGCCGACCTAGTGGCCAAGCTGTACCGCAGCGTGCGCGCCCAGTACCCCGACCGCGAGCCCGACGTCATCCGTTTCACGCTGCAGTGCATCACCGCGATGTTCGCCGAGGACATCGGGCTCATGCGCAAGCACTACTTCACCTCGCTGCTCTACGACGGCGCTAGCAACAAGGACCTCGACGCCCGCCTCCACGAGCTGTTCGTGCAGATGAACACCAAGGACCTGCCGTCGCCCCGCGTGGTCCCGTATTTCAACGGCGGCCTGTTCACCGATGCGGTGTCGCTCCACCTCGGCAGCGAGCAGACCGTGGCGCTGACCAAGGCCGCCGAGGCCAACTGGACGTACGTCGACCCCCACATCTTCGGCAGCGTGTTCCAGGGCATCATGGACGACGCCGAGCGCCACGCCAGCGGCGCGCACTACACCGCGCACGACGACATCATGCGCGTGGTCGGCCCGACGATCGTCGAGCCGTGGCGCAAGCGCATCCTCGCGGCGAACACGCTGAGGGAGCTGACCGACCTGCGCGCCGAGCTCATCCGTTTCCGCGTCCTCGATCCGGCGTGCGGCAGCGGCAACTTCCTCTACGTCGCCTACCGCGAGCTCTACCGCCTCGACACCGAGCTGCTGTCGCGGATGCGCGAGTTCCGCTCGACCCACGGCAAACTGTCGTGGAACGGCGGCATCCTGGCGACCAACTTCTACGGCATCGACATCAACCCGTTCGCGGTGGAGTTGGCCAAGGTCACGCTCAACATCGCGAAGAAGATCGCGTTCGAGGAGCGCAAGGCGCAGGCGTACGCGCTGGCGGGCCAGGTCGAACTGGACCTCGATCCTTCGCTGCCGCTCGACAACCTCGACGACAACATCGTCTGCAAGGACGCATTGCTCAGCGACTGGCCGAAGGTGGACGCGATCGTCGGCAATCCGCCGATTCTCGGCGACCGAAAAATCCGCAGCGAACTCGGAGCGGCGTACCTCGAAAGACTTCAGGCGTCCTCGGGCATTGAAGGAGTAGTAGATCTCTCTTGCTACTGGTTTCGCCGTGCGCACGACCACCTCCCCGCCGGCGGCCGTGCGGGGCTGGTTGCAACAACGGGAATCCGCGTCGGAAAGGCTCGGGCTGCGACCGTCGAGTACATCGTTCACAACGGCGGCACTCACGAACGCAGTCTCGTCGCGCCTGTGGCCAGGCGACGCCGCTCGACGTGTCCATGGTCAACTGGCTCAAAGGCCACGCGGACGGTCCGTTCATGCTTGTCGTCGACGATGTCGCGTTGCCCGTCGCAACGATCCCGATGCACCTCCAGCTCAAAGCCGACACGCGCGGGGCGAGTAGACTCTCGGCAAATCAACACGGCACGGCCATGGGCGTCATCTTTGGCAGTGACGATTTCGTGGTGCCCGGTGACGCCGCCCGCGGGCACCGCGCGGCCAACCCGACGACGGTTCGGCCGGTGGCCACGGGAACACATATGCTCGTTGGGAAGCTTGCGAGCAAGCCTGACTACTGCCTCTTGCTGACCGCCTACGACACCGAAGCCGCTGCCCAGAGGGCTGCGAGCGAGGCGTACGGGCTCTTGCGCTCGACGGTCTACCCGATGATCAAGGCGAAAGCAGCACTAGAGGGTGCAACGCACCACTACGCACGGTGGCTTCGCACGTGGTGGCATCCTCGCGAGCCAAGTCGACGGTTCTTCGGTGCTCTAGATCGGCTCAGCAGGTTCATCGCGTGTTCGAATCCCCAGGCGCGACCAATCTTCTCGTTTCTGTCGCCGCAATTCGTCCCGACGAACACGATGCAAGTATTCGCATTCGAGGACGACTACTCTTTTGGCATCATTCAGTCCAGCCAACACTGGTCATGGACAACCGGCGGCGGAGGAAACGTCCGACAAGATACTCGCTACACGACGCACGTTTGGAAGACCTTCCCGTGGCCGCAGGACCCGACGGACACCCAGGTAGCCGCCGTCGCCGCAGCGGGCCGTGGGGTACGGCGCACACGCGAGACGCTAATGATCGAGAATGGATGGACGCTGCGCGCGCTGTACCAGGCCGCGGAGGTCGACGGGCCGCACCCCTTGAAAGACGCACAAGCCGCACTGGACGCGGCGGTCGGGGCCGCCTACGGTGTTCCGGCCAACCTGGACGTTATCGAGTTCCTGCTCGAGCTGAACCTGCTCGTTGCAGAGGACGAGGATGCGGGCCGGAAGGTTCGCGGACCTGGCTTGCCAGATGAGCTCGATCCCAACGACCCGCGCTGGATGAGCACCGACCGCATCGAGCCGCCAGCGGCGGAGTGAGGGAGGACGGGATGTCTGAGACCGTTGCCGACGACGCGACGCTGGCGAGCCTGTGGGACGCTGCCAAGAACCCCGGAGCCCGCGGACAAGACCGCAGCGACCAGCTATCGGGCCGCGGCCTGGCGCTGTCCGAACGGCCATGCGTTCCAGCGCTCGCCGCGAGCGATGCAGAATGACGCGAGCTGCCCGGGCTGCAGGACCACGCCCGCGCACGCCAGCCTGCTGAAGCTGCGACCTTCTCTTGCGCCGCGGTGGGACCCGACGAAGAACGGCGACATCGCCCTCGCGAACGTCGTCGCCACCAGCAGCAACGCGTTGTGGTGGCGCTGCCCCGAGGGCCACGCCTTCCACCGGGCGCCCGTCGACATGCTGGCCAACGACGCCTGCCCGACGTGCGCCCTGGCCAAGACGTCGTTGGCCGCTGTTGCCCCCGCGGTCGCCGCGGAGTGGCACCCGATCAAGAACGCGGTCAAGCCTGATGAAATCGACGCCGACCGACGTGATGAGCGCCTGGTGGTTGTGCCCCAACGGCCACGAGTACCAGGCGACGGTGAAGGCACGGACCCAGAGCAGCCGGCGATGCCCCACCTGCTATGGGGCTGGTCGCTGGAGAGCATCCGCGCGTTCGTGAAGGCCCTGATCGGTCACATCCACTCGCTCAACCCCAGCGAGCTCTTCGCCCTGGCCATGCAAGCCGGCGTCCTTAAGGACAAGGGCAAGCCGTTCGTGATGGCCCTGACCAACGGGCGGTTCCCGCCCGAGGAGCTCGCGAAGTTCGCCGACGGCCAACCGTCCGCGGTCGATGACTTTGTCGCGCCCTCTCCGCCGGAACCGCTGACCCTCGAGCTGGTCGAGGCCACCGCCAAGGCCGCGCCGCCGCCCGCGACGACCGATCCGTACGCCCTGCCGGCCGCGCCAGCGGGGGAGCACGACGACCCCGGCGCGACCATCGACGTTAGCCGCGAGATCGACGCATCCACGGTCGTGGCCAGCACCGGTGCGGGTGTCGACGCCGACGCGCTGCCGCTCGTCGAGACCCGGGACGCCCTCGCCGCGCTCGACAACGTGCTCATCGCTAACGCTGACGCCGAGACGGTGAAGTTCCTGCTCGACAGTGCCAAGGCAAAGCTCTGGCGCCACACCTACGTCGCGCCAGAAGACGCGCACGCGCAAGCGCAAGGGTTTCGCGGCGACACCTACTCGACGATCGTCCGCGACCGGTTCCTCGCCGAGTTTCGCGAGGCCGAGGCGCTCGAGGTGCCCAAGGGCTACGGGTTCCGGCCCGCGCCCGGTGCCCCCGTCGTCCTGCCCAACCTCATGCAGCGTCGCGTCGCGGTGTGCGTCCGCGAGCAGCGCCGCTTCGGCAACTGGTCCGGGATGGGCGCGGGGAAGACCCTCAGCGCGATCCTGGCGACCCGGGTCGTCGGGGCGGGCCTGACCGTCATCTGCTGCCCCAACGCGGTGGTCACCAACTGGGCCGGCGAGATCAAGAACGCGTTCCCTGACAGCGAGGTCGCGACCAAGACCTGGACGCCGGCGTGGCAGGACCCGCTCCAGGCCACGCCGCGCTACCTGGTGATGAACTTCGAGCAGTTCCAGCAGCCTGACTCCGAGGCCCGGCTGGTCGAGTTCGTCGACAAGGCCATCGTCGACTTCATCGTCATCGACGAGATCCACTTCACCAAGCACCGCGAGGCGACCGCGCAGGTCAGCAAGCGCAAGCGGCTGGTCCAAGGGCTGGTGCTCGAGGCTGGAAAGAAGAACGCCGAGCTGTGCGTGCTGGGCATGTCGGGAACGCCGGTGATCAACACCCTTCAGGAGGGCAAGAGCCTGATCGAGATGATCACCGGCCACCGCCACGACGACCTCGACGTCGTGGCCACCGTGCAGAACTGCATGCGCCTGTACCAGCGCCTGGTCACGCTTGGAACGCGGTGGCGCCCCGACTACAAGATCCAGCTCGACGTCCACAAGCACGAGATCGACTGCACCGGCGACCTCGACCGGATCCGCGCCGTCGGCCGCGGCACGGTGCTCGAGCTCGAGAAGGTGCTGACCGAGCTGCGCTTGCCGGCCATCCTCGAGCACATCAAGCCCGGCGAGAAGGTGCTGATCTACACCCACTACGTCGAGGGCATCGTCCGGACCCTGCGCGATGCCCTGGTGAGCGCTGGCCTCCGCGTCGGCATGTTGACCGGCGACACCGATGACCTGGACCTCGACGAGTTCCGCAAGCCCGACGGCACGGTCGACGTGCTCATCGCATCGAGCCGCGTCGGCACGGGCGTGAACGGGCTGCAGTTCGTCTGCCAGAAGCTCATCATCAACTGCCTGCCGTGGACCAACGCCGAGTACGAGCAGCTCGTGGGCCGGCTGTGGCGCCAGGGCAGCAAGTTCGACCGCGTCCAGGTGATCATCCCGGTCACGTTCGCGACGGTGAACGGGGAGCGCTGGTCGTACTGCGAGTCGAAGCTGCAGCGCCTCGAATACAAGAAGTCCATCGCCGACGCGGCCGTCGATGGGATCGTGCCCGAGGGTAACCTGCGCACCGCGGCCCAGGCGCAGCAGGACATCATGGGCTGGTTGGCGCGCCTCGAGACCGGCGGGGTCACCGAGGTCGTCCGTCCGGTCATCAAGATCCCGCTGTCGGGCGAGCCGGCCGAGGTCGCACGCCGCAACACCAGCTACGGCGACTTCGCCAAGATGAACAACCGCTGGTACGCGTCGGCCAGCGGCAAGACCCACGAGCGCCTGGCCACCTCGCCCGAGGAGTGGGCGCACTACCACACCGAGTACCGCCGGCTGCGCGAAACGTGGACGGTGGTGCCGTTCAGGGAAGAGATCACCTGGCTGGCGAAGCGCACCGACCCGCTGATCGTCGGTGACTTTGGCTGCGGCGAGGCCCTCCTCGCCGCCGCCGTCGCCGACACCCACACGATCCACAGCTTCGACCACGTCGCGATCGATGACCGCGTGATCGCGTGCGACATCGCCCACGTCCCTCTCGAGGACGAGAGCCTCGACATCGCCGTCTTCTGCCTGTCGCTCATGGGGGCCAACTTCACCGACTACCTCCGTGAGGCCCACCGCTGCCTCCGCCTCGACGGCCGCCTCCACATCTGGGAGCCGGCGAGCTACTTCGACGACGCCGCGGCGTTCTGCCGCCAGCTCCAGCGTCTCGGCTTCGAGCCCACGGTCCCCATCGTCGAGGGCGCCTTCGTGCGCATCTACACCTCCAAGAACGCCAAGAACCCGGACCCGGCCGCCGTCCTGCCGTTCCGCGGCGCAGGCGTGCCAACGTGACGCGGCGTCGATCGGGTGACGCCGGTGACGCGGGTGACCCGACCGCCATTGCTGCTGCCGGAACCCCATGGCTCGCCCCCGCGCACGCCGAGGCGTCGACGCTCAGCTCGCGGCACTTCTCGGCCCCGACCCGGAGCAGCCAGGCACCCTGAGGCGCCTGGCTCGACGTGCGCGACAGCCGCGTGGTCGTCCTCCGTGACGCGTGGTCAGGCCTCGGGCCGTCGACAATAACGTCCTACGAGCTGCGCCACGATTCGACGGGCGCGCTGGTCGGCGACGCTCAGCGGTTTGTAGAAGGGGAGCCGGAGGTCGTGCGGACGATCACCCTTGCCCCGGCCACGGCCGCGGAGTTCCTGGGTCTGCTGGCGGCGGCGTTGCTGTCGCCGGCCCCGTACGCGGCGCACATCGAACACACCGACGACTTCCCGGATATCCGCCTGCTCGTCTACGTCGGCCCCGAGGCACGCACGAGCGGTTTCGCGATGCTGAGCACGGCGTCCCAGGGACCTCATCACGCGCCGTGGGCGGTCACCGTCGGCGGGCAGGCGTTCTCCTGCGAAGGCTCGCACCTCGGCAGAGCTGTCGCGATGTTGCGCAAGCTCTGTCCTTGACCGACCGTTTCAGACGGAAGATGTCGAGGATGACGCATGCTCCGCGATCTACGTGACTTCGCCGGGCCTGGTGCTCGCCGGGATGATTCCAGACCCGCCGCCCTCCGCATCACGGACATTGAGCGCGTGCGGAGACACGAACCGTGCAAACCTGAATCGCGCTGGGCGTGGCCACCGCGCCGTTGTGATAGCGTCAGTGCCTCTCGGACACAGGTGGGTCGACATCGGTCGATGCGACACTCAGGAGCCTTCATGTGGCATCGGATTCTGCTCACGTCGGTCACGCTCCTCGGGGCGTGCTCGATGACCTCTGGCCTCAAGACCAGCGGGTTCGGCGGCTCGTCGAGCTCCGGCGGCGGCGGGTCGAGCTCGGCGCAGTTCACGATGCCGGACCTGTTCCGGATGAAGAAGGACGACGCCATCAAGGCGCTCCAGCAGGCCGGGTTCCAGGGGGACATCAGCTGGGACGACCAGCTGTGCGGCAGCGTCGTCGAAGGGCAGCTCGTGGAGCTCGGCGAGGTGTGCCGCCAGAGCCCGCCAGCGGGTCGCGAGCAACCGGCGCGCCTGCCGGTACGGCTACTGGTCCAGCCCGAGGATCCGCGCCACGGCAAGGTCGGCCAGTTCGGCGAGTGGCACCTCATGCCCGAGGTGGTGGGCCTGCACGTCGACAAGGCGCTCGCGGCGATGAAGGCCGCGGGCTTCAAGGACGAGCGCACGCGGGTCGATCGGCGCGAGGACAAGAGCTGCAAGCCCAACTACGTCTGCCAGACCTACCCCGCCGCGATGGAACGAGCTGGCCAGGGGAGCGATCGGGTGCTGATCGTCGGTGCTGATCCGGGCGCGAAGCCACCCCCCGCCGACCCGGCCACGCCCAAGGACCGCCCCGGGGAGCCGCCGGTGGTCAAGCCACCCCCGGCCGAGCCGGACACGTACTTCTAGGCCGAGCACCCCGACGATGGTAACGATCGAGTTCGATGCCGGCAGCGCCGGCCTGGAGGCGTGAGATGACGACGAGGCAGAAGCGTGGCGTAGTCGGTGCCGCAGTCGCTGCGGCAGCGTTGGTTGCGATCGTTCTGCTGGTCGCACGCGTTGCGCTGGCCGACAACGCCAGCGACCGCAGCAACTACCTGAGCGAGATCAACAACCGGCTAGAGAGGGCGGCCAGCAAGCTGTCGGGGGTCGAGTCGAACTCTGACGACGGCTACATCCGCGAGGCCGAGAACAACATTTCCGAGGCCAAGGACCTCGTCAGCCGGCTCGACGGTGTCAAGGACGACGACTCGACGGCCAAAGAGGTCGTCTATCGGTACCCGGGCTACATCAGCGACTTTGGCTCGGCGTCCGCGCAGCTGAAGGCGCTCAAGAGCCGCCAACGGAGCGCCGAGGATCTTGTCCGCCAGTGCAAGGCGTTCGACGCCGCCATGGTCGAGCGCGCCAAGGCGGCCAAGGACGACCCGCGGGGCGCCGAGGAACTGCGCGAGTTCGCCAAGTCGGTTGGTCGCAAGGCCGAGGACATGATGAAGGACGCCGAGCGGACCAAGTCGGAGATCGAACGCAGCCGTGATGACGCCAAGCGGTTCTCGGCTAGCGACGGCAAATGGGCCAACGTCAAGGACGCGGTGCATCGCGCCGCCGAGGAGATGGCGAAGATCTGGCTCCGCGACTACGAGCAGGCCCGGCGCGATTGTGAGGAGGTGGTCAAGCGCGAGCGTCACCGCGACGTCGAGCGGGCCCTCGGGGAACTCGCCAACTCTCAGGCGGGGCGCGCCGAGCTGCGCAAGAAGCTCGACGAGATGCTGGGCCTCATCCTGTCCAAGGTCACCGACGTCCAGTCGCAGAGCAGCGCGTCGGACGCGAACGGGGCGGTCGAACTCACGAAGCAGGTGGAGTCGCTGCTCGAGCGCCTGCGCAGCGCGCAGGGCGACGACGCGGAGTCCCGCGCCCTCGCGGCGAACTGGCCCGGCTGGAACCAGGAACTGCGCGGATCGCTCGAGGCGCTCCGGGACATGAAGCTCCGGCAGAACCGAGCCGACGAAGGCGCCGGCCGGTGCAAGGAGCTCGACACCCAGCTCCAGGCCACGATCCGCGGCTACGTCGGCGAGCCCAGCCAGCACAAGGAAGGCATCCCGCGCCTGCCCGGGAAGGCCCGGCAGCTCGGCAACGAGTGGAAGCCCAAGCTCGAAGCGGCCGCCAACGGCGATCAGGAGATGGACAACCTGTACGCCATCGCCAAGCGCTTCAGCCGGACCGATGCACCCTGGGGCGATATCCGGAGCCGCCTGCACTCCTCGGCTGACAAGATCCGGGACCACTGGAAGGAGAAGTACAGCGCGGCCAAGACGGCGTGCACGAACCTGTCCCTCGGCGAGGACCACCCGGACGTCAAGACCGCCATGGCCGAGATGCAGCGGGATACGACCGCGGCGGGCGCCAGCTACCGCGAGCTGCGCGCCGAGTTCAACCGCTGGAAGGCCGAGGTCGACAAGCTCCGCGACTGGAGCGCCCAGGACGTCGAGGAGATCCGGCAGGCGTTCTGCCGAGCCCCTGACGCCGGCGACTGGGACGAGGTCAACGCCGTGGCCGACCGCTGGGCCTCCAAGCTCCAGGACCAGTGGGGGGCGGTCCACGGCCAAGCCGACCGGATCAAGGCCCGCGCCCAAGAGCTGATCAACAAGCGGCGCGCATTGAAGAACGGGCCGAAGGTGATCACCAAGGTTGACGAGATCTTGATCAGCATCGCAAAGCTCAAGGAATTCCAGCTCAAGGGATCGAACAACCCGCTAATCAAGGCCCGCGCCGACTATGGCGTTGCGGAGCACAGCCGCCGTCAGGACAAGTGCGGGAGCAACAAGGAAGTCGCGATCTCGAACTGCAGCAACCCCAATCCGAAGCGCCGCGACTGCAAGATGGACTGCGTGATGGTGAGCGGAAAGCAGTGCACGATTGTTGAGATCAAGCCTAGGGAGGCGGAGTCTCTCGGCAGAGACCAGCTGCGTGCCTACGAGAAGGCCGTCCGCGACCTCTTTGCACGCGGCGGCGCCTCGGGATTCACGGGCAGGCTCGGCGTGTTCCGCGAGTGCATCTCGGACGATGGGAAGACCTTGGACCTCGCGACGGATGTGGAACTCTACGACTTCTGCCCCGCGGCAGACCAGGTCGGACCCAGCGTGCAGCCGCCGGATGCCTCGGTGCCCGAGGAGGAGGAGTGACTCGGGCGACGCTTGGGTTCTCGTTCTTGCTCGAACGCGAGGCACGCATTGCTCCATCGCTGGCGAGCGACTTCGTCAGCCTGGTCACCAGCGAAGGATGGGGGCAGCAGCTTCGCTACTTCAGCTTCGTCGCCGATCCAGGCATGGATCCGCCGCGGAAGCGGGCATGCTGCGACCGACGGTGCTGCGCGGGTCGTCGAACAGGTCATCTCCGCATCCGAGACGAACATGGTCACGATGGCCTCATCGGCGCGGACCGACGACAGGCACGCCGCCTGCGTGCTCGACACACAAGAGACCCTCGTTTGCAGGCCGCAGATCTCGGGCCGTCGCCCCTGGTCGCCCGAGGAGACACACGCCAGCTGGCTCGAAGAAGTGCTCGCTTTCGCTGACCGGGCGCCGACGAGCCTTGGGGTGGTGTTCACCATGCTCGACCAGTTCGATGTCTCCCGCGAGGAGGACATCCTTCGCAGTCGTGCGCCTGGAGACTCGTCGCACGCTTGCTTCTCGCAGTGGCTGCGTATGTCCAGGTGCCGGCGAGAGGTCGGCACGCGCTACGTCCGCTTCCCACGCTGGGGCACCCTCTACTCGCACGCCCACGTCGCCCAGCTCGGGGGCACGGCGAAGATCGTCGAGGCTGTCCGCCCGGCCGTCGTCCGCGAGTTCGGTTTGGGCGTCTACTTCCAGCTCACCGAGTCGTTCGACTCAGCGATGTCCGAGGAGTCACTCGCCAAGCAGGGCGCCTTCGAGACGCTCGCGGCGCCGCTGTTGCCGCCGGCGTAAGGTGGCGCATCGCTGCGAGACCTTGACGTTTTCCGGTGGAGCTATGGGGGATCGAACCCCATGCCTCTAGTGGGCTGACCGTGATCCTGAGGATCGGTGACGCTGCGGCCGCCGTACTTGGCGCGGCAGCGACTACACGTCCGGACAATCTCTGCCCTCGACATCACCCAGCCTCCATCTCGTCCAGGATCGCCTGCGCGAGCACCTGCGCCGCTGGCAGGTCAAGGCGCTCGTTGGCATAGGCCGCGCTGCCATAGGCGGGCTGGCACGAACTCGTCGAACTTGTCGCCATGGAGCGCACGGGCCGCGTGATGGGCCTCGGCGAAGGCAGCAAGCCGGATGCCGTCGGGGGCCGCGAGCAGCGTTCGAAGCGCGCCCGCGATGGCGTCGCCGGGTGCGCTCACGTCGAGACCCAGGTCCGTCGCTGCCTCTACCTCGAGCTCCGCCGCGTGCAGGGCGAGGTGGAACGTGCGGTGTACGCGCGTGCCGGCCCACAGCATCAGGCGAACGCCATTCTCCTTGAGGTGGACACGACGGCCGAGGTCCATGTGCCGTATGGCGGCTCGGCTCGCGCTCAGGATCTCGATCGCCGTCGCGTCGAGGTACAACGGGGACGTCGGAGTCTCAAGCACCTGTCGCATGCGCTCATGGATCCGCGGGTCGATGTCACTGCCCCCACTCTTGAACGCTGGCGGACGCCGGCCGCGCGATGGGACGACATACACCTGCTTGCGCTCGACATCGATCTCATCGACGCGCCAGCGACGACCCGAGAGGATGACGTGCTCGCCTGGGAGCGGCAGGCAGTCCTCCTGTAGCCGTCCGAGGTTTCGGCTGCCATGAAACACCTGATACTCGACCGCCGCGCGGAAGGCCGCGTAGAACGTGTAGTGGTCGACGAGCGGGAGCCCCTCACCCCGAGCACCAGCGTCGAGTCTGGCATCTGCTCAAAGAAGCTCGCGGGCGCCCAGTTCCCGCAGCAGGTCGACGAAGTCGGCACGGGTCACGCCGTGGAACGCGCCCGATCCGACGACCCGATCGAACAGGTCGGCCGCGCGCGCGCCGCCGGTCTCAGCCGCGCACGAAAGCACCTGCTGGACCAGCGTCGACAACTCGGCGCGGTCGCTGCGCGGAGACTCGATGAACCGCTCTAGCATCAGCTCGATCGCCGCGACCGCTCTAAGGAACGACGGATGGATCCGCTCCCAGAAGCCCTTTTCGTCGGCCCGTTCCTCGATGAAGTATCCACGCAAGACGCGCTTGCTGCCCGGGCGGCGCCCGCTCCGGCCGAGCCGCTGGACCAAGGACGCAACGGACCACGGCGCCGAAACCTGCACGACCTCGTCGATGGCGCCGATGTCGATGCCCATCTCCAGCGTGTTCGAGCAGACCGCCGTGCACGGGCGTTCTTCCCGAAGTCGGGCCTCAGCGAACTCCCTCGAGTCCTTCGACAGCGATCCATGATGAACGACGACCTCATCCGGCAGCTCTAGCGCCCGCGCTTGTGTCGCCAGCTCCTCGGCCACGAGCTCGATCAACGACTTGGTATTTGCGAAGACGAGGTTGGTCTTGCCTCGCCCGCGACCAGCACGGCGTGCGCCAGTTCGACGAAGTCCGCTTGGTCGTCGTCCTCGCCGTCGGCGTGGCGGCGTCGGCTTCCGGAACCCCGCACCTTGATGGCGATCTCGCTCCCCCGGTCGACTGCGTGATGTTCCTGACCGCGCGCCCGTCGGGCCGCAGCCACCGCCGCGCGGCCTGCGGGTCACCGAGCGTCGCGGACAGCCCGATCCGAAGTGGATCGGTGCCAGCCCGGACGCGCAGCCGGTGGAGCTGGGAGATCAGCTGCGCGCCGCGGACGCTACCGAGGAACGCGTGCATCTCGTCGATCACGACGTACGCTAGCCGCGCGAACAGCCGGGGCATGTGCGTCGGGCGCAGGATGAACATGGCCTCCAGCGACTCCGGGGTGATGAGGAGCACCCCGGCCGGACTCGAGAGCAGCGCCTTGCGCTGCGCGTGCGCAACATCGCCGTGCCAGCGATGGACCGGCATCTCCATGCGCTCGCACAGGTCCTCGACGCGCCGGAACTGGTCGTTGATGAGCGCCTTCAACGGCCCGACGTACATCGCCCGCACGCCGCCGCCGGGATCGTCCGCGATCGCCGACAGGACCGGAAGAAAGGCGGCTTCGGTCTTGCCACCGGCGGTCGGCGCGGCGATGACGCAGTCGCTCGGCTCGTGGCCGAGCAGGTGCTCGATGGCCTCGACCTGGATCGCGTTGAGCGACGTCCAGCGCATATCGTGCAGCTTCCGCTGCACGTTCCGATGCAACCGCCCGAACGCGTCCGCCATCAGAGCCGGAAGCTCACGAGGTCGTCCTCACCCTCCGGCGTCGCATCGCCGCCCGCCTCGGCTGATGTGCTCGCGTCGACGGGCAGTTCGTCGACGTGCCCCAGCGCGGTCCGCCAGTCGTGCGTCGGATCTTGCTCCAGCAAGTTCATCAACCCGACGAAGCGCATGACGCTCTCGCGGGGCGTCCGGAAGTAGTCATCGCCCAGCGTGCGACGCGCGTGCTCGATGAAGGCGGCGAGCCCGTCATCTGGCAGGAGGTACTTGGTAGAATCGCCGCTCGCGAACACGTCTCGGATCCGCACCAGGAGCACGTACAGATCCTCCGGCGTCAACGTCTTCAGGCGCAACACGGGGCCCGCGAGGTCCACCGCGCCGTCCTTCGCAAACTGGTTCGCCGCGAGCCGGGTCGCGAGCGCCTCGTAGCTGTAGAGCCCCCGCCGCCTGTCCTCGAGAAACTCGTCGGTGCCGCCGAAGATCATCTCGAGCCCTTCGACCGCCCCCTGCAGGCAGTCGTTCAGGATCCGCAGGATCGCCTCGTAGTTGGCGTTGCGCGCGCGCACGCTCGCCAGGCGGTGCGACAGCACGACCATCTCGTCGATGCAAACGACGAGACCTTGGTAGCCCATGATGCGCGCGAACTTCGCCATCAGCTTCAGGTAGTCGTAGACGTCGGCATCCTCGATGATCCCGCGTACGCCTAACTCCGCCTGGCGGGCCTCGGTCTTCGTGTCGAACTCGGCGCGCAGCCACCGCAGGACCGCCTCTTGCTTCGCCGCATCGCCGGCCTCGAAGCCGCGGATGTAGGCCGTGAGGACGTTGGCCAGATCGAAGCCGCCGACCAGGTCCTGGAGCGGCTTGAGGCGCTGCACGAGCGCGTGCGGTAGTCCGCCTGGCCCGTCGGCCGTAGTCCCGACGTCCGAGATCCACTTCTCGATGACCGAGCTCAGCGCTCCGCCGTCAGGTCGCGCCTTCGACGACAGGTTGCGCATCAGCTCGGTGTAGAGCGCGCGCGCCTGCCCGCCGCTGCCGTGCAATCGGCGATCGGTCGTGACGTCCGCGCGGGCGACCAGGAAGCCCTTCTCGAGGGCGACGACGCTCGCCAGGTTGAGGAAAAAGCTCTTTCCGGCGCCGAAGCGCCCGACCACGAACCGGATGCCGGCGCCGCCGTCGGCAGCGTGCTCGAGGTCGGACAAGATGGCCGACACCTCGAGCTTGCGGCCAACTTGGATGTGCTGGAGCCCGACCCGCGGGACGACACCCGCCCGCAGCGCCTTGAGGATGGCCTGGCGGTCTCGGTCGCGGAGCTTCGGCGTAGGGGGAATCGTCGGCGTCGTCATGCGGTGGCCCTCTCCAGCAGCTCAGCCCTTATTTGCCAGCCGTCGCTCTCGTCGATGAGGTAGTCACCGAGTTGATCGTCGGACCAGGCGTTGACGGTCTCGACGATGGCGCCGGGCATCAGCTTGGCGCCGGTCGCGATGGTCCGAACCTCGGCGCTCGACCAGTGCGGCTTCGTGATCGGTTGCTGCACGATGGTCTGGTAGCGCAGGTCGAGGGTCGCGAACATACCCTCTGCCGCCGGCGCCGCCATTGCCGTCGGCGCCGGCGCGCCCGGCGCGGCCGCCACGGTGGGCGCCGGGCTCTCATCGTCGTCGCTGTCGAGCACCGCCGACAACAGCGCGGCGACCTCGCGCGTCTCGGCGAGGATGGCGGCGATCGCCTTGCTGTCGAGCGCTGGGCCCTTAGTTGTGCGCGGGGGAGGGATCAGCTGGCCCGGTGCAGGCGCTTCGGCCGGCTGAACCGAAACCGGCACGTCGTTCGCCAGCTGAGCCCCCGAGGCGATCACCGCCGCTGAGAGCTCGGCCGGCGTCAGACCGAGGCCTTTGTAGAGGGTGCGCAACGACGCATGCTCGTTGTCAGAGATCACGCCGTCGGCTCCGGCCACAGCAACCAGGACCCGGCCGATCTTGAGCAACTCGTCGCGGGTGCGCGATGTCTGCAACGTTTTAGCGATCGCGCCAGCCTTGGCCGGCCCACGGGTGATCAGGTGTCGCAACGCCTCGACACGACTGCGCATCAGGTCATCCATCACGAACAGCTCCTCGATGAAGGACGCGACGACGCTAACCTCGTCGGCCCCGACCACACCATCGGCCGCGGCGACGGACAGCATCAGCGACAGCATCGTGTGGACCGATCGCCATGTGGTTGCCGGCATTGGCCGTGTGTCATCGACGCGCCAGATCAGCATCTCGCTCTCGCCGGTCCGCTTCTTGGTGACGACGCGCGCGTCGGGTTCGACCGCGTACCCCAGCAACGCTGCGGTTTCACAGGCCTGCCGCAGCTGCACCGCGCTGACGCTCGCGGGAGGGCGCGTACCTCCAAGCGCGACCAACTCCCCGGCCTTGACCACGTGGTACTGCTCGAGTCGCCGGGCCCGTTGGATGAGGGTGTCCACGCGTCCTGGGCCGGATGGTCGTACTCAGCTCGCAACTCCGGCGGCAGCGCCTCCCACGCCGCCGCCGTGGGCTCCCCTCTCCCGTTGGGTTGCGCTTGGCTGTGCTGGCCTTCTTCAGGTCCGCGATGCAGCCGTTCCAGATCGTCACGAGCGGGTTGAACTGCGCGCTGCGCCCGAGCACGTGGGGAGCGCCGCTCCGGATCTCCTGCCGGGACATCGCGAGCGTCGCGCTCGCCGGGCGGTAGGTGATCAGCTCCGGGCGCTTCGCGACTTGGAGCACCAGCCCGGCCTCAAACTTCTCCCGGTACCGGATCGCGAACAGATCCGCGAGTTCGCGCCCGGAGCGCTGCACGACGACGCCGCGCTTGGCGCCCTCCCGCGAACGTGCCACCACCGCGGCGTAGTCAGCCGGCAGCGGGCGTTCGTGCATGTGGTACCAGGCTAGGACCGCCGACATCGCCGTCGGGTCATCCCGACGTTGGGGACAACTCGGACCGCAGCTCGTCCTCCGCTGAGTCGATGCAACCGCGGCACCGCCATGAACGGCAACAGTCGCTGCGCGTGGCCGAGAACGACGCGTCCCCGCCGTAAACACTGAGCAAGCGCCGCAGCTCGGCGCGCACTTCGACGTGGTCGCAGTCGTCGACCAGCACGCGCTGCTCGAGCCCATAGAAGTAGATGAACACGTAGCCGATGGGCACCGCCGGGTCGGCCCGTACGCCTGCCAGCCAGTCGAGGTAGACAGCCCGCTGCGCTGGGCTCGCCGCCCCATACGACGGCCAGTACGGCAGCGGCGACGCGAGCCGACTGTCGCCGACCGGCGCCGTCAAGACGATCGCGCTCGCGGAGGGCACGTCACCCGACGCAACGTACGTCAAGGGCTCGATCAACATCCGGCCCGCGACCGCGGCGCTGTCCCCCTTCCCAGGAATTGCGTCACCGGCCCACTCGCAGCAGCCGGCAGGACTCGCCGCGCGCTGGTCTGCGCCGGGCTCGGGGGCGTCCGCAATGGCGGCTGGGCTGGGGGCGCGACCGGCGCGGGCGGCGCGTACTGTCGTGGCGACGCCACCAGCGCGGGCGGCGCCCACGCTGCAGCCGCAGCTGGCTGAGGCGCCCAAGCAGGAGCAGGGGGCTGTGGCGCCTCGAGCAGCCCAAGCGCGCGCGGCTCGGCCTCTACGATCTTGGACTTGTTTGCGATCAGGAACTCGCGCACGAACCGAGGTGCGTGGAAATCGAAGTGGTGGACCGATCCGGACCACCCGATGTACCGGACTGCCGACCGCGGCGGCGCGCACGCTACCGTGCATGCCCAGCGCCCGCCGCCGCCGCTTGATGTAGAGGTAGAGATAGATGCCGATCGTCAGGATCGTCAGCCAGACCAGCGCGCCACCCGAGACCGCGGGCCACTCATTGTCGTGCGCTGCACACGACGCGCAGTGCGGGAACTCCCACGCCGACGTCTTGGTCCGCACCACCCGCTTCCCTTCGATCCGGGTCGAGGTGGCGCGCACCGACTGGTTCGCCGGGTTGCCGCAACAGACGCACACCGTCGGCATCGTGAGGACCCGCGCTGAAACGGAGATCCTCATCTCGCCCACCCCACCACCGTCGGGGACGTCAGCTCCATGTCGCCGTCACCCTAGCCGAGGCCGCTGACAGGTTCGCTAGCTCACGGCGAGAAACGGGAGAGAAGATCTCTCCACTCCGGATTGCGTTCGCTTCCGGCAAATCTCGCGCGCCATCGCTACCCCAAGACACCCCGACCATGACCCAATCGGGGTGATAGACGTCTTCGTGCGACGCGGAGTACGGTGCGAGGTGGGGTGAGAGATGATTTTCTGTCCGCGCTGCGGCGCTGATCGCCGGACGGTGGCGCCGATCGCCGCGTGTCCCGCGTGGTGTGAAGGTCGACGTTGACCAACTCGCGACCGGCGCGCAGCCCGCGGGCGCGTCGTCTCGGCCCGCCGCGACGACGGCCGAGTCGACATCCCCGAGGCTGATATCCGCCCCCGGCGCCCGGCGCCGCTACTTCATCGTTGGCGCGGTCATCGCCGTCGCCGTGGGCGCGCTGCTGGTCGTGGTCATGAGCGGGGGCAGCGAGGCCTCCTCGCCCCGCACAGCCGCCGCCACCGCTGGCGCCGCCGCCACCAACGTCCCCGCGGAGCCGCCACCGCCGCCGCCGCCGCAGATGCCCAAGCGGATCGTGCTCCGGGTCGAGCGGGTCCGGGTCGCCACCGACGGCCGCGAGTGGGACGGCCCCATCGCCGAGACTAGCTACAAGAAGCTCTGCGCCGACGTGGCCGGCGCCGTCGCGGTCGTGCAACCTGAGGTCGCCATCGCCGGCCTCGCCTGCAACCTGCTGGGCAGCGGTAAGCAGCGCCAGACCGACCCGCGCGAGCCCGACCTGCGGGTCGAACTCCGCAGCGGGCCGGTGGTCTACACGAGCTACGTCGCGCCGGACCGCCGGGCCCACCAGTTCAACTACTCGTTCGTCATCCCTGACGAGTCCATCCCGGCCCAGGGCCTGGTGCTCGCCGTCCTGGACGACGACGACGGCGCCCTGGGCGGTGAGGAGATCGGCTCGGTCCGCCTTTCCCGCGACCAGCTCATCACCATGGCGACGACCGGCGAGCTCGCCTCGCTCGCTGCCCCGCCGCTGAGCCTGCTCGAGGTCTCCGCGACGCCGCACGACGGCCGCCTCCGCAAGATCGAGTTCGACCTCGCGGCCAGCGCGGGCGGCGAGACCGCCAGGGGCATCACGGTCAACGCCGGCGACATCGTCCGCATCGAAGCCTCGGGCACCTGGCAGATCGGCACGTACAACGACAAAGAGCTCGGGCCCGCGGGCTTCAGCGACGGCCGTCTCCAGGACTACAACCTGCCGCTCTTTCCCCGCACGGCCCACGGCTCGACCGTCGCCCTGGTGGGCCAGCAAGGCAAGCTGGTCGTCCTCCCTGTCCAGCCGTGTGTCCGCGTCGTCAGCCCCTTTGCCGGCGTCATCTGGGTCGGCATCAACGACCGCAAGTTCACCGACAACAAAGGGCAGCGCCCACATCCGGATCTTTACCCGCGGCCCCAAACCCGAAGAGTGGGCGAACCCGAATGCGCGGCTGGGGTGCGACTGAGTTCGCAGGGGCGGTACTCATCACCGCGATCGGCCAGCAGGCCCTCTCCGCCAGGATGAACGCGAACTTCGTGCGTTCTCCTTCGCGAAGAAGGCCTTGCCCAGGATGTCGCGCTCCATCTTCACGACCCGGAGATCCTTGCGGAGCGCGGCCAGCTCGGCCCGCTCCTCGGTGGTGAGCCCGGCCTTGCCCTTGCTGCGATCGGCCCGGGCCTGCTTGACCCGGCCGCCCAGCGCCGACGGCGTCAGGTCGAGGTCGCGCGCGACCTGGCCCACGCTCTTGCCCTCGTCCAGGACCAGACGCACGGCCCCGGCCTTGAACTCATCCGTGTACTGCCGGCGCTTGCCCTGCCGACCCGTCCGCTCCCGCGCTTGGTTTCCTTCGACACAGTATCCGTCTCTCGGAATGTGTCCACGGGAGTGGATCAAGCTCTGGCTCCCATATACGCTACACGTGAGGCGACGACCTGTCCTTTGTTGACATCTCGGCAGGGCCGGATGGCGACGTGGCGACGTCGTTGCGGACGAACTGTGAGCTCATCAAACCGAACACGCCGGCGCATCACGCCGTGCTCCGGCTTCAGATCACCGGCGGATTCCTATCCGGCCAGGAGCTCGAATTCGTCGACGGGCTCAACTGCTTCATCGGAGGTCGCGGCACCGGCAAGACGACGCTCCTCGAGTTCTTGCGGTACGGGCTAGGGTTGATGCCGGACCCCAAGGTAAACGCCCAGCGCCACCGTGCGATCGAGAACCTCGTGAAGGCGAACCTCGGCGGCGGTCGGTTGAAGGTCCAGCTGAAGACCAAGAACGGGATGCGGTACGTCGCGGAGCGCGGCGCAGCCGATGCGGTTCAGGTCGTGAATGAAGCGGGGGCGCCGGTCCAGGTTTCGCTCGACCGCGATCAGATCTTCAGCGCCGACGTATTCAGTCAGAATGAGATCGAGGACATCGCGTCGAACCCGGCGGCACAGCTGGGGCTACTCGATCGTTTCGTCGAGAACGACACCTCGGATATCTCGCGCGAGCTGGAAGCGCTTCATCGCCAACTCGACCAGGCGACAAGCGAACTTCGTCGGCTCGATACCGAGATCCAGGATCTCGCAGCGCGAGCAGGGGATGTGCCGATCCTCGCGGAGCGGCTCAAGGGCCTCGAGCTATCGAGCGGCACCGACGCGGCGAGAATCAACGCCGCACATGCCGGCAAGACAGCCAGGGACATCGAGTCCAAGGTCGTCGAACAGCTGGCCATCGCCGCTGAGACGGCGACGAGCGGCATCGCATCGGCGGTGACGGCCTTCCAGACGACCCTGCAGGTACAGCTCGATCCATCGATGAGGTCGGGAACCAACAGCGATCTACTCACCGCGCTCGAGGCAGACGTCCGCGCTTTCGAACTCGTCCTCTCGGCGGCGACGAAGTCCGTCTCGAGCGGCGGAACGCTCCGGGCCCGACTCGAGCTCCACAGGACCTCGATCACCGACCGCCACGGAATGCAGGAGGCCGACTACCGCAAGTTTCTCGCGGAGATCGAAGAGGAAGGTGGACGGGCGGCTGAGCGCGCGGGCCTGCAGAAGAACCATGCTGAGGCGATCGCGGCGGCGAAGCTGCACGAAGCGAAGGAAACGCTGCGGATGGGTGTCGCCGGCAAGCGGAACGAGATGCTCGACCGGATCTCGGAGTTCCGGGATCGCCGGTTTGCCGCCCGCAAGGGCGTCGCCGATCGCCTGAGTCACCAGTTCAAGAGCATCCGTGTCTCGATCTCGCAGGCTGCGGACTCTAAGCAGTATCGCGACGCCATCACCAAAGCGCTGAAGGGGCTGCCGTACAGAGGGGTCGCGGAACGCCTGACCCAGGCATTCCTCCCCGGTGAGCTCGCGCGGGAAGCGATGGCCGGAAACGTCGGACTCGTCTCGGAACGCACGAGCTTCGATCAGGAGAAGACCCGGCGCGTGCTCGATACGCTCCGAGCCGACGGCACGGCGTACGACATCGAGTCGGTCGACCTCGATGACGTACCCTGTATCGAACTCCTCGACGGCGACACGTACAAGGAGTCGCCGAACCTCTCGACCGGCCAGCGCTGCACGACGATCCTGCCTATCCTCCTCGTGCAGAGCGAGCGTCCGTTACTGATCGACCAGCCCGAGGACAACCTCGACAACGCCTTCATCTACGACACCGTCGTGAAGGCGTTGCGCGCGGTAAAGGGAGCGCGGCAGGTCATCTTCGTGACGCACAACCCGAACATCCCGGTGCTCGGCGAGGCGGAGCGCGTCTTCGTCCTCGAGTCAGACGGCCAGAAGGCCCGCCTCCGGAAATGCGGATCGGTCGATGAGTGCAAGGACGACATCGAGACGATCTTGGAGGGCGGACGCGAAGCGTTCTTGCAGAGGAAGCACCGCTACGGGCACTGACACGCAACCCGCGATCGACGAGCTGGTCGCGGCCCTCGGCGCGACCGATTGGAGGACCGTGCTCGACGGCGTGACGGCAGCGACGGCGTGGCTGGCGTCGGTCACGCCAGGTGACGGCGCCGTGGACGCTGTTGTCGAGAAGCTCGTGGCGCTCGCCTCTCATCCGAAAGTGGGAGGTTCGTCGAGGCGTCGGCACGGCGGCCGCGAAGACGCAGCACGCGGGGTTCGCGCCCGTGCTCGGCCCGAGGGCTCGCCGCCGATCACAACGCGCGTACGCCAGGCCGCCGAGAACCGCTGCGCTGAGAGCGCCGCGATTGGGGGCAGCGCGAGCGCGTTCGGCAAGGCACGAGGACCCGGATCAACGCGACGTTGGACGATATCGAAGCGCGATTCGGCGCGCGCGCCCGCATCGCCGTCAAGCGGGCCGCCGAGCACATCGCGCATACGTTCGCGCGCGAGCTGTACCACGAGGTCGCGCGGCTGCTCTCCCGCTCGCCACCTCGGCCGACCGACTCGTGCTCCGTCTCGGCGACGAGAAGGAGCCGCGGACCGTGCTGGTAGAGGAAGCGACGAAGATGAAGCACCGGGTCAACCGGGTCCGCTCGGTGCTTGACGCCATGCGCGCGTACGCCGCTCCACCTGTCCTGACGTTCGCCTCGGAGAACCTGCGAGAAGTGGTCGAAGAGAGCGTGGCGATCGCCCGCGACGCGCACCGGAGCGCGCCGGAGATCCGTTTGAACGCGACCAACGAGCCGCACGCGGTCGTGTGCCGCTCGAGGCTGGTGCAGGCGCTAACGAACCTCCTGGCGAACGCGCTGGAGGCGTACGACGGGCTCGTCGAGAATTCACCCATCGAAGTGTCCGCGCTCGCCGACGAGCAACGCGTCGTGATCACGATCGAGGACCATGGCTGCGGGATGAGCGCGGAGCGGCTCGCGGATGCGACCGTGCTGTTCGCGACGAGCAAGGAGAGCGGCACGGGATTCGGACTCCCGCTCGCAGTCAAGATTGTCGAGTCCGAGCACGGTGGGGCACTCACCTTGGAGAGCCAGAAGGGCACAGGAACCAAGGTCCGAGTGATCCTGCTGAGGCAGCGACCCGGGGAGCGCACGTGAGCGGCCGCCATCGCGTGCTCGTGGTCGAGGACGAGAAGGCGACCGCCGAGGATCTCTGCGAGATCGTCCGAGCGCTCGACGGCGAGCCTATCGTCTTCGACAACGCCGCCGACGCGCTCGCGGAGCTAGACCGAACGACGATCTGCTTCGCCGTGCTCGATCTCCAGATCAAGGTCTCGCCTGACTCGATCCGAGGAACGGTCGCAGCGGGCAGCGGCATCGTCCGCGAGGTCAGGCGGCGGCATCCGGACTACGTCGGCGGCTTCCACAGCGTCCCGATCATCGTCGTCAGCGGCCACGCGAGAGGCGGAACCCGCAGTTCAGGTCATGAAGGATGGGCCGGTCGTGCTCCAGAAGCCGCTCGAGAAGTGCTCGTGACAGCGCGTTTGCGCGAGGCGCTCGAAGCGCGTTGGTCGCTTGAAGCACAGCCAATGCACGCCGCCAACGCGCCTCGCAACCGCGCCGACGCTCGTCATCTCGATCCTCGGCGAGCGAACGAAGACGCGCACCCGAGTGAACATCGGCGCCGGGACCACGACGCTTACAAACGTCAACCTCCGATTGCTTTTGCGGTTGATGATTGCGAAGGTCAAGGGGGCCAGGGTGCACAAGGTGGACCTAGGCTACGAGAGCGATCAGGGCTTCAAACAGGCCTCGGTCCTTCGGGACGCGCTCGTGCCGGCGCTCGGCGAGGGGGTCGACATCCTCGTCAACGAGCACGGCGGCGAGTACTGGCTGCGCGACGACGTCACGATCGGCGAGTGCGCCTTTGATACGTTGCTCAAGATCGGCGACCACGACATCAAGGAGCTGGCACTGGCGCTTCAAGAGGCGCTGTCTGGGAAACCCTGACGGAAAGTCGGAAGTCTTTCCGACGCACCTCGGGGATCGATTGCGAACTTGAGGCCCTACCTGCGGGCAGCCGCGAACACCGCATCACCTTCTATCCGGTCGGCAACGGCGACACGAGCCAGATCATTCTCGACAACGGCAAGAGGATCCTCCTCGACTTCCGTCACCTCGCCAAGTGCGAGACCCCTGGAATTCCGGAGATCAACCTCGCGGCTCGGCTCCGCGACGAGTTGAAGAGCGCGAACAAGACGTCCTTCGACGTCGTCGCCCTGACGCACGGCGACTCCGACCACATCCACGGCAGCACCGACTTCTTCGTCCTCGACCACGCTGCCAAGTACCAGGGAGGCGACCGCGTCAAGATCGACGAGCTCTGGGTGCCGGCGGCGATGCTGCTCGAGAAGGGTACGCACGCTGACCGGGGCGCCGAGTGGGTGATCTGGCGCGACGAGGCTCGTCACCGGCTCCGCGTCGGCAAGGGCATCCGTGTGTTCTCGAAGCCCGACCAGCTGAAGCGGTGGTTCCTCGACGAGGACATCCCATTCGGGCGGCGGAAGCACTGATCACTGACGCCAGCCGGGTCGTTGCCTGGGTTCACGCTGGACGTCGACGGCGTCGAGTTCTTCTGTCACTCGCCGTTCGTCAAGCACGTCGATGAGGGGTGACGACATGCGCAACAGCTGCGCGCTGATCTTCAACGTCCGGTTCCGGGTCGGTGCCTGTGTCGTCGACTGCCTCGCGATCGGAGACTCCGACTGGGCCGTGCTCGGAGGACATCGTCGCGATCACCAGGTATCACAAGCGGGAGGACCGGCTCGCCTGGGATCTGTTCAGCATCCCGCACCACTGCAGCTACAAGGCGCTGAGCGACGAGAAGGGCGACATCGAGACCACCCCGAAGCCAGGGGTGCTCGGGCTCCTGAAGATGGGCCGGCCCGACGCGTACCTGATCAGCTCCAGCCTGCCCATCACCGACGACAAGGAGGGCCGCGAGCGCGAGCAGCCGCCGCACGTCCAGGCCAAGAAGTGCTACCAGCGCTACGGCTTCTTCCTGGTAACGATGGAGGAGCCGAACACGCGCAGGCCGGAGCCGATCGAGTTCGTGATCACCGACAAGGGCCTCGCCCGCGTCAACCCGAACAAGACCGGGCCCGCGATCATCACGTCGAAGCCGGCGCCGCGCGCAGGGAAGCCGTGGAACAGCTGATCGACTGGGGCTCGCCGTGCCCAACGCAGGACGCGGATGCCCTCCGCTCCGATCGCGCCCGCCGCGTGCTCGGCGCCGTGCAGGCCCATCGCGCGTACGAGCTGATCGAGCTGCGACATCTCGAGCGCCAGACGCTGGGCCCCTGCGACGTCATCGTGGTGACGTGCACGAACCAGGAGATCCCGAACCGCAACGCGGTCGGGATCCGCGTGCGCGAGCCCCTCGCGCTCACGATCCCGGTCGACGAGACGGGTGCGCCCGAGGTGAGGGCGCTCCGCCCGACCTTCCCCCTCGTGCCTCACCTGAACGGCGTCGGCGACGGCGAGCCCAAGTCGCTCTGCGTGACCGTCGAGGCGTGGAGCGCCGCGCGGCGCACGTGGACCCCCCAGCACTTCCTCAATCTGACGTTGTGGTGGTTGAAGGACACCGCCCTGGGGCGGCTGCATCGTCTGACCAGCCCGTCGAGCGGGTCTACTTCGATCTGGGCTGGGAGCTCGTGCCGCCACCCGGATGCGACAGGACGGAGCCGGCCGGCACGAGGCTCGACGTCCGCGACGTCATCCGCGCGAACCGCTGCACGCTCGTCGCGACCCACTCGACCAGCCTGGACTTGAGGTTCGTGCGCTACGTCCCGATCTACCTCGCCGTGGAGCGCGTGCAGGGCATCGTCGACTCCGTCCCCGCCACGCTGGGCCGCCTCGTCGACCAGTGGGAAGCGCGGGCGTCGCCTTGGCCGATCTGCTGATCGCGCGACTCGCGCAGGTGGCTGGCGGCGGGCTCGCCGACTTCCCGGACCAGCAGGTGCTTCTCGTGCTCGACATCTCGATCAAGCGCGGGGCCGGGGGCGTCGTCGAGCGTCGCGACATGGCGACGTTCTTGATCGCGAAGAGCTTCGTATCTCTTGCGCACGCGATGGGGGCCGTCTTTCGTTCCGACGGCCTCTATTTCGCGCCCTCTGCGCCGAGCCCGACCGCCGCCGCCGACAACGGGGACGACTGGAGGCCGATTCCGATGCTTCCCATGGATGGCAAGCGGGGTCTGACCCGTCAGGCTGCGCGCGCGCAAGCGGGCATCCCCAGTGACGGCGCCGAAGCGAAGCGCGTACTCATCGGGGCGGGGTCGCTCGGCTCCGCCCTCGCGGATATCTGGGGCCGCGAGGGCTGGGGGCCGATGGAGCTTCGTGGACCCCGACCACGTCGAGCCGCACAACCTCGCGCGACACCGCGCCGCCTACGACGAGATCGGCCGGTTCAAGGTCGACATGGTGAAGGAGATGGTCGATGGGGCCTTTTCCGCGGGGCTGGTCGAGAGTGTCGCGATTCCGACGAGTGCGACCGCGACCGACAACCCCGCGCTCAACGCAGCACTCGCCGCCGCGGAGCTCATCGTCGACGTGTCGACCACGCTCGACGTTCCGCGCGACCTATCTGCGCGCGTCGACTCCCCTCGCATGGCGTCCGCGTTCATGACCCCGAGCGGTCAGGCATCGGTGATCCTGATGGAGGACCGCGAGCGGACGCTGCCGCTGCACCTGATCGAGCCTCAGTACTACCGCCAGGTGCTCCGGGTCGACTGGGGCTCGACGCATCTCGCCGGTCACGTCGGCCACATCGCTGTCGGCGCTGGCTGCCGCGACGTGGCGACGGTGATGTCGCCGGAGATGGTCGAGCTTCACGCCGGCATCTTGTCGCGCCAGCTCCGCTTGCTGAGCGCGCAGCCGGAGCCCGCCCTCCGCGTCTGGGTCACGTCGTCCGACGGCGGCGTTGCGGCACACACCGCATCCTTGCACCGCGCCCACACCTCACGTCCGACTCGTGGCGCGTGGTGCTCGACGACGAGGTCATCGACCGGATGCTCGAGTTGCGCGCGCAGCGCACCCCGAAGGAGACCGGGGGCATCATCGTTGGCTACACAGACCACGTCGCGCGGACGATCTACGTCGTCGACGTGCTGCCGCCGCCGGCCGACAGCGTTGAGGGCGAGGCCTCGTTCGTCCGGGGCGCCGACGGGCTTACCGCTGCGTGGAAGGCCGTCCAGACGCGGACCGCGAACATCGTTACCTACCTGGGCGAGTGGCACTCCCACCCCCGGAGCATGGCGCGTCGCCGAGCTGGGACGACATGGCGCTCATCGGCGAGCTCGGCGTAGTACTCGCGGGCGACGGCGAGCCGGCGCTGATGTTGATCGTCGCCGAGAGGGAGATCTCGGTCTGGGTCTGCTCGTCAGACGGTACGTTCACCCAGGTTTCGCGGCCGGGCTGGTGTCTTAGCGTGCCGTCGTACGTCGACAACGACCTCGCCGCCGTGCGTGCGGCGCCGAACGGCGGCGGCGCGGCGACGGTCGTCTTGTATCGCGGCGACGAGATCGACATTCTGGGCCGTCAGGGCGAGTGGACGCAGGTTGGGCTCGGGGTTGGGCGCAGCGGCTGGGTGCGTCGCTTGAAGGTTCGGTCGACGGGGCTGCTCGAACTCGCGTTCATCGACGTCGGGCAGGGCGACGCGTGCCTCATCACCACGCCCGAGCGGCGCAAGGTCCTGATTGACGGCGGGGAGAACCAGCTCGCGGCGCGCTACCTGGCCAGGAGGTTTGGCGGAGGCACCGTCGTCTTCGACGCGATCGTCGTCACGCACGGCGACGCCGACCACTTCTCGGGCTTGAGCCGTTTGGTCGAGGCTGCCAACGAGCCCCGCCCGGAGAAGCGAATCCGCATCGAGACCGATCGCGTGTTCCACAACGGCCTCGTCAAGCGACCGGCATCGATCCTGAGCTCGAGCGCCTGGGGCCACCGCTGAAGGAAGGCGGACGCGTCCTGGTCCCAGCCGTCGAGGATCCGAGGACGGTACTCGGCGCCAATAAGCACTTCGTCCGCTGGCAGGCGGCGCTCACAGAGCTCGCGGCCCGTCGAGCAGTTCAGATCTCTCGGGTCGAGTTTGGCGGCGGCAACCCCTTCGCGTTCCTCGACGTGAGCGTCGATGTCCTCGGCCCCAGGACCGTTGCCGCGAGCAACGGTGAGCCGCGTCTCGAGATGCTCGGCGGCGATGACGCGGAGGGGTTGTCCGCCGCCCGCACGATCAACGGTCATTCCGTCGTCCTAATGATGACCTATGGGAACGTGCGGACCCTGCTCACGGGGGACATCCACGCGGCCGCCGAGCGGACGCTCGTGCAGGAGCATGTGGCGGGCTCGCGGTCCCTTCGCGCCGACGTGCTCAAGGTGCCGCACCACGGCTCCGACGACGTCAGCCGGGACTTCATCCGTGCGGTCGAACCGCTGGTTTCCGTGATCTCCGCCGGCGACGAGGACGCCCGCCGCGACTACTTGCACCCGCGCGCGAATCTGCTCGGCCTTCTTGGGCGCGCTGATCGTGGCGCCGAGCCGGTCGTCTTCGTCACGAACCTGTCTGCCTTCGATCGGTGGGCGGGGCGCGCGTTCTACGCCATCGAAGACTCGAGCGGCTGGGTACCGAACGCCACCCGGGGCACCTTCTACGCGCGCGAACGCATCGCGTACGGGATTGTTCACGTGCGGACCGACGGATCTAGGTTGCTCGTGGTGAGGCGAGGCGCTCGAAACGACCGAGTCGAGGCCTACTCGTTCGAGATTCAGCCGAACGGACGAGCACGATCGCTCGTCGTCGACCGAACATGATCCAGCCACGCCGCCGCTTCGGCTCGGCAAAGCATGGGGCCGGGGGGGCGAGTCATGGCGTCTCCAGGCGCATGGGGCCGGCGAGTCATGGCGTCTCCAGGCGCATGAGGTCGGCGGGGCGAGTCATGGCGTCTCCAGGCGCATGAGGTCGGCGAGGGGGAGGCCGGTGACCTGGGTGGCGTCGAGGTCTTCGAGGGGGCCGGCCATGGTGGCCATGTCGTCGTCGAGCCAGCGGACGAAGCGGAAGGTCTCGCGCCGGTTGGGCTTGCCGCCGGAGATCCGGGCGATGGGGTTGTGCTCGACGATGTGGTTCACGAGGGCGGCGCGGGGCTTGCCGTTGATGCGGATGCGGGCGCCGATGCCTTCGCCGCGCTCGGGCCTCATCTGGTACGCGCTGTCGCGGTGCTCGAGGGGGCTGCCGATGGGCTCGATCTGGGCGCGGTAGCGGTCGACGAAGTCCTTGACGCGCGCCTTGACAGTGTCCTCGGAGATGCTGCGCAAGCCGTCGATGAGCAGGGTGAGCTGCTCGTCGGCGACCGACATGGCGACCCGGTCCAGCTCGCGCATCTGCGCCCGGAGCTCCGAGACCAGGCGCTTGAGCATCGTGATGGTCTTGGCGGCGGGCGACGGGTCGAGGGCGACCTTGGCGAGCGCCGCCTTGGCCTGGCCGATGGCCTGGTCGATCACAAGCCCGACGACCTTGTTGAGCCCGGGGGCGTACAGGCCGATGCCGACCTTGATGGACGATTGGAATACGTCGAGCGTCGCCCTGCGGGCCTCGGCGCTGGCCTTGAGCAGCGGCTCGAGCGCGTCTTTCTGGACGTCACACGCCCTGTCGAAGAGGTCGACGAGGTGAATGCCCTGAGTGACCAGCTGACCGCGTAGCTCCGCGCGCTTGGCGTCGGTGTACGGGCACTCCTCGGGGTGTACAGGCGAGGCGCCGATGGGACAGGGCTCGTGGTCGTGGCGGGCGGTGTCCGCTGCCTCGATGCTCGTGGGCGCGCGCCAGTCGAGAGCGCGGCCTGCGGTGGCGAGGGTGGCCAGCACCGACCGCAGTTCGGCTGCGTTGCTGGGGCTGACCGCCGCGCCGCCGGCGCCGAACAGGCCGAGGGCGCCGGTCTGGAAGCGCTCGCCGCGATCGATGACGAGCGAAGCGCGCGCGACCTCGTTGAGCGCGTCGATGACGTCGGGCCGGGCGCGCGCGACCGCGGCGACCACGGCGGGGTCGGTCTCGGTGGCCGCCTGGGCGAACGCCTGGAGCGGCTCGAACATGGCCCAGGCGACGGCGATCAGGTTGGCGCGGGCGGCGGCGCTGGTGGTCGCGGCGGACTCGGCCTTGGCCATGATCGGCGGGATCCGAGCCTTGGTGACCTCGATGGCGGCGTGCGCGGCGTGGACTCGCGCTTCGCTGGCGCCGTCGGCGACGAGCGCGGCGGTCGGGGGCGGGCCGGCCGCATCTCCGCGGCCCTTGCGCTGGACCGCTGCCTGGCCGGTGCCGTGTGGCGCGAGCTCATCGGGGACCGCGGCCTGGCGCGTGCCGTGTGGCGCGAGCTGGTCGAGCAGGTCCACCGCGGAGCGCCCGGCGACCACGCGATCGGCGACGGCGTCGGCGTGCTGCTCGTAGCGGTCGCCGGTCTGGCCGACGCCACCCTTGAGCTGGACGCCGGCTCGCTGCTGCACGACGTGCGCGGCCTCGTGGGCGGCGAGGTGCAGGTCCGGCGACGAGTGGAACGCGACCGCGTCGCCGGTCGCGTACGCCTGGGCGCCGATGGCGGCGCTGGCGTCTGCCGCCGCGCCCCCGACGTGCGCGCGGATGCTGCGGACGTCGTGGTGACCGAAGGCCGCCTGGATGGCGGACTGGTGCGGCAGCGCCTGAGCAGGACCCGACACGCCGGCCGTGGCGTGCGCCTGCACCGTCGTTGGGTCGAGATCGCCGGGGCTCTTGGCCTGGAGCAGCGCAGGATCCCCAGGCGGGACGCGGCCGATGACATCGCGGTCCCAGTCGAGGCCCTCGATGAGCGTGAATGAATCGCTGCGCCGCTGGCTCGTCTGCGCCACCGCGCGGCTCGGGTCGATGTCTCGATGCTGGACCGCGGCCTGCGGCGCCGGCTGCGGGAGACCTCCGGTGGGTCGCGGCGGAATTGACCGCGTCGTCAGACCTCCACCAGCGCGCCGCGAGCGCGCGGTCGTCGTGGCTGGTTGAATCTCGGGCTCGTGGTCACTGCCTGGCGGACGTCGTGCACGATCACTCATTGTCCCCGTGTTACGCGAGGCGCACGGACGCCCTTCCCAATTAGGGGGCAGGTGCTGGGAATCCGGACTTCCCCCCAGGCGGTGAAACAGCCCAAGTGTTCACCTGGCTTGAATGGGGTTGATCTCGACCCGCACGGCCCGCATCGCGTCTTGCCCGAGGACGAGGTGCGGCGACGTGGCAGGCGGGCGTGCCCGCCGAGTACGCAACGAAGATGTCGCGGAGCGTCGCATCGCCGCGGACCGAGCGAAGCCTTCAGGTCGCTTCGCGCCTGTGGGATCCCTGCCGAGTCCATCCTCAACCTCGGCTGCCGGACGCCCTTCGTCGGTTGCGCCTTCCTCGCTGCGCGCGCTCGGCGGATCGACGTGTTGGCCAGGCCTCGCGCTCGGCCTGGCATCTCCGGGGAGGAGCGACCTCGTTGTCCTCTTCGACAAAGCCACCGGAGACCCTGAGGGCTCCCACTTGCACGTCGGTGCTCTCGGGGCCGCTGGCGATGAGGCGGACGGCCCACGCATCGAAGGGACGGAGTTCTCGCAGGATGAGGTCCAGGTACGGCGCGACCTTGCCACGCGAGATGCGTCCGTTGACGCCCGCGAAGAGGTCGACGTTGACATGCCAGATCCGGGTCGTGGCCGCGGTCCCAGGTCAGCGAGCATCCAGCAAACGCCGCGGCGGTTCCGGCGGCTCGCGAGGCTGCGTGCCGCCGATCAGGCGGTAGGGCTTGTTTGCGGAGGCGGTGGTGCCGTCGCTGCGTTTGATCTCCGAGTCGGGTATTCCGCACTGGGTCGGCCATGCTTCCCGCTCGGCCTCGGGCATCTTGCGGGCCCAGGGCGACCTCGACTCCGCGCAGCCAGCGAGCGCCAGCGCGATCGTCGAGGCGACGGCGGCTCTCATTGCAGCGGCCGGAGACACAGCGCTTGCGCACGCACCGTGGCGGTCGCCGTGAGCGAGTCGTTCTGGAAGTGGCATTCCCAGGCGCGCGCCTCTTGATCAGCGGCCGCGGGGGTCGCGCCGGCTGTTTGGACGAAGACTTCGCGGGCGGTGTTGTCCACGTCGATGTAGCAGCTGCCCGAGAGGAACAACTCGCCGACTGGGCAGACCGCCGCCACGAACGTCACACCGTTGACGCCGGCCGTGCCGTCGCCGTCCACACGGTGGACGCGGCTTGCCGTGATCGGCGCTTCGGCTGCGGGGCAGTCGCACACGGCGGCATCGGCGTCGCCAGGCGAGTCGTCGCTGCAGGCCACGACGATCGTGACGCCAACGATGGTGCCGGCGGTGAGGAGGAGGATCGATTTCATTCTAGTTCTCCGCGCTGTTCCAGCTGTAGTTCGCAAGCCACCGCACGGGCGGCATGCCTGGTGTTGTACTGCCCGCCGTCGACAAGGTGGGGCCCGCAGCGACCGACCACTCCATTGAGATCCCGGCGACGCCACTCTGGTTCAGCGTCACCGTCGCCTGCTGCAGCGTCCGGTGCTGGATCAGATTCCGCTTCTGGGTGCACCGCTGCCGGGGGCTGACCGCGGTGCCCTCGAGGACCCAGTTCTCGCAGCGCTGCACGGTGGGCGCGCCGGTGGCGATGGCGCCGGTGAAGTCGCCGTCGATCTCGCTGTAGGGCCCGGCGACATCGGGTCGGAGGTCGGTGATGCCCTGGGCGCCGACGACGATGGCGCGGCGGCTGCCAGGGGCACCTCGAACTCGTTGGTCTGGCACCCGGTGCAGCCCGAGAAGCGTTGGCCGGTGACGTTGATGCTGGTCACCTCGTAGAACGCGATGCTGGGCGTCCAGCCGGTGATCGCGGTGGTCGACACGATCAGGTCGGCCTGGGGCGCGGGATCGTCGCCGTAGCAGAGCGCGGGCTGGCCGGGCAGCGGCGGGCCCCAGTCGGGCTCGAGGTTGCACGTGGGCGAGGTGCTGGTGACCAGCGAGCCGAGCTTGAGGTAGGTCGTGATGCGCTTGGAATACGTGGCGGCGGGGGGCGGCGGCGCGGTGACGGTGATGTACGCGGGGTCGGGCGTGGGGTTCTTGACCCAGACCTCGAGGATGCCGGCGACGGCGGCGTTGCTGAGCAGCAGCGAGGTCGGACCGGTGGGGAGCGCGTACGTGTCGGCGAGCGTGGAGACCGAGCCGCTGGCGACCGCAACGCGGGGCGTGCCGGTCACGACCCGGAGCGGCGGCCCGAGCGGACTGTAGTCGAGGCACGGCGCGACGGTGCCGACCTGGCCGAGCTGGTCGCGGGCCTCGATGGCGATGGTGAAGCGGGTGCGCGTGGGGCCGGTGCCGGTGCTCTCCTCGACGGCGCCGGGCGTGCCGATCGCAGGGATGGCCTCGCGGTGGAGCACGGCGGTGGCGTCGAAGGTGCCGGGCGAGCCGGGGACCGGCGTGGCGGTGAGCGCGAACGGGCCGGCGACCACGCCGCTGGGCGAGGTGACGGCGTAGCGGAAGGTCGCGGGGTCGAGCCCGATGCCGGCGTCGCTGGCTGTGACGCGGAAGGCCAGCGCGTTGACGTAGGGCTGGCTCGACAGGGTCTCGTTGCCGGCGGGGTTGGTCGCGGTCAGGTAGGCGTACTTCGAGACGACCGCGCACGAGGTCGTCGGCCCGCCGAGGGTCACGGCCGCGCCGGGGTTGTGCGCGTGCGTGGGCACGTCGCCCATGCCGAAGGCCAGCGTGTCGGCGCTCTCGTTGTAGAACGTGGTCGGCACCGACACGACCGTGGGGCCGTCGGTGTCGACGCGCAGGAACGGCGAGGTCGCGGGGGTGTCGGTGGTGGCGTTGCCGGGCGCGTCGACGGCGCGCACGACGACGGTGCTGCCCGACGCGGCGACGCTGCCGGCGGGGAGCACGAGCTCCCAGGCGCCCGCGGTGGCGGTGGTGGTGGCGATCAGCGCGCCGAGGATGCGGGCCTCGATGGTGATCGGGCCGTGATCGTCGGCGACCGTGCCGGTCAGGTGAGGAGCGGCCTGGGTGGTCCACCAGGTCGAGCCGACCGGCGTGAAGCCGGCGCTGGCGACGGTGAGGACCGGCGGGGTGTTGTCGGCGCTGGCGCGGCGTGACTCGGTGACCGCGTTGCCGGCGGTGTCGCGGGCGGTGGCGGTGACCGTGTACTCGCGATCGGCGGCCAGGGTGGTGTCGATGGTGGTGGCGGCGCTGTCGGGCGCGCCGTCGCTGTCGGGGAGCATGTCGGCCCAGGTGACGACCGGCGCGGCGTCGACGTTGTCGTGGGCGCGGACGGGCGAGGTGACCGAGCCGCGGACGATCGCGCCGTCGGTGGGCGTCGCGCCCCAGGTGAGGCGCGGGGCCAGGCGGTCGAGCTCGTCGATGCAGGCGTCGCCGAACAAGATCGGATCGGTGTTGCTGGCGATGGCGCGGGCGACCGAGAGCGCGTCGGCGACCGCGAGCCCGGTCTGGTTGCGACCGTCGGGGCCGTTGTCGTTGATCAGGTAGGTGACCGCGGCGGCCAGGGTGGTGCGCGGCGTGCCGGCGTAGGCGTCGCAGGGCGAGCGGCAGGCGCCGAGGTCGCACGCGCCGGTCGGGATGCAGGTCGGGTCGATGGCGGGGCACGCGCCGAGCTGGATGCCCGAGCCGCTGGCGCGGGCGTTGCCGTCGTCGCCGTCGAACGGGCCCATCGCGAGGTCGCGACCCAGATCGATCGCGAGGGTGTACGGGTTGATCTCCTGGGCCGAGGCCCCGGCGGCGGCGGCGATGTCGCGCGCGACCAGCGACCACGCGGCCAGGACGAACGCGGCGCGGACCTCGGCCGTGGGGCTGGGCTGGGCGGTGCCGAGATCGGCGGGGGCGATGCGCTCCCAGGGCACGTCGCCGAAGTGGTGATCGAGGTGGTCGTTGACCAGGGCGTGCGAGTCGACCAGCGTGGGGTCGGTGCCGGCGGTGGTGCGCGCGACGACCATCCGGTGCGCGAGGTGGGTGATCGGCGTGACCAGGCCGGTGGTGAGCTCCTCGAGCGAGTCGGTGTAGAGCAGCGCGGTCAGCGCGTCGGTCGGGTCGAGGACGATGCGGGCGCCGGTGGCGTAGTCGGTGAACTCGCCGCCGCGGGTGGTGATCAAGAAGTAGCCCGACGCGGTGCCGGTGGGGATCTCGAAGTGGCCGGCGGCGTCGGTGGTGCGGTCGCCGATGTGCGAGCGCACGACCGGGGTGGCGCCGCGGTACTCGAGGTGATCGATCGCCACCTGGGCGCCGATGAGCGGGCCGTCGAGGGTCATGAGCACGCGTCCGCCGACGGTGCCGCTGGGCCCGTCGGGGCCGGGGCCGTCGTCGCCGACGCACGCCGCGGCGGCCAGCGCGAGCGCGGCGACACAGGGGGCGAACGCGAGGCGGGCACACACCATCAGACGACCTCCAGCGCGAGCGGTAGCGAGGATCGGGGGCGCGGTCAATGACCGCCGAGCGGTCACCACGACGGCGCTCCCCAGCGGGGATACCAGAAGTGCGCGACGCGGACGTTGAGCGCGATCACGTCGAGGGCCGGGGCGTCGCCGAGCGGCTGGGCGTGGTCGAGCTGGAGCGCGACGCCGATCACGCGGTGGCGATCGAGGCGCAGATCGATCCCGAGCCCGACCGAGACGACGGCGTCGACGCCGAGCGCGGCGGGCACGGCGTCGGGGAACGAGCCCAGATCGGACGCGGTGCGGTAGCGCAGCTGCGGGCCGAGGCCGAGGCGCAGGGTGGGGACGGTGCGCGCGCCCAGGCGCAGCTCGGCGCCGAGCTGCGCGGCGGTCGTGATCGTGCGCCGGGTGACCGCGCCGCGCTCGGGGCGACCGTTCACGTCCATCTCGGCGTCGGCGAACGTGGCCGGCTGGGTGAGCGCGGCGCCGAGCTGGAGGTCCCAGGCCAGGGCGTTGCGCCAGGCGTAGGTCGCGCGTGCGGTCGCGCCGATCGTGGGGACGCTGGTCGTCGACGCGCCGGTCTCCCCGACCCGCGCGACCCCGCCGTGGGCCGCGCCCGCGAGCGAGGCCTCGAAGCGATCGGCACGCGCGGCGCGCCCCGTCACCGGCGCCAGCGCGCCGAGCACGAGCGTGATGACGACGCGTCGACGCACTACCGGAGTCCCAGCTTGCGCACGGTGATCTGGCCCTTGCCGTCGGGCGTGCGCACCACCAGGACCAGGTCCTTGCCGGTGAGCTGACTGGCGTCGCGCACCACGACCACGCCGCGGACCTTGGCGCCCGAGGCGACCGTACCGACGATGCCGGCGCTGGCGCCAGTGGCGAGGCGCGCCGCGGTCGCGAGGTTCTTGGCGCCGTCGCGCAGCTCGAGCCCGGCGACACGGAAGGTCGCCCCCGAGCGGTTCTCGATCTCGACGTTCACCAGCAGCGCGCTGCCGAGGTAGACCGCGCGCAGGGCCCACACCACGACCCCGTCGTCGTTGCGCTCGACCGCGGTCAGGCGCGCGAGGTCGAGCCGCGCCATCGCGCGGTCGGCGATGGCGGCGTCGAGCTGGGCTCGGACCTGCGCGGCGATGTCGCGCTTGACCGCGGCGACCTCGGCCTTGAGCGCGGCAGTCTGGGCGGCGACGGCCTCGTCGATCGCGCGCTGGCGGGCTTCCTCCTCGGTGGTGGCGGTGAAGGTCACGAGGGCGCACGCGTCCTTGGCGTCGGCGACGGTGCGCAGGCCGACGCTGACGCGGATCGGTCCGCTCTGCGCGTTGATGTTGGCCGGCGGCACCGACGCGGCCTTGGGGCGGATGAGCAGGCCGGTGTCCCCGTCCTTGCGGATCTCGTACTCGGCCAGGTCGCTCGTGTTGGCGCTGGTGAGCTTGTTCGGGAACTGCAGGCTCGTGAGGTAGGCCGGATGCACCGCGATCTCGAACGCGCCGCCCGACGGTGGCACCAGGAAGTCGCACGACTTCTGCGCGGCTGCGGGCCGGGCGGTGATCGCGGCGAGGACGACGGCGAGCGCGAGCGTGGCGAGGGTGACTGGGCGCATGACGTTCCTAAGGCTTCAAGACGTCGCGATATCCGCGGGTCGAACCGCTGCCGGCGCCGTCGCGCGGAGGTGGTGACGTGGTTCGTCGACGAGGCGCGGCGTCCGCGGCCGGGCCGGCATCGATCGGCGTGGCGGCATCGACGGGCGGCGGTGCGAGGGTCGCGGCGTCGAGCGCCGACGCGTCCGTCTCGACGCCGCCATCGACCGCGGTGCCCGCGGCGGCCTGGGCGGCGCCCGAGGGCGGCGTTGTGCCGCCGCTCGATGCGAGCACGATCGCAACGACCACACCCGCGACCGTTGCGGCGCCGAGCGCGACGATCAGCCCGCGCCGTGGCCGGCCGGGAGGAACCAGGGCGCGTGGGTGCGCGCTGCTGCCGAGGGTCGTGGGCATGGCGGCGGCGGCGATGACACCCGGTGGGAGCGCGTCGGTCGCGGGGCCGGCGAGCGGCGCCGGCGCCGGGGACGCGGTGAGCAGCTCGGGGGCGTACGCCGCCAGGATCCGCATCCCGTCGGGCAGTCCGTCCGCGGCGGGCGTCGCGGCCGCGAACGCGCGGATGAAGTCGCCGATCGTGGCCCAGCGCGCGTCGAGCTGCCGCGCCATCGACCGGCGCACGACGTCGGACAGCTCGCGCGGGAGGTCAGGCGCGCCAACGCGCGGATCGGGCGCGGGCTCGAGGCTCTGGCGCTCGTAGATGGTCACGGGCGAGCTGTCGCCCCAGGGCAGGGTTCCGCCAGTGAGCAGCTGGTACGCGACGACGCCGAGGCTGTAGATGTCGGCGCGGAGGTCGATGTGCTTGGCGTCCTTGAGCTGCTCCGGGCTCATGTACGCCGGGGTGCCGACCGCGAGTCCTGTGCCGGTGCCGGCCCCGAGCCCCTCGGCGAGCTTGGCGATGCCGAAGTCGAGAACCTTGATGTGGAGGTCGGTCCGCAGACCGGCCGCGGCGAGCCGGGCTGCGTCCTCGGCGGGCGCGGCCGTCAGGAACAGGTTGTCGGGCTTGATGTCGCGATGGATGATCCCGTGGGCGTGGGCGTGGGCGATCCCGGCGGCGGCCTGGGCGAGCACCACCAGCACGAGGCCCGGAGACACTGGCTTGGGCGCGCCGGACGCGGCGCGCCGCTGCCATCGCTCCAGCCACTCGGCGACCGAGCACCCGCGCAGGTACTCGAGCACGAGGTACGGAACGCCGTGCGCGTCGGTCTGGCAGTCGTGGATGACGACGACATGGCGATGCGCGAGGCGAGCCGCGGCCTGGGCTTCGACGATGAACCGCGCGACCGCCGCCGGGTACGTCGCCAGCGCCGGCAGGATCTGCTTGACCACGACCTCGCGCCCGAGCACCGCGTGCCGCGCCAGGAACACCTGGCCCATGCCGCCGGCGCCCAGCTTGCGGACGATCTCGTACGGGCCGATCGTCGCCGCCGCTGCCGCCGGCCCCGCCACCCTAGGCTCCATCGGATTCATCGACTCCTCTTACGCTTATCCCAGCGGCGCCGCCGATGGAACTCAAAAACCTGCATTCGGGGGCAAGTGATGAAAATCCGGACTTGACCCCCTAACTGAAGTAGCCTTGAATTTGTCCGCGATTCTAGATGGATGGCAGAGTTCGGGGGTGGATCGCGGAATGTCCGCAGTGACCCCACAACCGGGTAGGCGGACGGGCATCGCATCGTATGAGTAGGCACCATGGCACCTGCCAGTGACCGGACCAACCTGAACCAGTCGACCGACCCGCTCGCGCGCGTCGAGGCGGGGCCGCTCCCGCCGTCCGATGCGGTGACCCAGATCAAGGTGTTCGGCGACGAGCTGACCTTTCATCTCGACCGCACGCGGTTCGCGTTCACCCTCGGCTCTGGGATCCCGACCCAGATCGATCTGAGTCTCCCGCACCAGTACGTCTCGCGGTTGCACGCTCGGCTGGAGCGCGACGGCAACTGGCTGGTGGTGACCAACCACTCGCAGAACGGGACGTACTTCGGCGGACGTCGCGAGGAGCGCGCGCCGCTGCTCGCGGGCGAGCGCTTCACCGTGGGCGCGACTGAGCTGCTGGCGCTCGATGATCACCTCGTCGCGCTGCGCGTCGCGTTGCAGCGGGCGCTCGGCTACGACGCGCACGCCGTGATCGACCAGGCCCTGGTCGACGTGGCGCAGCGCGAGCAACCGCCGCTGCTCGTGACCGGCCCGCAGGGTAGCGAGCCCGAGCTGCTCGCCGCGGCGCTGCACCGCGCGTCGCCACGCCGCGACCAGCCGTTCGTCGTGCTCGACGCGCTGATGACGCGGACCGGGGTCGCGGCGGCGCTCGCCCGGGTCGAGGCCGGATCGATGTTCGTGGATCTGCGCCCCCTGCGCGGCAAGCACGCGAGCGCGCACCTGGTCACGGCCTTGTTTGGCCCCCGCGCGCGGGCGCGGGCCATCGTCGCGGCGCCGACGCTCGAGAGCGCGCTCGGCTCGCTGGCGGAGCGCGCGCGTCGCCTGGAGGAGATCCAGGTGCCGCCGATCAGCGCCCGGCCCAGCGACGTGCCAGCGCTCCTCGACGCGCTGCTCGTCGAGCTGGGCAGCGTGCACCGGTTCGCCGAGCTACCCGTCGATCGCCAGGAGGCGATGGTCCGGTTCGCGTGGCCCGACAATCAGCTCGACCTGCGGCGCACGGCGCCGCGCCTGGGCGCCTACCTGGGCGCGGGCGGCAACGTCAGCGCCGCGGCGCGCGTGCTCGCGGTCGATTCGACGACGCTGAGCGAGGCGCTCGAACGCGTCGGTGTCCTGGTACGTCAGCGCCGGCGCCGCGGACCGGAGGGGCGGTGATGGGCGAGCTCGCGGGCGCGGCGAACGTCGGCGTGTGGTGGGTGGGCTGGTGGTCCGCGTGATGACCCCGACGATCGCGCGCATCGCGCTGCGACAGACGACCGTGACCGAGGTGCTTGGGCTGCTGGCGTACGCCGAGGGCTTCGCGCTGGTCGTCGGGAGCCTGGGCCTGGGCCTCGAGCCGCCTCGGGTCGTGCGGCATGCGGCGCACCAGGTGATCGCGGGCAAGCAGCCGTGGGCCCCACACCGTGCCGTGTTCCCGGCGCACCTCCGCGCGGTCGCGCGCGCCGTGATGGCCGACCGCTTGCGCCTGGAGGCGCTGGCGCGCACGCACCCAGGCTGTGCGCTGCCGGACGTCCGCATGACGGTGGCCCAGGTCGGAGACCTCGCCGGCGTAGCCGAGCTGGCGCACAGCGCGGGCGAGGTGATGGTGTTCCACCGCGCCGACGCCCCGGCGCTGCTCGCTGCCGCCGTGCCCATCTGCGACAGCATCCGCGCGCTGCTCGAGCGCCTCGCGCACCAGGACGCGGGCGCGGACACAGCGCCCATCGCGATGGCGCGCGAGCCGGGGACGGTTCAACGGCCGATCTCGACGGACGGCCCGAGCCAGTCGGCGCGGCCCGAGGCGATCCGCACCGAGCGGACGCCGAAGGAGAGGAGGTGAGCGGCGAGCATTCGTGACGACTGCGCGCCGATCGATCGACGCGCACGACATCGCGGTCAGTGTGACCTCGGTGGGTCGAGCGAGGGAAGCTGGCCGGGAGTCTCAGACAGGGGTGGGTGGACCGCAGCGGGTCCCGCGCGCCAGCAGTTGGCGCGTGTGGACCCCGGTGCTGCCTTGGGCAGACAGGAGTTCTCGATGACCGACTACAAGTGCGACAGCAGCATCCCCGACACGGACAACATCCCCATCACCGATCGTACGCGGGCGGCAGGGGCCCGCGATGAAGCGAGCACGGCGCGACCCGTGACGCCCTTGCCGTGGCCATCGCCGGCGTGGATGTCGCGCACCCGCGAGCGGCTGTCCGCCTCCAGGATGAGTCAAGCTGGCTCTAGCTGCGCCGAGTGCGCACGTTCCTCGACGATGGGCCGGCGGGGTTCGACGCGCGCGCCGCGGGGCTCCTTGCTCCATGACGAGGCCGCTCGTTCAGTGCGCCCGGCACTGGTTGCTCGTCTTCGAACAGCATGCGCGGCGCGACCTCGTCGGCGCCCATGGCGGCAGCGAGGCACTCCAGCATGGACACCATCTCGGCGCGGCGTGCGGCAGGCATCGTGCGGATCGCCGTGATGATCCGCGGCTGGGGCATCGGCGGCGCGGTCGCGATGACCTGGCGCCCCGCGGCGGTGATGCGCAGGTCGAGGCGCCGACGATCGGACGGCGAGGTTCTCCGGGACACCAGCCCACGCTTGACCAACCGGGAGACGACCGTCGATACGGAGCTGTGATCTGTCAGGCTGCGCTCGGCCACCTCCGCGAGGGACAGCGGACCCGAATCGACGAGCGTGTGGAGCACGAATAGCTGGGCGGCCGACACGCCCGACGCCGCTTCGATCTGGCGATCGGCGAGGCGCAGGTGCCGGACGATCCGTCGCAACGCGACCATCACGGCGGCCGGCTCGGTGTCGGTCAGCGTCATCGAACTCCGTCGGAGGTTAGCCGCAGGCGCGGATCGCATCCATGGGCGCCCACAAGATTCGGCCGGTGTGATATGTGGGGTCCCACCTAAATAGACGATCTTTGCAACGATGGCGACCACAGGGCGGGCCGACCGGGGTCGCGCAACGAGGCGGTTGCGTCGAGGTTCGCGCGTGTCCGCTGACCAGCCTCACCCGGCCCGGACGCCCGGGCTGCTGGTCGCGCCATCGCTGGCGGCCACGCTCGCGCGCGACCACGTCGGTGGCCCGCCTGCGGTGATGGACAGCCGTGACGCGTGGATCGCCGGGCTCGCGATCGCGCTGGCGGTCGCTGCGACGGGCGTCGCCGAGGTCCTCGTGCGCGCGATCGCCCTGATCACGAACCTCGTATACTACGGGCGCGTATCGCTGGACGCCGCGTCACCGGCGGGGAACCACCTCGGAGTCGGCGGCGTGGTCGTGCCGGTCGTCGGCGGGATCGTCGTGGGACTGATGGCGCGCTATGGCTCACGTGCGATCCGCGGGCACGGCATTCCCGAGGCGATGGAGCAGATCCTCACCAACGAGAGCCGCATCCCGATGAAGGTCACGTTCCTGAAACCGGTCTCGTCGGCGATCGCGATCGGCACGGGTGGCCCGTTCGGCGCCGAGGGCCCGATCATCGCGACGGGCGGCGCGCTCGGCTCGGCGCTCGGGCAGCTCATTCATGTCACGACGGCCGAGCGCAAGACGCTCCTGGCCGCCGGCGCGGCGGCCGGCATGACCGCGATCTTCGGCACACCGGTCGCGGCGGTCTTGATCGCGATCGAGCTCCTGCTGTTCGAGTACCGCGCACGATCGGTCGTGCCCGTCGCACTCGCGACGGCCGCGGCCGGGGGCTGCGCCTGTGGATCCACGGCGGCGCGGCGTGCTTCGCGATGCCGGACCTCGGGGCGCCGGACGGTGCGGCGATCGTGGTCGCGGCGCTGGCCGGCATCGCGATCGGCGCGGTCTCGACGTACGTGACACGCGCCGTCTACCTGATCGAGGATCTCTTCGAGCGCCTGCCGGTTCACTGGATGTGGTGGCCAGCCCTCGGCGCGGTCGTCGTGGGCGCCGTTGGCCTCGTGGTGCCACGCACGCTCGGCGTGGGCTACGACAATATCGAGGCGGCGCTCGGTGGTCGGATGACGGCCGCCACGATCGCGGTCTTGTGCGCTGCAAAGTTCGTGTCGTGGGCGATCGCACTTGGCAGCGGCACGGCAGGCGGCACGCTTGCGCCGTTGCTCACCCTCGGGAGCGGGCTCGGCTGGCTGCTCGTGGCCGGCGCCGCGGCGGTCGCACCTGGACTCGGCCTCGATCCCCGCGTCGGTGCGCTCGTCGGGATGGCGGCGATGTTCGCGGGCGCATCGCGCGCGCTGCTCGCCTCGATCGCGTTCGCGATCGAGTCGACGCATCAGCTCGGCTCGGCGGTCGCGGTCGTCACCGGCGTGACGTCGGCGTACTTCGTGTCGTGTCTGATGATGAGGACGACGATCATGACGGAGAAGCTCGCGCGACGCGGGCTGGAGGTCGCCGCGGACTACGCGGTGGACCGGCTCGCGCACGTGCGCCTCGCCGAGCTCGCGTCGAGAGCGTTGTGTACCGTCGACGCGAACGAGTCGGCGGCCGTCGCGCTCGCTGGTCTCGGCCCGCATCACCAGGCGTTCCCGGTGCTCGACGGTGTCCGATTGCTCGGCGTCATCACCCGCGCCGAGCTCGCCGTCGCGGAGGGTGACACGCGGGTGGCCACGCTGCTCGCTCGTCCGCCGGTCGTGGCGCTGCCGAAGGAGAGCGCGCGCATCGCCGCGGACCGCATGGCCGCGGCTGGGGTCGGCCGGATCGTGATCGTCGACCCGATCGACACGACCCGCGCGATCGGAATCGTCACGCGCAGCGATCTCTTGAGCTCGCTGGCGCCGCGGGTGAGGGCGTCTTGACGTTCGACATGGCAAAAAGCGCGGATCTGTGCGACTGAGTGGAGGGGATTCGTGACAGTTGAGCTGGAAAGTCGGGAGTCGCAGAGGGAGGCTCGGTCGTGACGTCCTACGCTGTTCGTGCGAGCGTCTGGGCGACGGTCTTCACGGCCGTCCTGGGGGTGTCGATCGTGGTCGGCTCGCGCAACCTGGCGCACTTCGACGCGGCGCTGGTCGGGTACACCTTCGCGACGCTGTTCGCGACCTTCGGGATCACCTACCGCTACTCGATGTGGCTCCAGCGCCCGCCGACGCGCATGTACTGGCGCCAGGGCTGGCGAGCGTTCCTCGCCCCGCGCCGCCTGCTGGGGAACTTCGCCCGCCTCCTGCGTCGACTGGTCGATGAGGTCGCGCTCAATCGCTTCATCTTCCGCCGGGCGCGCATGCGCGGGCTCACCCACATGCTCCTGATGTGGGGCTGCCTGCTCGCCGCCGCGATCACGTTTCCGCTCGTCTGGGGCTGGATTCACTTCGAGACCGTGCCCGGGCACCTCGACACCTACCGCACGTACATCTTCGGCTTCGCGGCGGGCGACTTTCCCGTCGATTCGGTGCTCGCGTTCGTGGTGTTCCACGGCCTGGTCTGGGCATCGTTTCTCGTGCTTGGCGGCGTCATGCTCGCGTTCCGTCGGCGCATGCGCGATCGCGGGGCACAGGCGGTGCAGCAATTCGGCGAAGACATCCTGCCGCTCATGCTGCTCGCCGCGATCAGCATTTCTGGGTTGATGCTGACGGTCAGCTACACGTGGCTGCGCGGCTACGCGTACGACTTCATCGCGATCCTGCATGCCGTCACGGTGATCGTGACGATGCTGTGGCTCCCGTTTGGAAAGTTCTTCCACATCTTCCAGCGGCCGGCCCAGCTCGGCGTCGAGTTCTACAAGGACGAGGGTGCGCGCACCGAGCAGGCGCGGTGCAAGCGCTGCGACCAGCCGTTCGCGTCCGCGAAGCTGATCCGCGATCTGATCGCCGTCGAGCGCGAGCTCGGGTTCCGCTACGAGACCACCGCCGGCGGCGCCAGTCACTACCAGGAGGTTTGCCCGGCCTGTCGCCGGGCGCTGTTCGGGCTCGCCCAGGGCCGCCTGTGGACCGCGAGCGAGAAGGACTGATCCATGGCGAAACTCCCCGTCGACGACCTCGCGATCATCCGTGCGTTCGGACCGCACCTGTCCGCCGGCACCCGCGGCGGCACGGCGGGTGTCGCCGACAGGCTCGTGAAGACGCACTGTTGCTTCTGCGGGCAGCAGTGCGGCATCCAGCTCAAGGTTCGCGACAACGAGGTGATCGGCTTCGAGCCGTGGGAGGAGTTTCCGTTCAACCGCGGGATGCTGTGTCCGAAGGGCGTCAAGCGCTACCTCCAGGGCTCGCATCCGGATCGGCTGGTGACCGCGCTCCGCCGCGATCCGGAAGCGCCGGGTGGCTTCGCGGCGATGCCGTATGACGACGCGATCGCCCACGTCGCTCGCGAGATCTCGCGGCTACAGACGGTGCACGGCAACGCGTCGATCGGCGTCCTCAGCGGCGCGAGCCTCACGACCGAGAAGACCTATCTGCTCGGCAAGTTCGCGCGGGTCTGCCTGAAGACGCCGTTCATCGACTACAACGGCCGGCTCTGCATGGTGAGCGCGGGCGCGGCGAGCATGAAGGCGTTCGGCATCGATCGCACGACGAGCCCGTGGAGGACATGGTCGGCGCCGAGTTGATCTGGGTCGCCGGCTCGAACGTCGCCGAGTGCGCGCCGATCACGACAAACTACATCTGGCAGGCGCGCGAGCGAGGCGCAAAGGTGATCGTCCAGGACCCGCGGATCACGCCGATCGCGCGCACGTGCGACCTGTACCTCCCGGTCCGGCCGGGCCGCGACGCCGCGCTCTTCGCCGGGGTGCTCGGCGTGATGATCGAGCAGGACTGGTTCGATCGCGCGTTCGTCGACGCGCACACCGTCGGGTTCGAGGCGGTGGCCGAGTACTGCCGGAGCTGGCCGCTCGCGCGCGCCGCGGAGGTCACGGGCGTCCCCGAGCGCTCGCTGCGCAAGGCGGCGGAGCTGTGGGGCACCGCGAAGTCGAGCTTCCTGCTCCACGCGCGCGGGATCGAGCACCACTCCAACGGCGTTCAGAACGCGCTCGGCGCGATCAACCTCGTGCTGGCGTCGGGCCGGATCGGCCAGCCGCACAGCGGCTACGGCACGATCACCGGGCAGGCCAACGGCCAGGGCGGACGCGAGCACGGCCAGAAGTGCACGCAGTTGCCCGGCCTGCGCGAGATCTCGAACCCGGAGCATCGCGCGTACGTCTCGTCGGTCTGGCAGATCGACGAGCGCGACCTCCCAGGTCCGGGTGTCGATGCCTACGAAATGTTCCGCAAGATCGACGCGGGCGAGATCAAGGGGCTCCTCGCGATCTGCTTCAACCCGAAGGTCTCGCTGCCCGACAACCAGTTCGTGCGCGGGCGCTCGAGAAGCTCGAGTTCTTCGTCGCGATCGACTTCTTCGTGAATGACACCGCGCGCCACGCCGACATCGTCCTGCCCGGCAGCCTGCAGGAGGAGGACGAGGGCACCGTGACGCAGGTCGAGGGGCGCGTCATCAAGATCAACAAGGCCGTGGAGTGTCCCGGCGAGGCGCGCGCGGACTGGAAGGTCGTCCAGGATCTGGCGAAGGCGCTCGACCGGCCACACGGGTTCACGTTCGCGAGTCCGCGCGAGATCTTCGATGAGCTGCGGGTCGCCAGCAAGGGCGGCATCGCGGACTACTCCGGCGTCACCTACGAGAAGATTGAACAGCAGATGGGCGTGTTCTGGCCCTGCTACAGCCACGATCCGCAGACCGGCGCGCCGACGCCCGACGATCCGGGCACGCCGCGGCTGTTCGCGACCGGCAGCTACAACCCGATCGCGAAGGGCGCGGGCCCGTTCTACTTCCCCGACGGCAAGGCGCGGTTCAACGTCGCCGAGTACCGCTCCGCCGTCGACGACGCTAGCGAGGACTACCCGATCTTCCTGACGACTGGCCGCGTGGTGAGCCAGTTCCTGTCGGGGACCCAGACGCGCCGCATCGGCCCGCTCGTCAAGCAGTATCCCGAGCCGCGGATCGAGCTTCATCCGCGCCTCGCCGAGAAGCTCGGGATCGCCGATGACGACTGGACGACGTGCGAGACGCGCCGCGGCGCGATCACCGTGCGGGCCTCCGTGGTCGCGACGATCCGCCCCGACACCGTCTTCATCCCGTATCACTGGCCAGGCGACAAGAGCCCGAATCGACTGACGGTCGCGGCCCAGGATCCGATCAGCAAGATCCCCCAATACAAGGTCTGCGGCTGCCGCGTGCGGCGCGCCGATGCGCCGCCCGCGTACGCGGCGATCCTCGAACCGCAACAGTGAGCCGCTATGCCCGTCCCTCATGATCTCGAGTTTTTCGTCGACCCCAGCCGCTGCATCGGCTGTCAGGCCTGCGTCCACGCATGCACGGAGTGCGACACGCACCGCGGGGACTCGATGATTCACCTCGAGTACATCGATCGCGCCACGTCGGTCCAGACCGTGCCGGTCGTGTGCATGCACTGCGAGCAGCCGACCTGCGCCGAGGTCTGCCCCGCCGATGCGATCAAGCGCAGCGCCGACGGCGTCGTGCAGAGCGCACGCAAGCCGCGCTGCATCGGCTGCGGCAACTGCGTCGTCGCCTGCCCGTTCGGCGTGCCGGAACTCTACATCGATCGCGCGGTGATGATGAAGTGCGACATGTGCTACGACCGCACCTCCGTCGGCAAGAAGCCGATGTGCGCGACGGTCTGCCCGAGCCAGGCCCTGTTCTTCGGAACCCGCGAGGAGGTGCGTGCGCTCCGCCCGCGGTCGGCGCCGGTCAACAAATTCCAGTTCGGTGACCAGGCCATCACCACGCGCGTCAACGTGATGGTGCCGCGCGGCCCCGGCGCGCCGTCACACGTCGACGTCACCGCCGCGATGGCGGAGCGGCCGCACAATCGCGGGATGCGCCTGCCCGTGATCGATACCAACGATCCGTTCGCCGGGGTGGAGGTGTAGCCGTGGCCGACGAGAGCATGCCGCGCGGGGGCGCCCCCCCCCCCCCCCCCCCCCCCGCCCGCGCGCGCCGGCCCCCCCCCGCCCGCGCCCCCCGGCCCTCTCCGGGCCGGCGCGGGATCCGGGGGATATCACCGTCGCGCCCGATGGGCGACCGATGGAGGCGCAGCCGCGATGGCGCCAGGACTTTGCGATCGACACGCCCGAGGCCGACTTCGTGGCCCGCCGCGACTTCGCAAAGTTCCTCGTGCTCACGAGCGGCGCGTTCGTCGCCGGCCAGGTGTGGATCGCGGCCAAGAGCCTCGTGCGCGCTCGCCGCGCGAAGACCGGCCGCGTGCGGATCGCGTCGCTGGCGGCGCTGCCGCTCGGTAGCGCGACGATGTTCGCCTATCCCGACGCGCATAATCCCTGTTTGCTGATCCGTATGCGCGACGGCAGGCTGCTCGCCTACAGTCAGAAGTGCACGCACCTGTCGTGCGCCGTCATTCCGGAGCTCGACCAGGGCATCCTGCGCTGTCCATGCCATGACGGCGTCTTCGAACTCGCGACCGGGCGCAACATCGCAGGCCCTCCGCCGCGACCGCTTCCGGTGATTGAGCTCGAGGTCACGGGCGACGAGGTCTACGCCGTCGGCATCAAGGCGAGGACGGTATGAGCGTCAGGTTCCGGGGCCAGTCGACGCGCGCGCAGCGGCTGACCGTGGTGCACGGGGTGCTGTGCTTCGTGCTGATCCTCGTGATCCTCCAGCTCTGGCTGCTCGCCGCGACCGTGAACGCGTGGCTCGGCGATGACGACGGTGTGGTCTGGCCGGCGCTCGCGGCGAGCGCCGGGTGTCTCGGGATCAACTTCGGGCTGCTCCGCTACCTCCTTCGCCGATGATGGAAGCCGCGCAGCCCGTTGGTGGCCTTGCTGGGATGCACCCTGCGTACTTCGCGCTCGCGATGGCGACCGGGATCGTGTCGCTCGCGTGCGAGTCCCTCGCGCTGCATCCGGTTGCCGTGGCGCTATTCGCCTGCAACCTAGGCTTCTACTCGATCCTGTGGACGCTGCTGATCGCGCGCGTGATCCGCCATGGCGATCGCGTCCGCGCCGACCTCGTTGACCACCGTCGGGCCGTCGGGTTCTTTACGATCGTCGCGGCGACCTGCGTGCTCGGGTCGCAGTGCTTGATCGTCGGCGGCAGCCTCGCCGCGGCGCTCGGGCTATGGTTCGCCGGGATCGTCCTCTGGGCTGTGCTGATCTACGGGATCTTCGCGCTGCTCACCGTCAAGACCCAGAAGCCCGCGCTCGCCGATGGAATCAACGGAGGCTGGCTGATCAGCGTCGTCGCCGCTCAGTCCGTCAGCGTGCTCGGCGCGCAGCTCGCCCCTTCTCTTGGCGCGCACGCGGAGGCGGCGCTCGTGTTCTCGCTCGCGATGTGGCTCGGCGGCGGGATGCTGTACCTATGGATCATCTCGCTGATCTTTTACCGATACACGTTCTTCACGATGAGCCCCTCTGACCTCGCGCCGCCGTACTGGATCAACATGGGCGCGGCGGCGATCTCGACGCTCGCGGGCACGATGCTCGTCGCCGCTGCGCCGCACTCGCCGGCGCTCGAGCAGATCCTCCCGTTCGTGCGGGGCTTTACGTGGATGTGGTGGGCCACCGCGACGTGGTGGATCCCGATGCTGCTGATCCTCGGGGTCTGGCGCCACGTCATCCGCAAGTTCCCGCTGCGCTATGACCCGCTCTACTGGGGCGCCGTGTTCCCGCTCGGCATGTACACGGTGTGCACGTTCCGCCTTTCCCGCGTGGTCGACGCCGCATTCCTCGGCGGCATCGCGCGCGTGTTCGTGTACGTGGCGCTCGGCGCGTGGTGCCTCGCCGCGGCCGGCATGGCGCGGCACCTCGCCCGGCCCGCCCACCCCTCGTCGAGTCGCTGAGCGTTGCTGCGTCGACTTCGGCCGGGATCCCGCCGTGCACGTCGCAAGCCCAGGTTGGTAAGGTGCGGCGCGAGGGTCGCGCGGCCGCGCCATCGGTCACGCGGCCGCGGCGGCGCGCACCGCGCGCCGGTGTGATCACGAGTCGGCGCGACGCATCACCGAAGCGACGCGCACCCGCTCCGCAGGGACGGCGATCGCCTGCATGAAGTAGGTCTTGAACGCCTCGACCCACGGCTGCTCGTCGACCGCACGCGCCATGCACAGGAGCCACGCATCCCGCTCCGCTTCGTCGATCGTGAAGCGCGCGTGGATTCCGGGGATCGAGATCGGGCCGAATCGCGTCCGGTACTCGTTGGGGCCACCGAGCCAGGCCACGAGAAAGACCGCGAGCTTCTCGCGGACCTCGGTAAGATCGGCGGCATGCATCGCGCGAAGCGCGCGCGCCTCGAGGAGCGTCTCCATGTGCTCGTAGAATCGATCCACGAGTCGGTCGATGCCATCGGCACCGCCGGCGGCGCGGTACGAAGCGTCGCCGGTTCCGTAGCCTGGTGACGTCAAGTTGCGCTCCGGGCGAGCACGAGGACGACGGCACTTTCAGCGATCGCCTCGACGTCGTGGACCAGGCCACGCGCGAACGGCAGGAGATGCCCGGCGCCGAGCTCGACGACGCGGTCGTTGAAGCGTATCCGCAGGTCCCCGTGGAGGACGTACAACGTCGCCGTATCGGTCGCGTGGTGCTCGGCGATCGTGGCACCAGCCTCCATCGCGATCACGACGACCCGGAGATCGGGCTCGCGGAGGATCGTGCGCGCGGCGTGCCCGACAGCAGACGCCATGGCGTCCGCGCGGAGCTCGCGGGCGACCTCAGCGAGGTCGATCACGCCGCCGGCGTGGGCCGCCTTCGGTCGCGACTTCACAAGGCAGCTCCCAGCGCGCCTTGACGCCACGCCCTGAAGTGCACCTCGGTGGCGATCTGCGCATGGACACGGTGGTCGAGGCGCACGAACTCGAGGCCGTGGTGCTCGTCGAACGACGCTGGAGGCGCGACGACGGTGCTCATCCGTCCCCGCGGGTTGCGCGCGAGAACAGGATGTTGTTCTCGAGATGGATATGCTGCATCAGCTCCGCCTCGATGGTCTCGAGGCCATGGTAGAGCGCCGTCCATGTCGCGCAGGCGTGCGCCGGCAGCCGCAGGTCGTCCGTGAGCTCGCGGATCTTCGCGAGCTGTTCGCGGTGGGCGTCGTGCTCGCCCTCCATCACGTGGACCGGCCCGTGGACCGCCTCCCCGCGCGCACCGTCACGGATCATAGGGAACAGGATCTTCTCTTCCTTGCCCATGTGGCTCTGCATCTCGGCGAAGAACTCGGTCAGTACGTCCGCGAGTCCCGAAGGGACGCCCGCCTTGCTCGCGTGGACTCGCTCCACCTTGCGCGCGGCTTCGATCAGCGGCGGGAGGTCTCGGCGAAGGCCGGCGTGGTAGTGGCTCTCGATGTGGTCGGCGAGTTCGGTCTGCGTCCGGCTCTGCCACCGGATGGATGAATCGCCTCGTGTGGCCTCCTGCTCGAGCTCCGCGGCGATCTCCGCGGGGTTTAGGCCGGCGCGCTCGCATGCCTCCGCCAGCGTTCGGCGGCCACCACAACAGAAGTCAAGGCGGTGGCGCAGGAAGACGCGAGTTGCGGACGGATTCGCGGCTGCGAGGTCACCGAGAGGGGTCGTCATCGGCTGCATAACCGTGTCCTATGCATGACTTACTCCACTTCCAACCATACGTGATCACGGGCATCGGGTGAACAAACCGTGCTGTGGTCGTCACAACATGTTGTGCGAATCACCCATGAACCACCGTGTAACGGCCTCGCGATCGACCTGACCGAGGGTCTGGGCGCGGCGGATCGCTATCAGCGTCTCCTTGCGGTCGTCTGTGCGACGCGACCGCACTGCTCGTGCTGCCGGTCCGGTTACAAGACATGGGTAACAGCGCCGGCTCAGGACATGGGTGACAGGTCCGCTCAGGACATGGGTGACACCGCAGGGGTGCGGTCGCCGAGTTCAATAAGTGGCGCTGGTCCAACGGGCCAGGGCATCGGCGGCGATGCCCTGGTCAACGAGGTCCACCGCCTCGACCGCGCCGATGAGCTGGTGCCGTAGCTGGTGCAGCTCGGAGGCCTGCCCGGCTGCAACAACCACGCCGCGACCCCCGGCACGAGCTCGTCGATGGCCTCCGCCAGCGCCGCCCGTGGCTGTACTAGGTCGCCGTGCGCCACCAGCGCCTCGATCAGCCGGTGACCCAGCCCGCCGTTGAGCGCGGGGCCGTCGCGCAGGCTCGGCACCGAGTACGAGTGGAGCGATGCCGCTCGGCCGAGCACCCAGGGCAGGGGACACCCCAGTAGATCTTCGATGTCACCCGGCGTGAGGCGCGTGGCTGAAGCGATCGCCCCCGCCGGCACCCGCCACGCCGCCCGCGCGGGTGGCAGCGGCAGCGGCGCGAGGGCTTCGCTCGCGAGGTCGAACCCCGGCCGCGCGCCGGCGCGCAGGTCAGCGACGGTCATCGTGAGCAGTCGGCGGCAGGCGACGCGATCGCGACCGTGTTGTGCAGGTCGATCCGCTGGGGCGGGTCGCCGCGCTGCTGACCGTGTTGGTTGAGCGGGTTGAGTTGGTAGCTACCGGGTGTGTCGCCGAGCATGGCGATGAACTCGGCTCTCGTGATGGTCAGCGGCAGCCGTAGCGGGCTGCCGTCCGGGAGCGTCAGCTTGCGCCAGAGCGCTCCCTCGTGGGCCTGGTGCATGACGATGAACGAGATCGCCTCCGGGTGACGTCGGAAGCGCCGGCCGCGGGCATCGAGAAGCCAGGCCGTGCCACGCGACTTGGCGACCGTTGGCTGTTGCGCGTCGGGGCGGTTGGGATCCGGCATCGGGTGGGGATCATCCGGCATCGGTTGGAGAGCATCGCGACGCCGCAAGGGAGCGGTCAATAGCCTGCGGCCCGCGCAAGCGCGATCGAGTGCCGGATCGAGTGCCGGATCGGGCGCATCAACGAGCGAGTTCGTACGTGCGATCAACAACATGGGGCGCGTGTGCGAGCGCTCGCCGAGCGCGCTCGGGCGGCGCTCCCGCGGCGCTCCCGCGGCGCTCGGTCAGCGCTCGGGCAGCGCTCGGGCAGCGCTCCCGCAGCGCTCCTGCGGTGCTTCCGCAGGCTCGCGCAGCGCTCCCGCGGTGCTCGCGCAGCGCTCCCGCGGTGCACGCGCAGCGCTCCCGCGGTGCACGCACAGCCGCCCACGGTGCGCAGGCAGGTGTTTGATCGGTGCGATCACCAGGGTTCCACCGAGATCCCGGTGCCGGTGGTCCGCGGGTCCCGACGGAGATCTGCCCGATCAACCGCGAAGATTTTTCTGGGTTGGAGGCGCGCGTGATCGCACGTGATTCGGGCGATCGGAAAACGGCACAAAAACAAACCTGTGCTGGCATGGCTTCTTGCAGCCGATAGGTGAGTGAGAGGCGCGATCAGGCAACCCACATGACGGGGCCGATCGCGCGTGGTGTCCCCTGTGCGCCTCGTGGCGCCCACCCCACCGCCCACGACGGGCGGAGGAGCCTGTCCAGTGTCCAATCTCAGCTTCAACTACAAGGGGGAGCCGTTTACCCCGCCGCCCGAGGCCACGAACTGGCGCGTGCGGCGCCTGCGCGATGGCCAGCGCGGGCAGCTCGATGTCGTCCGGGATGCCGCCGGGATGCAGATCATCCTGCCGATCGCGATCGCGTTCGACGGGTTCCGGGAGGCGGTGGGACACACGGTCGGGCGGTACCGGCTCGACATGGTGGACGAGCAGAACCAGCCGATCGACGGCGAGGCGGCGTACGCGACCGTCGCGCCACCGGTGCCGTCCGAGCCAGCGGGCGCGACCCTGCGCAACGCGGTCAACGCGGTCCAGTGGGCTTCGCACGGCGAGTACGACGACGCCCCGGTGGCGACCGCCGTGACGCGCCCGCCCGTGGTGACCGCGTACGGCACCTGGCCGGCGCTGCCCCGCCCCGAGCAGATGAGCGGCGCGGAGTACCTCCTGGCCGAGGCCCTGCGCGGCCAGGTGATGACGATCCAGATGCTGACCACCGCGCTCGCCGACCGCAGCACGTCGTGCGCGGCCGGGGCGCGCGAGATGATCGGCGCCGCCGCCGACCTGGTGCGCGCGGCCGACGGTGCGGCGATGCCGCTGCGGCGGCCGCCGCCCCCGCCGCCGCCTGCGCCCCCGCCGCCGCCTGCGCCGTCGCCCCCGCCCGCTGCGTACCTCGCAGCCTTGCCGCGCAACGCGATGGTGCTGGACGAGGACGATGACCTCGACCCCGGCGCCGTGGTCGCGGACGCGCCGACCGAACAGGACATGTTCGCCAAGGTGCTCGCGATCGCCGACAAGGTACAGGGCGTGATCGCGCCGGTGGCCGACGTGGCGCGGCTGGTGATGGGCGGGTTCGGGAACGACGTGGCGCTGCGCAACGCGGGCGCCGTGGCGGAGCCGCCGGCCGAGGTGGTCGCGCCGACGGAGGATCTCGACGACGAGGCGGCGCCGATGCCGCGCCACCTGTACACGTCGCACATGCTGCTGATCGCGCACGAGCTGGGCGCCGAGGGCACGCGGTTCCGGCGCCTGGTGCTGCACCTCGAGCCCGACCAGCGCCAGCGACTCACCGCGCACCTGTGCGGGCTGCCGTTCGAGGAAGCGGTGGCCGAGGCGGCGGCGTTGCTGGCGCGCGTCGCCGCACGGCGCGAGGCCCGGGCGGCGGCGCAGCGCGAGGCCGAGCCCGAGCTGTCCGACGAGGACGGCGACGGGGACGAGACCCCCGATCCCGGCGACGATCCCGCGGACGGCGACGCGCCCCCCGCGCCGTGCGACGTCGACCCGGACGCGCCGGCCGTGGCCGTGCCTGCACCGCCCCCGCCGCCCCCCGCCGCCAAGGCGCCTGCCCCCGTCGCCAAGGCGCCCCCCGTCACCAAGGCGCCGACCCCGGCCCCGCAGCTGGCGATGGTGCCCACCGCGCAGCTCGAGCCCGTGCTCCAGGAGCAGCGCCAGGTCACGCCGCCCCCGGGCATGTCCGGCGCCGAGGTCGCGAAGCGCATGAAGGAGATCACCCAGCACCTGAAGGTGACCGAGATCCTCAAGGTCCACTCGCTGCTCGGGGTGACGCCGCAGGCCGAGCGCGACGCGTGGTCGGCGCGGCTGATCGCGATGCCGCCGGCCGACGCGGCGGCCCTGATCCGCGCCGAGTTGGCCCGGCGCGGCGGCTGACGGCCACGTCCAACTCACCAAGGCCCACGCTTTCGCGCGTCTCGACGCACCTGCATCCCTACCGAGGCCCCCCATGTCCACCAGCGACACGATCTCCGCGCTCGACGACACCACCTTGTTCACCGCGCACGCGCGCGACGTCGTGCGCGCGCACGTCCGCCAGCTCGGCGGTCACGCCGGCCGCGCCGCTGCCCGCGTCCGGGCCACCGTCGGCCAGATCGCTGACAAGGCCCGCACGTACGTCGGGCGCCTCGGCGCGGTCGCCGAGCGCTACATCGGCGCCAAGGTCACGCAGCGCGTCCGCCCGCCGATCCTCGCCGCGTTGCTCCTGGCCGGCGCCGCCCTGGTGGTGGCGATCGTCGCCGTCGTCGTCCGGCGGAAGTAGGCCGTCATGGATGCCATCCTCGCCGTCATCGCCGCCGCCACACGCGACGGGGCCAGCGACGCCGACCTGCGCCGCGGTGCCGTGGCCTGCCGCGCGCTCGCCGATGCGCTCGACGCGGCGAGCCCGTCGCCGCGCCCGAGCGGTGTCGTGAGCGCATCGACGGTGCCGGCGCCCCGACCGCGTGCGGACGTCGTGGCGCCTGGTGCGCCGGGCGGTGCGTCCTCATCTTTGCCCAGCGGCGTGCGTGCGGTGTCGCTCGACGCCGCGACGGGCACCCCGCCGGACACCCCGGTCACGTCGACCGACACCACCCGCCCCGAGCGACCGCCGATCAACGCTGCTGTCAGCGCCAACCCCTTCGCCGGCCTCAGCGCCAATCACGTCCTGGAGCTGGCGATCTCCAAGCTGCGCGCGCACGTCGTCGCGTCCGGTGCGCCGGGCGGTGCGTCCACGTCGTTGCCCAGCGCCGTCCGCGCGCTGTCGCTCGGCACCGCGACGGGCACCCCGCCGGGCGCCTCGGTCACGTCGACCGACGCCACCCGACCCGATCGCCCCCCGGTCAGCGACGGGCCCGACCGTCCGCCGGTCATGCCCGCGGTCAGCGCCAATCCCTTCGCCGGCCTCAGCGCCGATCAGGTCCTGGACTTGGCGATCTCGAAGCTGCGCGACGCCGTGGGCGAACCCGCGACCGCACCGCCGACGTCGCTCGGCCAGCCGTTCCACCTGACTCTCGTGCCCATCCCGAGGGTGTCGTGATCCCGGCGATCCTCGACGCTACCCCTGCGCGGGACCACGCTCGGGTTCGACCGGGTGCGCGTCCGGCCCGTCGCGTCGACGGCCACCAAGCGAGACCGTTCGCGCGCTGACCTTCGCGATGCGATGCTCCCGCGCCTGGCCGAGCGTCGTCACGAACCTCACGCACTGCGGCGCCGCGGTCGCCACCGCGCGCGCCAAGTCGGACAGTGTCCCTGGCTCCGGCTGGCCCGATCGAGCGACCGGTCGAGCGGCCAATCGAGCGCGCATCCGGCGTCGAGTGGCTGAAAGTGGCCGCACGGCCAGGCCGCGATCACCTAAGCCGACGAGATCACTGCCGTCGGCAGAATAGGGGCCCTCATCGGGGCTTGCCCCCGATGGGGGAGGGTTCGGCGACGAACCCTCTGGAACACAGAGTTTGTAAGTTCTTCGGTCGAGCGCCGGTCGACGCGCCGGGAGTTTCGCGTCCTGGGTGGGGGCCCTCATCGGGGCTTGCCCCCGATGGGGGAGGGTTCGGCGACGAACCCTCTGGAACACAGAGTTTGTAAGTTCTTCGGTCGAGCGCCGGTCGACGCGCCGGGAGTTTCGCGTCCTGGGTGGGGGCCCTCATCGGGGCTTGCCCCCGATGGGGGAGGGTTCGGCGACGAACCCTCTGGAACACAGAGTTTGTAAGTTCTTCGGTCGAGCGCCGGTCGACGCGCCGGGAGTTTCGCGTCCTGGGTGGGGGCCCTCATCGGGGCTTGCCCCGATGGGGGAGGGGTTCGGCGACGAACCCTCTGGAACACAGAGTTTGTAAGTTCTTCGGTCGAGCGCCGGTCGACGCGCCGGGAGTTTCGCGTCCTGGGTGGGGGCCCTCATCGGGGCTTGCCCCCGATGGGGGAGGGTTCGGCGACGAACCCTCTGGAACTCAGAGCCGCGGCGCGGCCGCGCGGATCTCTTCAGACGCCTGGCCCTCGTACTTCTTGAAGTTCTCGCGGAACAGCACCGCGACCTTCCGCGCTTGCACGTCGTAGGCGGCCTTGTCGGTCCAGGTGTTCTTCGGCACGAGGAGCTCGGCCGGCACGCCCGGGCACTCGGTCGGCACCGCGACCCCGAACACCGGGTCCTCGACGGTGGCGACCTTGTCGAGGGCGCCCGAGTGGATCGCGTCGACGATCGCGCGCGTGAACTTGAGCTTCATGCGCGACCCGACGCCGTAGCCGCCGCCCGACCAGCCGGTGTTGACCAGCCAGGTCTGGGCGCCGTGCGTGCGCAGCTTGTCGGCGAGCAGCTCGGCGTACTTGGTCGGGTGCCAGGCGAGGAACGGCCCGCCGAAGCAGGCCGAGAACGTCGCCTCGGGGTCCTTCACGCCGACCTCGGTGCCGGCGACCTTGGCGGTGTAGCCGCTGATGAAGTGGTACATCGCCTGGGCCGGGGTCAGCTTGGCCACCGGCGGGAGCACGCCGAACGCGTCGCAGGTCAGGAAGATGACGTTCTTCGGGTGGCCGGCCACCGCCGGGATCTTGGCGTTGGGGATGACGTCGAGCGGATAGCAGCCGCGGGTGTTCTGGGTGATCGACACGTTCTTGTAGTCGACGACGTGCGACTCCGGATCGAACACGACGTTCTCGAGCACCGAGCCGAACTGCAGCGCGTTCCAGATGTCGGGCTCCTGCTCGCGCGACAGGTCGATGACCTTGGCGTAGCAGCCGCCCTCGATGTTGAACACGCCCTCGTCGCTCCAGCAGTGCTCGTCGTCGCCGATCAGCAGGCGCTTGGGATCGGCCGACAGCGTGGTCTTGCCGGTGCCCGACAGGCCGAACAGGACCGACGAGTCGCCGCCGTCGCGGGCCTGGGTCGCCGAGCAGTGCATCGACAGCACGCCGCGCTTGGGCATGAGGTAGTTCATGATCGTGAACACCCCCTTCTTCATCTCGCCGGCGTACTCGCTGCCGAGGATGATGAACTCGCGCCGGCCGAACGACAGGTCGATCGACGTGGCCGAGGTCATGCCCGCGGTGTGCTTGTTGGCGGGGAAGCCGCCGGCGTTGAAGATCACGTAGTCGGGCGCGCCGAAGTCCTCGAGCTCGGCCGTCGACGGGCGGATCAGCATGTTGTGCATGAACAGCGCGTGGTACGCGCGGGCGCAGACGATGCGGATCTTCAGCCGGTAGGCCGGATCCCAGCCGGCGAAGCCGTCGACGACGTAGAGCCGCTCGCGGGTGTTCAGGTAGTCGATCGCGCGCTCGCGGTTGATCGTGAAGCTCTGGGCGTCGAGCTTGATGTTGACGCTGCCCCACCAGATGTCGTCGCGGACCTCGGGCTCGTCGACCACGCGCTTGTCGGTCGGGCTGCGACCGGTCTTCTTGCCGGAGTAGGCGATGAGCGAGCCGGTCGACGAGATCGCCGAGCCGCGCTCGTGGCGCAGGGCGGCCTCGTACAGGTACGACGGGGTGGCGTTGCGGTGGATCTCGGCGACCGAGATGCCGTGGGCCTCGAGGTGGAAGTCGGCCATGGGTCCTTCTTCAGGTGGGGGGAAGTTCCGGAGGTATACACCAGCCCCATAGCCGGCGGCACCCGCGCTGGCCGCGACGACGAGCGGATCGCTTGCCGCACCGCGCCAGAGCGGCCGAGATCGCGCCCGCGATCGCGCCGAAGGCGGCTCAAGCGCGCGGCTCGAGCGTGCGGCTCAGGCGCGCGGCTCAAGATCGCGCGCCTCAAGACCGTGCTGTTCAAAGCGCGCGGCGGAAGATCGTGCCGTTCAAGGCGCGCGGCTCAAGACCGTGCTGTCCAAGGCGCGCGGCTCAAGATCGTGCCGTTCAAGGGCGCGGCTCAAGGCGCGCGGCGCAAGGCGTGCAGCTCAATCTCGCGGGGCGCCGTCGCCGCGGAGGGTGTCGTCGACGAACTCGAGCACCTCCCGGACCATCGCGCCGAAGTCGTCGTAGAAGATCTGATCGATCTCGTTCGCGGCTGGATCGAACAGCACCACCGGGCACTCGCCCGAGTCCTGGGCCCGGCCGGTGTCGAGGCAGAACCACTCGGCGGCGTTGGCGCCCTTGCCGACCACGATCAGGTGATCGGCGAGCTGGTAGGTGTCCCGGGCCGCCAGCGTCGACCGGACCACGTCGCCCCCGGGCTCGTCGGCCAGGCCGCAGAAGTCGTGGACGACCGCGAGGTCGGCCGGGATCCCGAGCGCGCCGTAGTGGCGGAGGAACTCGCGGTACGACGGTGGGAAGCTGGCGCCGAGCTCCTGCTCAGCCGCGACCACGGCGTCCTCGGGCACGGGCCCGGCGATGACACACCGGCGCTCGATGTCGCCTAGCCGGCGGCGGACGCGCTCGATGAGATCGACGATGTCAGACTGCACGCCAGGAGTATGCACGGGCGCCGCGCCGGCGCACCACGCGCGCGGTCATCGATCGCGGTCCGGATGGGCCACGCGCCAGCGCGAATAGATCGCTTGACAGAACCGGTGGACCCCGTGCACGACGACCACGCTGCGCAGCGACGAGAACAGCTCGAACGCGTGGTGGGCGCCGGGCAGCTCGGCGTACGCGACGAGCGCGCCGCGGGCGCGGGCCTCGCCGACGAACGCGCGGGCCATGGCGACGGGCACGAGGTTGTCGCGGGTGCCGTGGATGACCATCATCGGCGGCGTGGCGGCGCCGGTCCGGGCCAGCTGCGCGTGCGGCGACGCGGCCTCGTAGGCCTCGTGCTCGGCCAGCGGGCGCTTGATGACGATGCGCGCCAGCAACAGCTCGCGGAAGGCGCGGTGCCGGAAGGTGCCGGCGCGGTCGGCGAAGTCGTAGACGCCGTAGTACGCCACGCACCCGGCGACGGCGGTGTCGACCTGCTCGAACCCGGGTTGGTAGCGCGGATCGTTGGCGGTCACCGCGGCCAGGCTGGCGAGGTGCGCGCCGGCGGAGCCGCCGCCGATCATCACGAACCGGGGATCGCCGCCGTGCTCGGCGACGTGGCCGCGCACCCACGCCAGCGCGCGCTTCACGTCGATGAGGTGGTCGGGGAAGGTCGCCCGCGGCGACAGCCGGTAGTTGATCGAGACGCACACCCAGCCGGCGCGGGCCAGCTCGTGGACCGTGAGCAGGCCCTGGTGGCGCTTGTCGCCGACCACCCAGCCGCCGCCGTGGACGTAGACGAACACGGGGCGGGGCGCGGCGTCGGCGTCGGCGCGCCGGTAGACGTCGAGGCGCTGGCGCGGTTCGTCGCCGTAGGCGACGCTGACGGTGCGGTCGACGTCGCGCGGCCGCCGCGGCCACGGGAACAAGATCGCGCGCCACGGCGTGGTGGGATCGTAGGTGGCGCGCACCGCGGGCGCGATCCGGTCGTGGTAGTCGCGGCCGAGCGCGTCGCCCAGCGCGCGCTCGATGACGCCGGTGGTGCGGGCCGCGATGATCAGGTGGTGCCGCAGGATCGTCAGCGACACCGCCACGCCGGCCACGCCGACCCAGCCGGGCCAGGCCGCGGCGCCGCCGCCGAGGATCAGCGCGACGCCGACGCCGAGCTGACCGCCGAGCTGGTGCAGGGGTAGCTCGCTGACCAGCCAGCCGATGGGCCACGCGACCAGGGTGGCCGCGCCCGGCCAGCGCGGGGGCATGATCGAGATCACGGACGCCAGCGCGCACGCCAGGCCGAAGGCCAACAGCACCCAGGGCATGCGCCCATCGTGCGTCGATCGGGGCCGGCACTCAAGTGCGCACGGCCGGGCGTCGAGGCACAATCGCCGCCATGGCCAAGACCGCTTGCCCCGTCACCCGTGCCCAGTTCACCGAGAAGGCCGAGGCGCTCAAGGTGGTGATCAACGGCACCGAGTTGCTCGCCGACGTGAAGGAGTTCTCGACCGGCTCGTTCGGCTGGTACCTCAACGGCAAGATCGTCGTCACGATCGACGGCAAGCCGTGCTCGGTCCAGGTCGGGATGAACCTGACGGTGGTCGGCAGCAAGGAAGCGACCAAGGACCCGGCCTGAGCGACGGCGGGGCGCGCGATCAGGGCGGCGGCGCCTCGGCGGCGGCCGCGTCGGCGCGGGCGCGCAGGTCGAAGTAGCCCCGGGCCGCGTAGGTCGCCTGCTGCAAGACGGCCTGGGGCCGTGGCGCGGGCGCGACGCGGCCGTCGCCTGCTATCGTCGCGCCGTGACCCTGACCCTCGCCTCGTCGCCGGGCGCCGCCCGCGCGCTCGCCCTCGTGCAGTCGCTCCGCGCCGGGTTCGCCGACGCGCTCGCGGCGGTCGCCGCGGATCGCGGCCTGCCGGTCGAGTTCGCCGAGGTCAGCTGGCTGCGCGACGACGGCCGCCACGGCGGCGGCAGCCGGCTGGCGTGCGGCGACGACCGCGTGTTCGACCGGGCGTCGATCAACGTCTCGCAGGTCCACTACGACGACGACCCGGCCCGCGCGCTGAGCTCGGCCACGGCGCTGTCGACGATCATCCACCCGCGCGATCCGCACGCGCCCTCGGTCCACATCCACGTCAGCTGGACCGAGCTGCGCACCGGCCGCGCGTACTGGCGGATCATGGCGGATCTCAACCCGGCGATCGCGGTGGCGGCCGACACCGCGGCCTTCGCCGAGGCGCTACGCGCGGCCGCGCCCGACGAGGCCGCGCGCGCCGAGACCCAGGGCGATCGCTACTTCTGGATCCCGGCGCTCGGGCGTCACCGCGGGGTCACGCACTTCTACCTGGAGGATCACGCGACCGACGACCCCGTCGCTGACGAGGCGCTGGCCCGCGCGGTCGGCGTCGCCGCGACCCTGACGTACGCGCGCATCCTCGGCGCGGCCCTCGCGCGCGCGCCGGTCGTGACCGCCGCCGATCGCGCGACCCAGCTCGCCTACCACACGCTGTACCTGTTCCAGGTGCTGACCCTCGACCGCGGCACGACCTCGGGCCTGCTCGTCCACGATCAGAACGACGTCGGCATCCTCGGCTCGCTGCCATCGCACGTCGATCGCGCGCTCTTGGCACCGTGGCGCGACCGGGTGCCGGCGCCGCAGGAGCGGCTGGTCGACGCGCTGGTCGACGCGCTGCCCGACGCGTCGCCCGCGCCGGTCGACCGCGCGACCAAGGCCGCGCTCGCCGCCGCCGTGCGCGCCCACTACCGCCGGCACCCCGACGCGCTCGACCTCCAGGCCACCGGCGGCATCGCCGTGCCCACCGTCGCGAACCACGGCCGCTGACCCGGAGGATCCGAAACCGGATCCGGATCCGGGACCGAAACCGGATCCGGCACCGAAAACCGGATCCGACGCCGACGCCGAAACCGGAGCCGAAGCCGAAGCCGAACCCGGACCCCGACCCGGATCCGAAATGGGATCCGGACCCGGATCCGAAACCGAACCGAGCTGAACGCCATCTTGTCGGTGCAGCTCGTCGACGTGCCGCCGCGGTTCGGTGCTGACCCCGCACGTCCGAGCGCCCCTGCACCTGCCTGGGCCCCGGCGCATGCCGGGGGAGGGTCTTTTCGAAAGACCCTCCAAATATCTCAGCGCGGGCGCGGCAGGTTGGCCGGGAACGTCGCCGCGTCGGCCGCGGCCAGCTCCATGTCGGCGTCGCCGATGCCGAACGCGCGCTGCGCCAGCGAGATGAACGGGATCACGCGCCAGCGGGCCAGGTCGGCCGGCGGCTCGGCGCACATCGCGTAGACCACCATCCAGTAGCGATCGACCGCGTCGGGCAGGCCGCTGGCGAGCGAGACCAGCTCGCTGTCGGGGCCCGTCATGCGCGGCTTGCGGAACGCCTGGTAGAGCAGCCCCTCGATCTCGTGGGCGCGCAGCGCCAGATCGGGGATCGCGACCAGGAAGTCGCGCAGCTCGAAGCGGTGGTCGTCGATCAGCTTGCCGAGCGTGACCGCGCGCAGCGTGAACAGCTCGACCGCCACGCCGACCAGCGTGCGCAGGCGCAGCAGCCGATCGTCGATGTACGCGGCGGTGCGGTGGCCCTGGGCCGCGGCGAAGATGTCCTGGGCCTCGTACGGGGCGATGCGCAGCGCCAGCCGGAGCTGCTCGAGGAAGGTCAGCTCGCCCTCGTGGAGGATCTCGTCGGCGACGCAGACCTCGCACGCCATCGCCATCGCGGTGATCCGGTGCAGGCGGGCCGGCAGCCCGCGCGCGATCGCCGGGATGCGCGCGGTGGCGCTGCCCGCGAAGTTGACGGCGTCGGTCGCCATCTCGAGGAGCAGCTTGGCGTTGGTCGGGGTGACGCCCGCGAACATCTCGTGCTGGTCGATGTAGCGCTGCAGGACGTCGCGCTCGCGCTGATCGACCTCGCCGTCGGAGTTCATCGCCCCGATCATCGCCTCGACCAGGAACCGGCGCGGATCGTTCGGCCGGAGGGTCCCGGCGATGACGTCGCGTGCCCGCGTCTCCATGGTCCGCGCAGCTTACCAAATCGCGCGGGCCGCGACGTCGATCGCGGCCACCGCGATCACGGCGATGGCGGCGGCGCCGCCGGCGCGGGTCAGGTCGCGGTCGGCCAGCGGCGTGTGGCCACGGGCCCGGGCCCGGGCCAGGCCCAGCGCCGCGATCAGGGCCACCGCCGCGACCAGCCACGGTCCCCAGCGTCGGGCCTGGTGGCGCGCGGCGATCGTCCGGCGGGCGGCCCGTTCGTGCGCGGCGTCGAGCTCGCCCCGGGCGGCGGCCTCGGCGCGCCACGCCGCGACCTCGCGAGCGATCGAGCGCGCGCGCTCGGTCGCCATCACCCGGGCGTAGGTCGGATCGGGCCGCACCTGCAGCTCGCCGACGACCAGCGCGGCGTGGGCGCCGCCGGCCAGCGCCAGGGCCAGCGCCAGCAGCGCCACGCGTCGGGCCCGCGGCCCCGGCGGCAACGTCGCGATCAGCGCCGCGCCCAGGCGCCGGCTGGCGACGGCGGCGGCGACCAGCGCGGCGACCGCCGCGGGGATCGCGACCGCGCCGCGGGCGCCGCCGAGCCGCTGGTGGACCCAGGCGCCGTCGCCGACACCGTCGGCGGCGCCGACCGCGAGGTAGAGCGCCGCGTGGATGGTCAAGGCCCAGGCGGCGCCGGCCAGCGCGAGCGCGGGCCGCCGCCGATTCCAGGCCGCCAGGCCCGCCGCCACGACGACCTCGACGGTGACGCCGGCCAGGCTGACGACCGCGATCGCGGTCGGCGACCACGCCTCGGCGCCGCCGTACTCGATCCAGCCGCCCGCGAACCAGTACAGGTGCAGATCGGTCACGGACCCGCCGACGGCCAGCGCCGCGAGGCCGTGGCCGACGAGCTCGTGGACGACCAGCCCGGCGCGGCTCACCACCACCGAGAGCGCCAGGCACCACGCCGCGAGCCGGACCACGGCCCGGGCGGAGTCGGAACGGGCGACCACGCCGCGAGGATGGCATATGATCGGGGCATGGTCGGTCGCTGGCTCTCGCTCGCCGTGGTGATGCTCGTCATCACCACCGCCTCCGCGCGCGCCGAGAGCGCGCGCACGGTCCGCGTCGAGACCACGCCGCCCGGCGCGACCGTCTACCTGGGCGACAAGTCCGGGGCGGCGCTCGGCACGACCCCGGCCGAGATCAAGCTGACGCCGGGCGACTACGTCCTGGTGATCGAGCTCGACGGCTACCTCGACGAGCTGGTGCCGGTGCCGGTGCCCGCGGTCTCGGGCAAGGCCGCGCGCAAGCCGATCGACCTCGAGCCGATCTTGATGCGCGCCGCCGAGTCGATGCTCGAGGTCCGCGGCGAGGCCCCGGACGGCGCGCGGGTCGTCGTCGACGGCGAGGACCGCGGCACGCTGCCCCGGCGCCTCGAGATCATGCCGGGGCCGCACCAGGTCCAGGTGATCGCCGGCGGCAAGGCCGTGTGGGACGAGTGGGTCGAGCTCGACAGCGGCGCCGAGCACGTCGTCACGGTCGCGCCGAAAGTCGAGGCGCCGGCGCCCGAGCCCGTGGGCCCGCGCGGGCCGCGGCCGCCGCTGGTGACCGTGCGGGTCGGCCCCGACTTCGGCTGGCGCGACCTGTCGTACAGCAACGGCGGCGACGCGATGTTCACGCCGTCGTTCTCGTCGAAGGGACTGGTCGCGATCCGGATCGAGGCCGAGCTGGCGCCGTGGCGGCTGGCGCCAGCGGCGCGCCCGGTGTGGCCGCTGGCGCTGGTGGTCGGCGGTGGGTTCGCGCCGGCCGACACCGTGGTCGCGGGCACGAGCGAGACCGATCAGTTCTGGCGCACGACCGAGGTCGGGCTCCGCTACCGCGTCGGGCTCGGGCGCCACGCGGCGATCGGCGCCGACGTCGGCTGGGCCCGGCTCCTGTGGGCCTTCCGCGGCGATCGCGAGGACGCGCTGCCCGACTCCGACTATCAGACGGTGCGGCTCGGCCTGCGCGGCGAGGGCTCGGTCGGGCCGCTCGCCGGCTGGCTGACGATCGCCAACCAGGTGGTCGCGAGCGGCGGGCCGCTGCCCGACCGGTTCGCGAGCGCCGACGCCGACGGGCTCGGACTCCGCGCCGGGGCCCTGGCGCGGCTGTGGCACGGCCGCATCGAGGCCGGCTTCGAGTACCAGCTCGTGCGGTTCACGTGGGCCTTCGCCAACGACAACCTGGCCGACTACCAGGCTGACGGCGCCACCGATCGGTTCGACAGCTTCCGGCTCTGGGTCGGCGGCGCGTACTGATCGGCGGTCGTCCTTCGCCTGCGACGTCGACGGAACCACGGGCGCGGGCCGGTGTCACAGCGGCATGCGCCATCGCACCTGGCCGCTCGCGGCCCTCGGCCTGGCCGCGCTGGCCACGACCGCAGCGGCCGACCAGCTGCGCAGCGACGCGCGCGAGGCGGCGCTGACGCTCGAGGGATACCAGGTGACCGCGCGCCTCGTCGACGGCACCGCGCACCTGCGCGTCCGCTACGACGTGGTCAACGGGTCGCGGGTCGCCGATCGCGCGCGGCTGCAGCTCGAGCTGCCGACCGGCGCGGTCGTGGTCGGCCTGCGCCAGCGCGTGGCCGGTGGGTGGGTGCCGGGCCGCCTGCTGGCGGCGACGGTGGCCCAGGCCCGCTACGACGCCTACCTCGACACGCCGTTCGTGGCCGCGCGCGGGGCCGCGCACCTCAGCGGCGGCGGGGCGTTCCACGATCTGGCGATCTCGTTCGTGCCCGCGCACGGGCGGGTCGGCGTCGAGTACGAGGTCGTGGTGCCGGCCTGCTACGCCGGCGGGCACTGGCTGGTGTCGTTCCCGAAGCTCGCGCCCGATCCGACGGTGGTCGCGGTCGGCGGCGCCCGCGCGTCGGTGGCGCGGGCGGGCGCGCTGCTCGGCGCGCCGCTCGCCGAGGCCTGCGCGGCGTACTGGCCCCAGGCGCCCGGCGCCGATGACCACGTGCTGGTGTGGGCGGCGGCCGAGATCGTCGGCGCGACCGGCGTGGTCACGAGCCTGGCGGTGGCCGGCGCCACGGTGACGGCGATCGACGTCGCCGTGGCGCCGACGCTGGCCGCGCGGCCGCGGCGCCCGGCGGTGGTGTTCGTGGTCGACGCGTCGCGCAGCCAGGGCGACGCCGGCGTGGCGCGGCAGCTCGCGATCGTCCGCGGCTACCTGCACTTCCAGCCCGACGCGCGGGTCGAGGTGGTCGTGGTGCGGCGGCAGGCGGTGCGCTTGTTCGGCGACCTGGTGCCGGCGGCGGCGGCCCTGGGCCGGTTGGCGACGCTGCCGACGGCGAGCCTCGCGGTCGGCAACGGCTCGCACCTCGATCGCGGGCTGGCGCTGGCGGCGACCGTGCTGGCCGCGGCGCCAGGGCCGCGCCGCCTCATCGCGTTCACCGACGATCGCCTGCGGCCCGGGCTCACCGACGATCAGCTGCGCGCGGCGCTGACGGCGCTGCCGGCCGACGCGATCGCGCACGTCGTCTTGCCCGGTGCGGGGCCGGCCGCGATCGCGCGCGACCTCGAGCACCACCTCGTCGCGGCGATCGCGCCCTGGGGCGGCATCGTCGCGGCCGTCGGCGCCGCTGGCGATCCGGCGCCGCTGGTCGAGCTGGTTCGGCCGGTCCGGATCGAGCAGCTCGCGATCGGCGCGCGCGCGCTGGCCGACGAGCTGCGCGAGGGCCGGGGCCTGCGGACGATCGACGTCGAGGGCGCGGCCCCGGTCACCGGCTGGATCTGGGGCCGGCGCTGGGCGGCGATCCCGTCGGCGACGCTGGTCGCGCGCGTCCGGGCCGCGCGGCTCGCGCTGGCGCTCGGGACCGCCGTCGACGAGCCCGTCGAGCAAGCGCTGGGCGCGCTGGCCGGCGCGGTCACGCGGTTCGCGAGCCTGGTGGCCGATCGCCCGGGCTGGACGCCGGGCGGGCTGCCCGACGACGGCCTGGGCTGGCGCGGCGGCGGCTCGTCGTCGTCGATGTGCGGGATCCCGATGAACCTCAGCGGCTACGGCACGCTCGGCCACGGCAGCGGCACCGGCACCGGGCTCGGCGGACCGCCCGACCTGGCCCCGCTGCTGGCCGCGCGGGTGGCGGGGTGCGCGGCCGGGCTCGAGGCCAGCCCGTGGCGGCTCGAGCTCGCGGTCGCGACCACCGGCGTCGAGGTGGTCGACGTCACCGCCGCCGCGACCGGCGTGGACGACGCCACGGCGCGCGGCCGGTTCGAGGTGTGCGCCGTCGAGGCCGGCTGGGACCTCGACCTCGATCGCTCGTTCGCGCCGTTCGCGCGCACCTACCCGCTCAGCTACGCGCGCTGACGCGGCGCCGCGCGGGTCACCAGATCGCGCAGGCCTGGGTCGGCGCCATCGCCGCCCCGGCCGGACAGCCGAACGCGGCCGCGAACTGCGGCAGGTTGCGGAGCGCGCCGTTGACGCGCCACTTCGGCGGCGCGTGCGGATCGACCGTGAGCAAGCGCAGGGCCTCCTCGTCGCGCGCCTGCGCGCACCAGGCCTGGCCGACCGCGACGAAGAACTGCTGGTCCTCGGTCAGGCCGTCGGCGACGTAGGCCTTGTCGGCGCCGGCCCGCAGCGCGCGGTAGGCCAGGAACGCGTGCTTGATGCCGCCGAGGTCGGCGATGTTCTCGCCCAGCGTCAGCTCGCCGTTGACGTGCTTGCCCGGCAGGGCCTCGAAGGTCGAGTACTGCTCGGCCAGGCAGGTGCCGCGGGCCTTGAACTGGGTGAGGTCGTCCGGCTGCCACCAGTTCTTCAGGTTGCCGTCCGCGTCGAACTGCGCGCCCTGATCGTCGAAGCCGTGGGTCAGCTCGTGGCCGACCACCATGCCGATGCCGCCGAGGTTGGCGGCGATCGAGCGATCCTTGCCGAAGAACGGCGGCTGCAGGATGCCGGCCGGCAGCGCGGTGTTGTTGGCGTTGGGGTTGTAGTAGGCGTTGACGATGAACGGCGGCATCAGCCACTCGCTGCGGTCGTAGGGCTTGCCGCCCTTGCCGGCCTGGCGCCTACCCTCGAACGCCGCGGCGGCCAGGTGGTTGCCGGCGAAGTTGGCGCGATCGACGGTGACGTCGTAGACCCGCCACTGGTCCGGGTAGCCGACCAGCGCCTCGATCTTGGCCAGCTTGCCGCGGGCCTGGACCTTGGTCGCCGCGCTCATCCACGGCAGCGTGTCCATCTGCGCGTTCATCACGTCGGTGATCGCGCCGATCAGCTTCTGCGCGGTGTCCTTCGATTCGCCCGGGAAGTTGGCGGCGACGTAGGGCTGGCCGACCAGCTCGGGCATCGCGGCGGCGGTGGCGTCGATGCAGCGCTTCCACCGCGGGCGCTCCTCGGTCACGCCGGTCAGCGCGGCGCGCAGCTTGAAGTTCTCGTCGTCGAAGCGCTTCGGCAGCGCCAGCGCGGTCGCGTCGATGACCTTGATCGTGAGGTACGCCTGCCAGGTGGCGGGCCGGGTGGCCTTGATGATCGCGGGCAGCGCGGCGAAGTAGGCCGGCGAGGTGACCGCGAGCTTGCCGGGGGTCGGGTTGCCGACGCCGGCGAAGTAGGTGCGCCAGTCGAAGCCGGGCACGGTCCGGGCCAGCCCGTCGACGTCGGTCGGGTTGTACATGCGTGCGGGGTCGCGGCGCTCGACCGCGGTCTTGGTCACCTTGGCCAGCTCGGTCTCGAGCGTCATCACGTCGGCGGCGAGGGCGGCGGCGGCCTTGCCCTTGCCGGCCAGCGCGAGCACCGCGGCCAGGTGGGCCTGGTAGGCGGCGCGGGCGTCGGCGAACTTGTCGTCGAGGTAGTAGTCGCGATCGGGCAGGCCCAGGCCGGCGCTGTCGACGAACAGGATCGCGGTGCGCGAGTCGAGGAAGTCGGCCTCCGGCGCCAGCCCCCACAGCGCGAAGATCTGGTGCTTGTGCAGGGCGGTGAGCGCCGCGCCGAGGCCGCGCGGGTCCGTGGCCTTGGCGATGAAGTCGAGCAGCGGCTTGACGCCGTCGAGCCCGCGCCGCTCGATCGCGTCGACGTCGGTGCACGACGCGTAGTAGTCGCCGAACGTGCGCTCGACGTCGTCCTTGGGGCTGGCGGCCGCGGCCTCGATCAGCGTGCGCAGCGCCGCCTGGTTGCGATCGGTGAGCTCGGCGAAGCGGCTCCAGCGCGCGCGGTCGGCCGGGATGGCGTTGGCCGCGAGCCAGCCGCCGCACGCGAACTGGTAGAAGTCGGTGCACGGATCGGCGGCGCGATCGAGGACGCCAGCCTCGAGGCCGACGTCGGCCAGGGCCACCGCCACCGTCGCCGGGCCTGGCGGCGGCCGATCGGTGGGGGCCCTGGACGCGCCGCCGCAGGCGGCGGTGGATGCGAGCGCGGCGCCGACCAGCGGCGCGAGGACACGGCGGACGACACGGCGGGACATGGGCCGTTACTACCACGCCGCCCGCGGGCGATCGTCGACGGCGCCGCGCGCGGCCGCGCCGCGGCTAGAACACCGACCGGTTTGAATGCCGTCGCGAGACGCGGACGTGCGAGGCAGATCCGGGCGCACGCCCGAAGCGCAGCGAGGAGCGTCGGGGCCTACGTGACGAGCGAGCATCGGACGTACGCCCGGAGGTGCCCGCAAGGTCGCGTCGCAGCAGGCACTTCAAAGCGGTCGGTGTTCTAGGGCTGGACCCGCTGGCGGAGCGTGTCGCGCGAGCTCGAGAACTGCAGCGCGTCGAACACCAGGTGCCAGCGCTGGCCGTCGATCACCCGCGGCGCCAGCAGCACCGCGACCTCGATCCGCGCGTCGTCGAACGCCAGCACCTGCATCAGCGCGATGACCTGATCGACGGTGAAGCGGTTGCGCGGCGCGGCCACGCCGATGAGCGCGAGCTGATCGCTGGGGAACCGCGCGGCCGCGAGCTGGTCCTGCAGGCGCTGGAAGTCACCGGCCGGCATCGCGCCGTAGCTCGGGTCGTTGGCCCAGGGCCCGTCGCCGCCACGCGGCGGCGGCTGGGGCCAGCCGCCGGGCGGGGGCTGCGGCTGCGGCTGCGTCCAGCCGTCGGGCGGCGGCGGCTGGGTCCAGCCGCCGTCGTCCCAGCCGCGGCCGGGGCTCGCGAGCTGGCCGCGCAGGTCGTCGATGGTACGGCGCAAGCGCACGGTCGTGCGGCGATCGCGGCTGGTGCGCGCGATCGCGTCGAGCCGGGTGAGGCCGTCGGCGACCGCGGTGCGGTACTGCGCGAGCTCGGCGCGCAGCGCGGCGTTCTCGTTGCGCAGCTGCTCGAACCCGCCGCCGTTGTAGCCGCCGCCGTGGTCGGGCGGGGGCATCGGGCGGACCGGGTGGGTCGGGCGGGCCTGGGCCGACTCGTGGACCAGCGGAGCGGTGGCGATGAGCGCGGCGGCGGCCGCGAGGGCGGGGAGGGCGAAGCGGGTCAGCATGGGGATGTGGCTGGGACGCCGGTGGGGTAGCGGGTATTCAGGGCGCGCGTGGTAAACCAGGGCCCGTGGCGCGTCGCCGGACCAAGGTCGCCATCGGCGTGGTCGCCGCGCTGGCGCTGTACCTGGTGGCGCTGCTGGTGCTCGGGGTCGCGCTGCGCGGCGTGGTCGCCGACACCGTGCGCGATCGCCTGGCGCTGTCCCTCGACGGCGAGGCCCGGGTCGGCGGCGCGACGCTCGATCTGGTGCGCGGCCACGTGACCGTGCGCGACGTCGTGGTCGAGCGGCACCACCTCGGCACGCTGCGGCTGGCGATCGATCGGCTCGACGTCGAGGTCGCGCCGCTGGGCGCGGTCGTGGTCGCCCGCACGCCGGAGCTGGTGGCGGTGCGCGGCGCCCACCTGATGATCTCCGGGGCCGGGGCCCTCGATCTGCCCGAGCGCGCGCCGTCGGTGATCACGCTCGGCGCGATCGAGGTGGTCGACAGCGAGCTGGCGATCGTGGTCACGACCGCGTGGCCGGAGCTGGGGCAGGTGCGGCTGCGGCTCGATCGGTTCCGGGCCGGGCGCACGGTGCTCCGCACGCCGCTGTCGTGGGTGTTCGCGCTCGAGGAGCTCGACGCCCGGGTCGAGCTGCCGGGCGACGCCGACTTCGCGCTGCACTACCGGGCCGGGCGGCTGTCGGCGGTCGGCGGGATCTTCGGCGACAGCCCGGTCGAGATCGCGATCGAGCTGCCGCGCACGCCCGGCCCCGACGAGCCGGCCCAGCTCCGGGCGCTGGCGTTCGAGCTGGGCAAGCGCCTGGTGATCGAGCGCGGCAAGCGCTGGCTGACCCGTCGGCTGCTGTTCGGCCGCTGATCTAGCCCCGGTACGAGTCGTCCTGCTCGATCTTCGACAGCACCCAGTCGAACTCGCCGGCGGTGACGTGGGTGCCGCAGTGGGCGCAGGCGCCGGTCTGCGTGACGGTCAGCGGCGCGCCGCAGTTGCTGCAGGCGCCGTCGGCGCGGGTCGGGCCGTGGCGGTTGGCCGAGCGGATCAGCGTCCAGTACTCGGAGTACTTGCGCTCGCGGCTGCGGTTGCCGCTGACGTGGCTGCCGTCGGCCGTGCGGATCACGTAGTCCTTGCCGGTGCCCCAGATGCGGATCGTGATCGCGTCGTAGTACTTGTCGCGGATCAGCTTGGCCGGCACCTGGTGGGTGATGCGCATGCCCTCGAGGACGTTGCGCAGGCCCTGGGCCTTGTAGGCGTCGAGCCAGTACTGCAGGTAGTCGGCGAGGCCGTCCGACACGACCGCCCGCGCCGGGCCGAGGTCGTTGGCCGTCCAGGCGGCGTTGACCACCTGGTAGACGTAGTGCAGCCGCGCGATCAGCGACGCCTCGGCGATCTGGGGGTCGTCGGCGGTCAGCGCCAGCCAGCGCTGATCGAGGTGATCGTCGCGGTAGGTCGGCAGCGAGGTCCCGCGCTCCTCGACGTTCTCGGCCAGGCTCGGCAGGTTGTTGCGCTCGTGGCGCAGGCCGATGTCGACGACCTGCCAGTCGAAGCGGCCGTTGTCGACGACCTCGCTGCACGACGGGCACCGCTGGGTGCCGGCGGCGTCGGCGGTCTGCCACGGCGCGCCGCAGTTGGGGCACGGGAAGCTGCGGACCGCCGACGGTGGCCGCGTGTGGGCGGTGACCGCGCGGCGCAGCACCCAGCGCTCGACCGCGAACCGCTTGCTGCCCTTGCCGGTGCCGACCGAGTAGTTGGCCTCGAACTCGAGGCCGACCGTGACCGCGGCGCCGCCGCCGTCGTCGCCCTCGTGCTCCTCGATCTCGTCCGCCGACGGCACGCTGACCCGGACGGTGCGCATCGCGCCGATGACCACGCCGGTGACCGGCTGGCCGGTGGGCGGCCGGCTGGCGAGCGCGGCCCGGGCGCCGACGGACATGTACGGGGCCAGCTCGTCGAGCCGGGCCGGCTGGCCGCGCAGCCCGTGCGCGGTCGCGTAGAGCCGGAACACGAAGTCCTCGAACAGCACCAGCGAGAAGTCGGGATCGACCCGGGTGATCGCGTCGATCGACGTCACCGAGTCCTCGAGCGCGACCGGCGGCCCGCTGTCCCAGTCCTTGTTCTTGTGCTTGACCCAGGAGCCGTAGGCGATGAACCCGATGACGATCACCAGGAGCGGGACCCCGACCTGCGGGTAGTAGACGCACAGCCGGATGAGCTGGAAGATCAGCTCGAAGATCGCGCCACCGTCGCCGCCACCGCCGCCGCCGCCGCCGCCGTGGCCGCCGCCGCCGGAGTAGCTGTTGCCGCCGCCGGGGCGGGCCCAGGCCACCGCCGGGATCGCGATCGCGGCGAGCAGCGCGAGCGCGGCGATCGTGCGGGCGCGTCGGGTCACGAGCGCGGCCTCCGGTCGAGGTCGTGATCGACCGCGTCGGGCAGCTCGTTGACGTCGTCGTGGGCGCGCGGCAGCGCGGCGGCCAGCGCCGGGCCCATGGCGGTGACCGCGGCGGCGGTGGCGGCGCCGCCCGCGGGGATGGCCCGCTCGATCGCGCGGGCGTGGCCGGCCAGGGTGTCGGCCGACACCGCGGCGCCGACGCCGACGTCGCACACGAGCGCCGCCATGCGCTCGGTCAGCGCGCAGTAGACCAGCACGCCCGTGCGCCCGCGGGTGTGGTGGACGCCGCGCTCGACGAACGCGGCCCGGGCCGCGGTGTCGACCGCGTGGCGGCGGACGGCGGCCGGGGTCAGCGCCCGGACCAGCCACGGCGCCAGGGTCGCGGCGGCGCCGACCAGGGCGCCGGCCACCAGCGGATCGATCAGGATCGACGCCAGCGCGAACGCGTGATCGCTGAACAGCATGAACGCGAGCGCGGCCCAGGCCCCGACGATGCCGGCGATCATCGGGACGTGGGGCCAGCGGCGGGCGGCGCGACGGACCGCCACGACCACCTCGGCCGCCGACTCGTCCTCGATCGCCTGGACGGCCTGGGCGAACGCGCGCTGGGCGGGTTCGTCGAGCCAGCGGACCGTCATCGCGGCCATCGTACACGAGCCGGGGCGGGTGCGGGGTGTGCGACAGCACCTGCGACCGCGGGTGACAGCCGCGGATCGCGTGTTAGCCCGGTGCGCTGGTCGGCGGGCCGGGACACGGCGACGATGGGCTCATGCGGCACATGCTGGCAATGATCGCGGTCGCGGGGCTGGGCGTCGGCGCGGCCTCGGCGGACGAGCACGCGACCCGGGGCGGCGCGGCGGTGGTGGTCCCGGTCCTGGGCGAGGACGGCCACCCGACCTACTGCACCCGCAACCTGACGGCGGCGGTCGCGAGCCCGCTGGCCGACGGTGGCTACCGCATGGTCGGGTTGGCCGCCGGGCGCTACCAGGTGCGCCTGGTGTTGACCCACGAGCACGTCGACGTGCTCGTGACCGTGCCGCGCGACGGCGACGTGATCGTGCCGCCGGTGATCGCGCGCGGGCGCTGCCACAGCGTCGCGGTCACCGCGCGCACCGACGGCCACGGCGGCCGCTCGCCGAGCTGGGCGCTGCGCTACGGCCGCAGCTACCGCGCGGCGTTCGGCGTGCGCGCCGATGAGCCCAGCTGGGCGCCGCGGTCGCGCAAGTAGCGCGCGACCGCCTGGCGATCGATCTTGTCGCTGGCGGTGCGGGGCAGCTCGGCGAGGAGCGCCAGCCGCCGGGGGCGGTGGTGCGCGGGCCAGGTCGCGATCGCGGCGTCGACGATCGCCGGGTCGAAGCCAGGGCCGGGGGCGATCGCCGCGGCGATCACCTCGCCCCAGCGCGCGTCGGCCACGCCGACGACGACCGCGGCCGCGACCCCGGGCAGCGCGACCAGCGCGGCCTCGATCGTCGCCGGGTGGACGTTCTCGCCGCCGGTGATGATGACGTCGTCGACGCGCCCGACCACCCGCACCAGCCCGTCGGCGACGTGGCCGAGGTCGCGGGTCACGAAGCCGTCGCCGAGCGCCGGCGCCGGCTCGTCGAGGTAGCCGGTCATGAGCCCGGGGCTGCGCACGATCAGCGGCGCCGGCGCGGCGACGGTGCCGCCGACGACGGTCACGCCCGGCAGCGGCGCGCCGATCGCGTCGACGGGCGTGGCCGCGTCGCCGGTCGCGACCTGCCCGAAGGTCTCGGTCATGCCGTAGGTGGTGAGCACGGGCACGCCCCGGGCGCGCGCGCGCGCGACCAGGGCCGGGGCTGTGGCCGCGCCACCGAGCAGCACCGCGCGCAGCGATGGCGGCGACCGCCAGGCGGGATCGTCGAGGAGCGCGGTCAGCTGGGCCGGGACCAGCGACGCCAGGGTCGCGCGGTGGCGGCCGAGGTCGCGCGGCGCGGCCAGCACGATCGGCCGGCGCGCGCGCAGGCAGCGCACCACGATCGCCAGGCCGCCGACGTGGGCCAGCGGCAGCGCCAGCAGCCAGCGGTCGTCGGGGCGCCAGCCCAGGTGCGCGGCGCTGGCGTCGGCGGCGCCGGCCGCGGCGGCGCGCGACAGCACCACGCCCTTGGGGCGGCCGGTCGAGCCCGAGGTGAACACCACGAACGCGGCGTCGGCCGGCACCGGCGTCGCGGCCACGCGCGCGCGCTGCGCGGCCTGCTCGGCGGCCGTGGCGCGGGCGGCGATCAGCGCCAGCGGCTGGCGGCGCGCGAGCGCGGCGACGATCTGCACGATCGTGGCGACGTCGGCGTCGGCGACGATCGCGGCGGCGTGCCCGGGCGCGGCGGCGGGGCGCTCGGCCCGCTCGACCCGGGCGGCCAGCGCCGCGAAGGTGATCGCGCCGTCGGCGGTGATGATCGCCGGCGCGTCGGGCGTCGCCCGCGCGGCGTCGGCGATCGCCAGCAGCGCGGTCACGGCGTCACGCGGAGCCGGGCGAGGGCGGCGTCGAGCGCGGCGGCGTCCAGGGTTGCGGCGTCGAGCGCGGCGGCGTCGCCGGCGGTCGCGCGCCAGGCGTCGAGCGCCGGGTGCGGGCCGAGGCCGTGGATCGTCGCGGGCGCGATCGCGGCGGCCAGCGCGTGGGCCGCCGCGAAGGCGATCGGACCCTCGAGCGCGTGGCTGAGGAGCGCCGCGACGCCGCGGGCGTGGGCGCGCGCCGCCAGGGCCCGCACCGGCGCGACGCCGCCGAGCACGGTCGGCTTGAGCACCAGCGCGGCGACCGCGCCCGAGGCCAGCGCACCGTCGAGCCAGGCGTCGCGGTCGGGCTCGGCCAGGCTCTCGTCGAGGGCGATCGGCACGGGCCGCGGCGCGCGCAGCGTCGGGCCGAGCCCGGCGGCCGGCTCCTCGACGAACGCCAGCCCCAGCCCGGCCAGGTCGGCGAGGCGGGCGTCGACCTCGGCCAGGGGCCAGGCGCGGTTGGCGTCGGCGCGCAGCGCCACGGTCGGGGCCGCGGCGCGGATCGCGACCAGCCGGGCGCGATCGCGCGCGCCGTCGAGCTTGACCTTGAGCGCGCGCGCGCCCGCGGCCACGGCGGCGCGGGCGCCGTCGGCGTCGTCGACCACGGCGGCGGTGGCCAGCGTGGCCGGGTCGGTAGCGGCGCCCCAGTGTCGCGCCAGCGTCGTGCCGGCGCGGGCGGCGGCGAGGCTGGCGACCGCGGTGTCGATCGCGAACCGCGCGCTGGCGCTGGCCGGCGCGGCGCGGTCGCCGTCGGCCCAGCGCTGCAACGCCGTGGTCGCGGCCGCGAGGTCGTCGTCGCCGAAGCCGGGCAAGGGCGCGGCCTCGCCGAAGCCGCGCGCGTCGCCGTCGGTGAGCGTCAGGATCGCGGCGCGCCGCACCGGCCAGCGCCCGCGCGCGGCCGCGCCGACGGCGGCGACCGGCCACGCCACGGTGGTGACCGTGGCCCGCATCACGCCACGAACAGCGCCGTGGTGATCAGCGCCGACTGCAGCAGCAGGAGCTGCGCGGTCGCCGCCAGGAGCGTGTTCATCACCGGCCCTGGCTCGGCCGCGGCCAGCGCGCGGGCGCGGACCCAGGCCAGCGGCGCGGTCGCGAGCCCCACCGCCAGCAGCGGTCGACCGGTCAGCGCCAGCGCCAGCGGCACCGCGTGGGCCAGCGCCAGCAGCGCGCGGTACTCGGCCAGCGCGAAGCCGCGGCCCCAGCGCACCGCGAGCGTGCGCTTGCCGACGCGGACGTCGGTCGCGCGATCCCGCAGGTTGTTGACCACCAGGATCGCGGTCGCGAGCGCGCCGACCGGCACCGACAGCGCCAGCGCCAGGCCGGTGACGCGGCCGAGCGCGACGTAGGTCGTGCCGGCGACCGCGACCTGGCCGAAGAAGATCATGACGAACACGTCGCCGAGGCCGTGGTAGCCGAGCGGCCACGGCCCGCCGGTGTAGAGCACGCCCGCGGCGATCGAGGCCACGCCGATCGCGACGATCGGCCAGCCGGCGACCGAGGTCAGGTAGCCGCCGACCGCGACCGCGAGCGCGAAGGTCGCGATCATCGCCGCGCGCATCGCCCGCGCGCTGATCAGCCCGGCCGCGACCGCGCGCACCGGGCCCTTGCGATCGGGCGTGTCCGCGCCCTGCTCGGCGTCGAACACGTCGTTGGCGAAGTTGGTGGCGATCTGGATCAGCAGCGCGCCGAGGAGCGCGGCGGCCGCCGGGCCCCACGCGACCGCGCCGGCGGCGTGGGCGCAGCCGACCCCGACCGCGACCGGCGCCACCGCGGCCGGCAGCGTGCGCAGGCGCGCCGCGCCGATCCACGCGCGCGCGCGCTCGGGCCCGCGCAGCGGCGCCGCCACCGTGGTCACGGGTAGCGCCGGAACCGCTTGAAGTTGGGCTTGCGCTTGGCGAGGAACGCCTCCTTGCCCTCCTTGCCCTCCTCGGTCAGGTAGTAGAGCAAGGTCGCCGAGCCGGCCAGCTCCTGGAGCCCGGCCTGGCCGTCGCAGTCGGCGTTGAGCGCGCTCTTGCAGAACCGCAGCGCCATCGGCGACAGCTCGAGCATCTGCCGGCACCACGCCAGGGTCTCGGCCTGCAGCTCGGCGAGCGGCACGACCTTGTTGACCAGGCCCATCTGCATCGCCTCGGCGGCGTCGTACTGGCGGCACAGGAACCAGATCTCGCGCGCCTTCTTCTGGCCGACGATGCGCGCCAGGTACGAGCTGCCGAAGCCGGCGTCGAAGCTGCCGACCCGGGGCCCGGTCTGGCCGAACCGCGCGTTGTCAGCGGCGATCGTCAGGTCGCACACGACGTGCAGGACGTGGCCGCCGCCGATCGCGTAGCCGGCGACCGCCGCGATCACCGGCTTGGGCAGGCTGCGGATGCGCTTCTGCAGGTCGAGCACGTTCAGGCGCGGCACGCCGTCGAAGCCGACGTAGCCGCCGGCGCCGCGCACGCGCTGGTCGCCGCCCGAGCAGAACGCGTCGGGGCCCTCGCCGGTGAGGATCACGACGCCGACGTCGCCGTCGTCGCGGGCGTCGTCGAACGCGCGGATCATCTCGGTCACGGTCTGGGGCCGGAACGCGTTGCGGACCTCGGGCCGGTTGATCGTCACGCGGGCGATGCCCTCGGGCGACTTCTCGTACTTGATGTCCTCGTAGCCGGCGACGCGGGTCCAGGTGGTGTCGGGTGCGGTCATGGCGTGGCTCCTTGGGGCGGTGGCGACGAAGCGTGGGCGGGGGCGGCGGCCAGGTGGGCCAGCGCGCGGGCGCGGGCCGCGCGGGCGCCGCCGGCGGCGACGAGCGCGTGGACCAGGCGCGGGCCCGGGCCCGGCGCCGGCAGGTCGTCCGGATTCCGGACCGTCTGGGCGGGCAGGCCGAACCCGGCGGCCAGCGCGACCGGGTCGAGCGCGGGCGCGGTCAGCCACAGCTCGGCGTAGGTCGCGTCGGGCACGCCGGCCGCGGCCAGGGGCAGATCGTCGAAGATGTGGCCGCCGCGGTTGTCGACGACGACGATCGTCACCGGCAGGTCGCCGATCACCGCGAGGCTGCCGACGTCGTGCGCGAACGACACGTCGCCGAGCACGACCGTGGTCGCGCGGCCGGTGGCCCAGGCGGCGCCGGCGGCGCCGGCGAGCAGCCCGTCGATGCCGGCCGCGCCGCGCTGGGTCAGGACCGCGACGTCGGCGGACGAGGTCGCGACCTCGTCGATCACCCGGATCGGCAGCGAGTTGCCGACGACGAGCTGGGCGCCGTCGGCGAGCCCGGCCACGACCCGCGCGATCACCTCGGCCTCGGTCCACGGCCCCGGCCACGCCCGCGCCGCGGCCACCGCCGCCGCGGCCCGCTGGTCGGCGGCGCGCCAGGTCGCGGCCCAGGCGCCGCCGTGGGCCGGCGCCAGCGCGGTCAGCCGCGCGACGGTGTCGCCGACGTCGCCGATCAGCAGCGCCGTGGCCGTCGAGTCACCGTCGGGCCAGCCGTGGTCGGCGACGATGATCCGATCGGCCTCGGCCGCGAGCCTGGGCCACGCCATCGCGATCGGCTCGCCGCCGATCTGGATGATCAAGGTCGGCGTCAGCGCGCCGACCTCGGCGCTGGCGGCCAGGAGCGGGAAGTGGTCGACGATGACCGCGGCGCCGGCGCGCGGCCCGAACCGGAGCTGGCTGCCGGCCTCGGCGAGGATCGGGTAGCCGGTGCGCGCGGCCAGCGCGACGATCGCCGCGCGATCGGCGGCGCGATCGACCGCGGCGGCGGTGGCGGCGATGATCCCGCGCGGGGTCGCGGCCAGCCGGGCGGCGTCCGCCACGGCGGCGTCGGCGACGCGGAGCTGCGGCGGCGCGGCGATCGGCAGCGGCAGGGTCCGCAGGCGCGCGACCTCGACCACGGCGCCGTGCTCGGCCGCGGTCTGAGGCGCGGCCGGCTCGAGCGGCTTGCGCAGCGGCACGTTGACGTGGACCGGGCCCGGCGCCGGGCCGCGCGCGCACGCGACCGCCTGGGCCAGCTTGCGCCGCACCGCCGCCAGCGCGAGCGGGCTGCCGTCGGGCGCGCCGAGGTCGTCGAACCGGCGCGCGAAGCTGCCGAACAGGCGCTGCTGATCGATCGTCTGGGCCGCGCCGGCGCCGTGCAGCTCGGTCGGGCGGTCGGCCGACAGCACGATCAGCGGCACGCCCGCGAGCGCGGCCTCGATCACCGCCGGGGCGTAGTGCGCGACCGCGGTGCCCGACGTGCACACCAGCGCGACCGGGCGGCCGCTGGCGCGGGCGGCGCCGAGCGCGAAGAAGCCGGCGCTGCGCTCGTCGACGATCACCCGCCGGCGCAGGCCCGGGAGCCGGGCCGCGGCCAGCGCCAGCGGCGTCGAGCGCGAGCCCGGCGACAGGACCAGCTCGGCCACGCCGGCGTCGACCAGCGTGCCGAGCACGAGGTCGGCCCAGGCGGTCTGGATCGCCGCGGAGGTCACCGGCCGTCCTCGAGGCCGAGCGCGCCCGACAGCGCCCGCAGCTTGAGCTCGGTCTCGGCCAGCTCGGCGTCCGGGTCCGACGCGGCGACGATGCCGGCGCCGGCGAACAGGGTCGCGGTCGTGCCGGCCAGCAGGCCCGAGCGGATCGCCACCGCGAACTCGCCGTCGCCGGCGCCGTCGAACCAGCCGACCGGCGCGGCGTACCAGCCCCGGGCGCTGGGCTCGTGCGCGGCGATCCACGCGAGCGCGTCGGCGGTGGGCGTGCCGCCGACCGCGGGGGTCGGGTGCAGCGCGGCGACCAGCTCGAGCACGTGACGATCGCGGTCGAGCTCGCCGACGATCGGCGTGTGCAGGTGCAAGATCTGGCGCAGCGTCCGCACCGCCGGCTCGGCCGGCACCGTCAGCGCGCGGCACCGCGGCGCCAGCGCCGCCTCGATCGCCTCGACCACCCACGCGTGCTCGCCGCGATCCTTGGCGCTGGCCAGGAGCCCGGCCGCCGCCGCGGCGTCGTCGCCAGCGCGCGCGCACGAGCCGGCCAGGGCCTCGCTGTCGATCGCGCGCCCGCGCTTGCGGATCAGCCGCTCGGGGCTGGCGCCGACGAACGCGGCGCCGGCGCGGCCGATCGCGAAGCGCGTGCACGCCGGCTGGCGTCGCCCGAGCTCGGCCACGACCGCGGCCGCGTCGATCGCGCGGGCCAGCTCGACCACGCGCGCCCGCGCGGCCACGACCTTGCGCAGCTCGCCGGTGGTGATCGCCGCGCGGATGCGCTCGATCTCGGCGAGCCAGCGCGCGGTCGGCAGATCGTGCTGGGCCACGACCGCGGCGAGCGCCGGGCCGATCGGCGCCGCCAGCGCCGCCAGGACCTGCGCCAGCTCGGCGTGGAGCGCGGCCCGATCGGCGCGCGCGCCCGGCGCCAGCGTCAGCACCAGCTGGGCGGCGTCGCCGTCGCGCAGGTAGGTCCAGCGCGGCAGCGTGAAGCTGGCGTCGCCGAACCCGGCCCAGGTCGGCGGGTCGGCGCTGCCGGGCGCGAACGCGAAGCCGCCGAACCAGCGCGGCGCCGGCGCGTCGCCGAGCGCCTCGACGTGGGTGGTCACCGCGGCCGCGCGCGCGGCGATCTCGGCGAAGCGGTCGGGGCCGCGCGCGACCACGGTCGCGGCCGCGCCGACGCCGGCCCACGCGGTGCCGCCGTCGCGCGCCTCCCACACCACCGCGTCGTCGCCGGCGCGCACCAGCGCGGCCGGGCTGGCCAGCGGCGCCGGCAGCGCGATCCGGACCAGCGCCCGGGCGTCGACGCGGGCGGCGCGGTCGAGGGCGCGCTCGAGCTCCGCGGCCACCGGCGGCGCCAGCGGCGCGTCGGCGCGGGTGCGCTCGGCGGGCGCGGCGGTGGTCACGCCGCGCCTCGGGTGGGCGTGCCGACGTACAGGTTGCACACGCCGAAGGTCAGCGGCACGACCTCGAGCACGTCGAGGCCGGCCTCGGTCATCATCGCCGCGAACTCGTCGGGCGGCGGGAACGCGGCGATCGACGTCTGCAGGTAGCGGTACTCGCGCGAGCCCGACAGGAGCGCGCCGACCCGCGGCACCACCTGGCGGATGTGGAACCGCGCCAGCGGCGCCATCACGCCCTTGCGCGGCTCGCCCAGCTCGAGGATCGCGACCCGGCCGCCGGGCTTGCACACCCGCGCCATCTCGCGCAGCCCGAGCGCGCGGTCGGGCACGTTGCGGATGCCGAACGCGATCGTGACCGCGTCGAAGCTGGCGTCGTCGAACGCGAGCGCCTGGGCGTCGCCCAGCGTCAGCTCGACCCGGCCGTCGAAGCGCGCGACCTTGCCGGCGCCGACCGCGATCATGTTGGCCGACGGATCGACGCCGATCACCTCGGCCTGCGGGTGGCGCCGGGCGATGTCGATCGCGAGGTCACCGGTGCCGGTGGCGACGTCGAGGACGCGGCTGGCGGTGGCCGGCAGCGCCAGCGCCGCGACCGTGCGCTTGCGCCAGCGCTTGTCGACGCCGAACGACATCATCCGGTTGAGCAGGTCGTAGCGGCGCGCGATGCGATCGAACATCTGGCCCGAGCCGGGGCGGGGCGCGGCGGGCGTGGGCGGGGTGAGGGCGGTCTCGGTCATGGGGCGCCTCCGGCGAGTCGACGCGCGTGCAGCCGCATGTGGCCGCGCTGGATGCCCTCGCTGGCGAGCGCGCGCAGCGCCGCGAGGTTGGAGGCGAGGCCGACCGCGGCCAGGACCACGGCCAGCTCGCGGGCCGAGGCGACGCCGCACAGCTCGAGCGCGGCCCGGACGCCCGGCGCGTTGGTGCCGCCGCCGACGATGCCGAGCGCCAGCGGCAGCTCGATCGCGCCGACCAGGCCGGTCGCGGTCCGGCGCCACGTGGCCAGCGGCCGGTAGCCGCCGCCGAGCGCGGCGAAGCCGTGGGCGCCGGCCTCGAGCGCGCGCCAGTCCTGGCCCAGCGCCACCGCGGCGGCGTCGATGCCGTTCATCGTGCCCTTGTTGTGGGTGACCGCGCGCCCGACGTCGAGCTCGGCGAACCGGCTGGCGCGGGCGATGCCGTCGGCGATCGCGGCGCCACCGACCGCGTCGTCGGCGATCGCGCAGCGGGCCCGGGCCCGGCGGCCCAGCGCCAGGTTGGTCAGGATGCGCAGGAGCGCGTGGCCCCCGAGCGCGTCCTCGATCCGCGGCGCCACCGCCTCGGCCACGCTGTCGACCAGGTTCGCGCCCATCGCGTCGCCGACGTCGACGTCGAGCTCGACCACGACCGCGCCCTCGGCGGCGTCGAGCACCCGGGCCCGCACCGCCCGGGCCCCGCCGCCGCGCGCGACCATGCGCGGGATCGCGGCGTCGGCCAGCGCGCGCAGCTCGTCGGCGCAGGCGGCGATCGCCGCGGGCGCCGTCGCGGCGTCGGCGCAGCGATCGACGTGGATCTGCGCGGTCATGATCGACGGGTCGGCGTCGCCGACGAAGCCGCCGCCGAGGCGCACCAGCCGGGCCGCGGCCGACGCCGCCGCGACCACCGACGGCTCCTCGACCGCCATCGGCACCAGGTAGTCGACCTGGTTGACCCGCAGGTTGAGCGCCAGCGCCAGCGGCAGGCCCGCGGTGGCGATCACGTTCTCGCTCATCCGATCGGCGGTGGCCAGATCGAGGCCGCCGCCGGCGCCGAGCCAGCTCGCGGCCGACGCCGACACCGCGCGCTGGGCGTGGGCCAGCCGCTCGGCCAGCGGCCGCGCGTAGAACCCGGCGATGCGACTGCTCGGGCGCACGTCACTTCTCCCGGGACGCGGTGGCCTCGGCCACGGTCACGAGCGCGGCCCGGGCCGCGCCCTCGGGCAGGACCGCGAGCGCGTCGATCGCGCGGGCGATGCGGCCGGCCGCCTCGGCCCGGGCCTCGGCCAGCGCGCCGGTCGCGGCGACGCGCGCGGCGATCGCCAGGTGGCGCGTGCGCTGCAGCTCGAGCCCGGCGTCGGCGTCGCCGATCGCGTCGGCCACGAGCGCGCGCAGCTCGCGATCGCGCGGCAGCGCCAGCAAGAGCGGCAGGGTCAGCTTGCCCTCGCGCAGATCGGTGTAGAGCGCCTTGCCGGTCACGGCGACGTCGCCGGCGAAGTCGAGGCAGTCGTCGACGATCTGGAAGCCGACGCCGAGATCGGCGCCGTAGGCCTCGAGCGCGGCGACGACCGTCGGCGCGCAGCCGCCGGCGCGGGCGCCCGCGCCCATCGCCCAGCGGAACAGGGCCGCGGTCTTGCCCTCGGCCACGCGCAGGTAGTCGCCGACGTCGCCGTCGATGTGGCCGCGGCGCTCGAGCTGGAGCGACTCGGCCAGGATCATCTCCTCGATGATCGCGAGCATGCCGTCGAGCAGGACCAGGTCGCCGGTGGTGCGGATCCGCCGCAGCGCCTCGACCAGGAGCCAGTCGCCGGCGAAGATCGACGCGGCGTTGCCGTAGACCACGCGCGCGCTCGGCTGGCCGCGGCGGCTGTCGCCGACGTCGACGACGTCGTCGTGGAGCAAGGTCGCGGTGTGGACCAGCTCGACCGCGATCGCGAGCTGGCGGGCGTCGTCGCCGAAGCCGGTGCCGCACTTCGCGGCCAGCGCCACGCACATCGGCCGCAGGTGCTTGCCGCCGAGATCGAGCAGGTGGTGGGCCGCGGCCTGGACCGCGCGCACGCCGCGCGGCACCGTCGCGAGCGCGCGATCGAAGTCGCGCAGCTCGCCGCCGATGAAGCGATCGAGCTCGCCCAGCCGCTGCGCCAGGTCAGTGGCGCCACGGGCCTCGCACACGCCCTGGAGCTGGGTCATGAGCACGCGCGGCGGCGTCGGGCGGAGTTCCGCGGATGGGGTGGCGGCGAGGGTCATCAGCGGCTCCTGGGGTGGGCGAACCTGCATCATTGATGCAGTCAGAAGTTTCAAAGATTCATGAAATCTCCGAATCCTGCAAGGACAGGACCGATCTGAGTGTCTATGTAACTAAAATTGCTCGATCTGAAGCTCGATCCCTACCTCGCCCAAGGCCGCCGGCATCCCCATCGCTGCCGGTCGCCATCCCCCTGCCTCCCGGGCGCCGACGTATGATCGTGGCGATGCAACGGTCGCGGCCGACACGGGGCCCGCGCGTGGTGGCGCGCTGTCGGGTCGAGTTCGAGCGGCTCGATCGCCGGGTCGTGGCCGAGTCCGAGGACCTCTCGCGCCGCGGCGTGTTCGTGCGCACCGACGAGCTGTTGCCGGCCGGCGCGGTCACCGAGCTCGATCTGACGCTGCCCGACGGCGTGACCTTCCGGGTGTTCGCGCGGGTCGCGCACCTGCTGGCGCCGTCGGCGGCGCGCGCGCTCGGCCGCCACGTGGGCATGGGCTTCGAGTTCCTCGAGGTCGAGGGCGGGGCCGACGTGCTGGCGCGCTACCTCGACGATCTGATCGAGGAGCTGACCCCGCCGCCGACCCCGGTCGCCGACGTGCTCCACCTGGTGCTGGCCGAGCCGAGCGCGCCGCTGCGGGCGCGCATGGCGACGGCGCTCACGGCGGCCGGCTTCATCATCGAGGAGTTCGGCGACGGCGCCGCCGCCTACGCCGCGTGCGCCGAGCGCTGCCCCGACGGCGTGCTCACGGCCGCGGCCATGGCCGGGCTCGACGGCCCGAGCCTGATCCGCTCGCTGGCGCTGCACCCGCGGCTGGCCCACGTGCCGGTCGTGATGGTGTCCGACGACGCCTCCGACCTGACCCGGCTCGAGGCGTTCCGCCTCGGCGTGCGCGACTACATCACGCGGCCGTTCCTCGACGAGGAGCTGGTGATCCGCGTCCGCCGCGCGACCGCGCTGGCGCCGCGCGGCCTGGCCGAGAGCGCGATGGTGCGCGGCGACCTGTCGGAGATCTCGGTGGCGACGCTCCTGGCGCTGTTCGAGTTCGAGCGCAAGTCCGGCGTGCTCGTGGTCGTCGACGCCGCCCGCGCGGCCCGGCTGTTCGTCGCCGCCGGCCGTGTGGTCAAGGTCGAGGCGAACCCGGCCGACGACGCGCCGCGGCTGCGCCTGATGGCGGTCCTCGACTGGACCCGCGGCCACTTCGAGTTCACCGGCTGCGAGGTGGTCGGCGCCGATGAGATCGGCCTGCCGACCACGCAGCTCCTGCTCGAGCACGCGCGGGTGCGCGACGAGAGCGCGCGGCCGCCGTCGCAGTAGGTCGCACCGCCGTCGCACGGCGTCGCGCCGCTCGACGAGGAATCACGATCGACCGACCGCGGTTGTTCGCGTGTCCACCGGCGCCGCGACCGGCGCATCCTCGAGACACATGTCGCTGCGCACGCCCCTCCTGCTCGTCGCCGTCGCCGCCGTCGCCACCACCGCGACCGCCGCGGCCCAGCCGCCGCTGCGCGCCACCGAGGCGGTCCGCCGCGCCGGCGCGATCGCGGTCGACGGGCACCTCGACGACGCCGGCTGGCGCGGCGTGCCGATCGCGTCCGACTTCTGGCAGCGGTCGCCCAAGGAGGGCCAGCCCCCGGGGCACCAGACCGAGTTCCAGATCGTCTACGACGATCAGGCGATCTACGTCGGGGTGCGCGCCCACGACGACGACCCCGGCGCGATCCGGCGGCTCTTGCACCGGCGCGATCAGGACTCGCACGCCGACTGGATCGGCGTGATGATCGACTCGTACCACGACCGCCGGACCGCGTTCGGCTTCGCGCTCAACGCCGCGGGCGTCCAGCGCGACGTGCTCATGTACGACGACACCAACGAGGACGGCAGCTGGGACGCGGTCTGGTCGGGCGCGACCTCGGTCGACGCGACCGGGTGGACCGCCGAGTTCCGGATCCCGCTCGGGCAGCTGCGCTTCTCCGAGGACGATCGCCCCTGGGGCGTCCAGGTGATGCGCTACGTCGGCCGCTCGGGCGAGCAGGACATGTGGTCGCCGTCGCCGCGCTCGAGCCCGGGGTTCGTGAGCAAGTTCGGCGAGCTCGGCGGCGTGCGCGGCGTGCGCGGCGGCCGCCGCATCGAGCTCCTGCCGTACGTGACCGGCGGCCTGGCGCGGGCGCCCCACGACGCCGGCGATCCGTTCCACGACGGCGTCGATCCCCGCTACGGCGTCGGGCTCGACGCGAAGCTCGGCCTGACCTCGGCGGTGACCGCGGCGATCACCGTCAACCCCGACTTCGGCCAGGTCGAGGCCGATCCGTCGCAGGTCAACCTGTCGGCCAACGAGAGCTACTTCGCCGAGAAGCGGCCGTTCTTCGTCGAGGGCACCGAGATCTTCCAGTTCGGGATCGGCCAGGGCGACGGCCCGGGCGCGTCGGACACGCTGTTCTACTCGCGCCGGATCGGCGCCGCGCCCCACGGCGAGCTCGACGGCGAGTTCGTCGACGCACCCACCGGCACGACGATCTACGGCGCCGCCAAGGTCAGCGGCAAGACCGCGGGCGGCTGGTCGCTGGGCGTGCTCGACGCGGTCACCGGCGAGGAGTCCGCCACCGCGGTCGACGGGGTCGGCGCGCGCGCCGAGGGGGTGGTCGAGCCCCTGACCAACTACGGCCTGGTCCGGGTCAAGAAGGACCTGCGCGGCGGCAAGACCACCGTCGACGCGGCGCTGACCAGCGTGGCCCGGCGGCTCGGCGGCACCGGCCTCGGCGACGAGCTCCACGATCAGGCGGTCACCGGCGGCGTGGCGGTGTCGCACAAGTTCGCCGACGAGGAGTGGATGCTCCGGGCCCGCGCGGTCGGGTCGTGGGTGCACGGCTCGCCGGCGGCGATCGAGGCCACCCAGACCAGCTTCCGGCACCTGTACCAGCGCCCTGACGCCGACCACCTCGCGGTCGACCCGACCCGCACCAGCCTCACCGGCGCCGGCCTGGTCTGGGACCTCGGCAAGAACGGCGGCGCGCGCTGGCGCTACGGGCTCGGCGGCGACGTCCGCACCGCTGGCTTCGAGGCCAACGACCTGGGCTTCCACGGCCCGGTCGACAGCGCCGTGCAGTGGGCCTACCTGGCGCGGTTCGACGACGAGCCCGGCGATCGGGTGCTGTCGTGGCGCGTCAACACCAACGCCTGGGTCTACGGCAACCTCGCGCCCGAGCTGTTCGGGTACGGCGGCAACGTCAACGGCAACATCCAGTTCACCAGCTTCTGGAGCGTCTTCGGCGGCGCCGGGATCGACAACAACCTGGTCGACCCGGGCGGCACCCGCGGCGGCCCGGCGCTCGCCACCGATCCGGTCGGCCACATCTTCGGCGGCTTCAGCAGCGACGGGCGCAAGGCGGTCTCGCTCGAGGGCAGCTTCGGCCTGCACCGCAACTGGGCCGCGGACGACTTCCAGGGCTCGGCCGAGCTCGGCGTCAACGTCCAGGCCCGCTCGAACGTCGAGCTGTTCGTCGGCCCGAGCTACGCGACCGGCACGTCGCACGATCAGTTCGTCGAGGAGGCGGTCGCCGACGACGGCAGCTCGCGCTACGTCTTCGGCCGGATCGCCCAGGAGACCCTGGCGCTGACCGTGCGCGGGTCGTGGACGTTCACCCCCGATCTCAGCCTGCAGCTCTACGCCCAGCCGTTCGTGGCCGCCGGGGCCTACAGCGAGCTCAAGACCGCCGGCGCCACCCGCGCCGCCGCGCACGACGACCGGTTCGTGCCGTACCAGCCGGGCGACCTCACCCTGATGGACGACGTCTACGTCGTCGATCGCGATCGCGACGGTGCCCCCGACTACGCGTTCAGCCTGCCCGACTTCGACGTGCGCGAGCTGCGCTCGACGGTGGTGCTGCGCTGGCAGTTCCGGCCCGGCTCGTCGGCGTTCTTCATCTGGAGCCACGGCCAGAGCGACGCGATCGCCGACGGCCGGTTCCAGCTCGGCCGCGACCTCGAGGCGCTGGTGTCGGCCGCCAGCGACGACGTCGTGATGATCAAGGCCAATTACTGGATGGGGCTGTGACGCGCGGGCGCGGGGTTTCCCGATCGCCATGAGCTGCTACGTTTCTGCAGATGAAGCGGTGGATCGTCCCGACCCTGCTGGTGGCCGCGGTGGCGGCCGCGGTGATCTTCTATCGTGACAACCGCGCGCTGCGGCGCCAGCTGGCCCAGCGCCCGAGCGCGGCCGCCGACCCCTGGCAGGGCGGGGCCGCCGCGCCGGCCGAGGCGACCGGTCCGTCGTCGTCGCCGCTGGCCGGGCTGCTCGGGCGTCGCCTGGCCGGATCCGGCCCCGCGCCCAAGCTCGAGCCCGCGCCGGCCGAGGGGCGGCTCGATCGCCGCCTGCGTCGGCAAGAGCAGATGGCGGCGCTCCTGGGCCGCGACCCCGGTGAGAGCGAGGAGGCGTACAAGGCCCGGGTGCTGCCGCTGATCGAGCTGGCGCTGGGCGGACGTCGCGCGGATCTCGACCAGCTGCGCAAGAACGTCGAGGCCGCGGCCGGCGTCACCGACGCCCAGCGGGCCGAGCTCGACGCCGCGTTCTCATCTGTGTACGACGAGGTGGTCGCGTTCACCGACGCCGCGGTCGCCGACGGCTCGTTGACCCCGTACGACCGGAACGTCAAGGGGTTGCTCCAGTACGCCGGCGGCCTGGGCTCGATCCTCGAGGGGGCCGAGGGGCGCGTCGGCTCGATCCTCAGCGCCGACCAGGTGCGGTCGATCCACGGGTCCGGGTTCGAGTGGGGCGAGTACCTGGGCGTGATGGCACCGTGGGAGCGTCTCCAGGCGCCGCCGCCGCGGCCGTAGCACCGGCGCCGCGGGGCGTCGGTGGACCAAAACTTGCGTACCCACCCAGGGACCGCGATATAACCCCACCACGGTCCCTCGTGAGCCAGACTCGCAATAGCGGCACGCTCGTCCTGGTGGCGCCCATCGATCAGCCTGAGCGGCCGACGTCGACGGGGGAGGCCTGCCTCGTGCTGTTGCACCCGCCCGGGCCTGACATCGGGCGTCGGACCGGACTCGCCAAGTCGCTGTACATCATCGGGCGCGACACCGACGCCGACCTGGTGATCAGCCGGTCGGCGGTGTCCCGCCACCACGCCCAGCTGGTGCGCGAGGCCGACGGCTCGTGGTGGGCGGTCGACCTGGGCTCGACCAACGGCACCTTCGTCAACGAGCAGCGGGTCCAGCGGCAGCCGCTCGCCGACGGCGATCAGGTGCGGTTCGGCGACGCGATCTTCAAGTTCCTGTCGGGCGCCAACATCGAGAGCGCCTACCACGAAGAGATCTACCGGATGACCATCCTCGATGGGCTCACCGGGATCCACAACAAGCGCTACTTCCTCGAGTTCGTCGACCGCGAGCTGGCCGGCGCCAAGCGCCACGGCCACGCGCTGTCGCTGGTCATGTTCGATCTCGACTTCTTCAAGAAGGTCAACGACGAGCACGGCCACCTGGCCGGCGATCAGGTGCTCAAGGAGGTCAGCGCGCGGCTCAAGACCCGCATGCGCCGCGAGGACCTGTTCGCGCGCTACGGCGGCGAGGAGTTCGCGTGCGTGCTGGCGTCGACCGGGCTCGACGGCGCGGTGATCTTCGCCGAGCACGTCCGCAACCTGATGGCCGAGCGGCCGGTGATCTGGAACGGCACCGCCATCCCGGTCTCGGTCAGCCTGGGCGTCGCGTGCGCGTACAACGAGCCCAACATGGATCCGCCGACGCTGATCAAGCGGGCCGACGACAACCTGTACGCGGCCAAGCGCAACGGCCGCAACCAGGTGGTGCCGTCGCCGCAGTCGCTCGGGTTCCCGGCGCGCTGAGCCGCCGCGGCTTCGTCGCCGCGCCCGGGGCAGGTGCAGGGGGACCCGGAGGTCCGCGGGCACGCCGGGACCACGGCGCGACACGGGTCGAGCGAAAGGGGGCACACGGCTCCGGCTGCGCGCGCCCGGCCCGCGCGCTGCGCGCCGCTGGCGCTGCGGTTTGGCGGTCGCCGCCGCGCCGATCGTGCTAGAAGCCTGGCCCCGTGCTGGGCCTGGATCCTCAGACCGCCGCCGACCTCGGCTGGCCCGCGCTCGTCGACCACTGGGCCGCCCGGTGCGCGACCGGGCGCGGGGCCGAGGCCGTGCGCGCGACGCCCGCGGTGGCCGACCTCGAGGCCGCGCGCGCGCGGATCGCCGCGGTCAGCGAGGCCCGGCACCTGGCGTCGATCGACGCCGCGGTGCCGCTGGGTGGCGTCGCCGAGATCGGCCCGGCGATCGCGCGGGTGCGCAAGGCCGCGGCGCTCGACGCCGTCGAGCTGGTCGCGGTCGGCCACACCGGCCAGGCCCTGGCCCGGGTCCGGCGGCACCTGCGCGTCCACGCCGAGGTCGCGCCGGCGCTGGCCGCGATCGCCGCGGTGATCCCCGACCTCGGCCACGTCTTCCACCCGATCCTCGAGGCCTTCGATCCCGACGGCCGCCTGGTCGATCACGCCAGCCCGGCGCTGGGGCCGCTGCGCAGGTCGGTCGTCGGGCTGACCCACCAGCTCGATCGTCGGATGGAGGAGCTGGTCCACGATCCGCGCTACGCGCCGCTGCTCCAGGACGACTACTACACCCAGCGCGAGGATCGCTACGTGCTGCCGGTGCGCACCGACGGCAAGGGCTTCGTCAAGGGCATCGTCCACGGCACCTCGCAGAGCGGGCAGACGATCTTCATCGAGCCCGAGGAGATCGTCGATCTCAACAACAAGAAGAAGCTGGCCGAGTGCGAGGTCGCCGACGAGGAGCGCCGGATCTTCGCGCGCCTGTCAGGCTGGGTGGCCGAGGAGGCCGACGGCTTCGACGCGGCCATGGGCGCGGTCGGCGAGCTCGACGTGATCGTCGCGGCCGGCGTGCTGGGCGAGGAGCTGATCGCCAGCGCGCCGGTGCTCGATCCGGCCCCGCGGGTCGCGCTCCTGCACGCGCGCCACCCGCTGATGCTCCTGGCCGGGCGCCGCTGCGTCGCGAACGACGTGCAGGTCGTGGCCGGCGGCTGCCTGCTGATCTCGGGCCCCAACGCCGGCGGCAAGACCGTCGCGCTCAAGACCACCGGCCTGTGCGCGCTGATGGCCCGGTGCGGCCTGCACCTGCCGGCCGAGAGCGGCAGCGTGATCGGCTGGTTCACCGACGTGCGCTCGGACATCGGCGACGCCCAGAACCTCGAGGCCAACCTGTCGACGTTCACCGGCCACGTCGCGCGGCTGCGGCAGCTGCTCGCCGACGGCGGCCCCGGCATGCTGGTCCTGATCGACGAGCTCGCGGTCGGCACTGATCCCGATCAGGGCGCGGCGCTGGCCCAGGCGGTGATCGAGGCGCTGGCCGCGCGCGGCGTGACCGCGCTGGTGACGACGCACTACGAGCGGCTCAAGGCCGTGGCCGCGACCGATCCGCGCTACGTCAACGCCTCGGTCGGCTTCGACCTCGAGAAGCTCGAGCCGACGTTCAAGCTGCACCTGGGCGTGCCCGGCAGCTCGGGCGCGCTGATGGTGGCGCGCCGGGTCGGGCTGCCGGCCGAGGTGGTCGATCGCGCGACCGCGCTGGTCGGCGACGTCGGCATGAGCGTCGAGCGGCTGCTGGCGTCGGTGGCCGATCAGCGGCGCCGCCTCGAGGAGGAGCGCGCGGCGCTGCTGGCCGAGCTCGAGGCGGTCGAGGCCGATCGCATGGCCCAGAAGATCGATCGCGATCGCGCGCGCGTGAAGGGCGATCGCGAGCACAGCCGCGCCCACGGCGAGGCGCTGGGCGCGCTGCGCCAGGCCCGAGCCGAGGCCGAGCGCGTGCGCATCGAGCTGCGCAAGAAGGAGCAGGCCGCCAAGCTGGCCGACGTGCAGCAGGCCCGGCGCCAGCTGGTCAAGGTCGGCAGCGAGGTCGCGCGCCACGAGCCCGAGGCCGACCTGCCGCCGGGGCGCCCGGCCGCCGCGCGCGAGCTGGTGATCGGCGCGCCGGTGATCGTGCCGAGCCTGCGCGGGCGCGGCTTCGTCGCGGCCGCGCCCGAGCGCGGCAAGGTCGGCGTGCGGCTCGGCGCGATGCACGCGCTGGTCGACGTCGCCGACGTGCTGATCGACAGCCACCGCCAGGCCCGCGCCGCGCAGCAGGCGACCGCCCGGGCCGAGCCGGCGCCGGCGCCGGCGCTGGCGACCGTCGACGGCAACGATCCCGCGAAGGCCGGCGCGCGCACGCCCACGACCACGCTCGATCTGCGCGGCCAGCGCGTCGACGAGTCGATCGCCAGCCTCGATCGGTTCCTCGACGAGGCCTTGCTGCTCGGCCACGACGCGATCTTCGTCCTGCACGGCCACGGCACCGGCGTGCTGCGCAATGCGGTGCGCCAGCACCTGACGCGGCACCCGGCGGCCAAGTCGTCGCGACCCGGCGAGGGCAGCGAGGGCGGCGACGGCGTGACCGTGGTCGTCCTCAAGGACAGCTGACGTCGGCGCGCGCGGCGCGATCGTCGCGCGGTCGGCGCGGTCGGCGCGGTCGGCGCGCGTGCGGCGCGTGTGCGGCGCGGTCGGCGCGCGTGCGGCGCGGTCGGCGCGCGTGCGCGGCGCGCGTATGCGGTCGCGGGTGCGTTGTGGTCGTCGCGCGGCGGCGGTGTGGGCGACGCACCGACGGCGTGGGGCGACGCGGTGTGCCGAGCTGTCCTGGCGCGCCCACCCGCCGGCCACCCGAGCGACCAGCGCGGGCCTTGCGGATCACGGGCTTGCGCGGTCTGACCGGGGTGCCACGACATCACTGTCGGTGTGCGTGCGCGGTGCGACCGCGCAGGTGTCGCAGCGACTGGTCGCACCGCACGCAAGATCGTCATCGGGCGTGGACGATTGAGCGCGAGTCGGCGACGTTGTCGTCGGCAACCGCACGGAGCCGCGACGATCGAACCAGGTTCGGACGCCGAAGTGCCGTTGGTCCGCCGTTCGCATAGAGCGCTCGGCATGAACACGCAACGCCTCGATCAGATCGTCCGTCGTCAGCGCAGCCGTGGCACCCGCGATGTGGTGCTCGCGGTGGGCGTGACGCTGCTGGTGACGCTGGGCCTCGGCGCGCTGGCGGCGAGCGCGCGCGGTGCCGGCTTTGCGCCGGCGCCGACCTCGATCACCCGCTGAGCGGCCCGCTACGGCAGCAGCGGCTGCCCCAGCGTCTCGCCCAGGTTGACCAGGAGCGAGCGCAGCATCGGCGCGGACATGCCGCGCGCGATGAAGACCAGGCGGGTGCGGTGATCGTCGTCGGGCCAGGCCGCGAGCGGTCGGGCCGGATGGACGACGTGGCCGACGGTGTGGATCACCATCGGCCCGGGCTCGCCGACCGCCGCGACCAGCCCCTTCACGCGCAAGAGCGCGCCGCCGTGGATCTGGGTCATCAGCGACAGCCACAGCGCCAGCGGCCCGAGGCGCACCGGCGCCTCGAAGCACGCGACCGACGTGATGACGTCGGCGTGCGTGCGGGCCTCGCCGCCGAGCAGCGGCCGCGCGGTCGCGGCCCGGAGCCAGCGCGCGAGCCCGGCGCCGTCGTCGGCGTGCACCGCCGCGAGCTCGGCCACCACCGCCGGGTCGATCGCGCCGTCGACCGCGCGCACCAGCGGCGCCGCGCCGTTGCGCGTGCGCACCGCGGCCTCGACCGCGGCCACGGTCGCGTCGTCGGCCAGATCGACCTTGCTGATGATCACGCGATCGGCCAGCGCCACCTGGCTCACCGCCTCGCGGTGTCGCGCCAGCGTGCCGACGCCGTCGACGCCGTCGACCACCGTCACCACCGCGGCCGGGTGGTACGCGCGCGCGAGCAGCGGGTGCTGGACCAAGGTCGCGATCACGCCGGTGGGATCGGCGACGCCGGACGTCTCGAGCACGACCCGATCGATCGCCGGCAGCTCGCCGCGGTCGAGCTGCGCCCGCAGCTCGGCCAGGGCCCGCACCAGGTCGCCGGCGACCGTGCAGCACACGCAGCCGCTGCCCAGCACCCGCGCGTCGCCGCGCACCGCGCGCACCAGGTGGTGATCGATCGCGACCGCGCCGACCTCGTTGATCAGCACCGCGGCGCCGGCCAGGGCCGGCTCGCCGAGCAGGCGGTTGAGCAGCGTGGTCTTGCCGGCGCCGAGGAACCCGGTCAGCACCGTGACCGGCAGGCGGGGCGGGGCGCTCATGCCGCCTGGGTAGCGCGGCGCGATCGGCGCCGCAAGGGGCACGGCGGCGGCGGCGTGCTACGTGGCGGGGGTGTGGTTCGTCATGCTCGCCGTCGCGCTGGCGCTGATCGTCGTCGCCGGCCTGTACCTGCGGCGCCGCCTCGGCGAGGCGCTGGCCACGCTCGGGCGCGGGCCGCGCGCGGTGCGGGTCGCGCGCGCGCTGACCGCGTGGCTCCTGTTCGGCTACCCGCTGGTGATGGTGGTCGCGGTCGCGGTCACGCTCGCGACCGGCGCCGCGACCATGCCGCGGTTCGACGGGCCGCTGGCCACCTGGCTGCTGGTGTACCCGTTCTTCGTGGCGGTGCTGATCCTGGGCCAGGCGCTGCCGTGGCTGGGCGCGATCGAGCTCGGGCACTACCTCTGGCGGCGCCGGCGCGGACCGGCGCGGGCCGGGCGGGCCCGGGCCTGGGCGGTGATCGCGGTGATCGCGGCGTTCGCGATCTACACGCCGGCGCGGATCGTGCTCGAGCGCGACGCGCTGCGGGTGCGGCACTACCGGCTGGGGCCGGGCGCCGCCAGCGCCGGGGCCGGGTTCCGGATCGTCTTCCTGGCGGACCTGCAACAAGATCGCCAGACCGACCGCGCGCGCGCGGCCCAGGTCGTCGGGCTGGCCAACGCCGCCGGCGCCGACCTCGTGCTGGCCGGTGGCGACTGGATCAACACCGGGCCCGACTACATCGCCGCGGCCGCGGCCAGCGCCGGCGCGCTGCGCAGCCGCCTGGGCACGTTCTCGGTCGTCGGCGACCACGAGCACTTCGCCTACGTCGATCGCGCGCGCAGCGTGCGCGAGGTCGAGGCGGCGCTGGCCGAGCACGGCGTGTCGATGGTCCGCGACCAGGTCCGGTGGTTCACGCACCAGGGCCGCCGCATCGGGGTCCTGTTCCTCGAGCACAACTACCTGACCCGCACCGACGGCGCCACGATCGACGCCGGCCTGGCGGCGCTGGCCGGCGCTGACTTCGCGATCGTGGTCACCCACCAGTTCGACGCCGCGATCGCGGCCCGGGTCCGCGGCCGGGTCGATCTGGTCCTGGCTGGCCACACCCACGGCGGACAGCTCAACCCGGTGTTGGGCCTGGTGCACGTGTCGCCGGCGCGGATCGAGACGCCCTACGTCGACGGGCGCTCCCAGCTCGGAGCGACCACGGTGATCGTCACCGCCGGCATCGGCTACTCGCTGGTGCCGTTCCGGTACGCGTCGCCGCCCTCGCTCGAGGTGATCGACCTGGTGTGGTAGCGGTCACCGCGGCCGCGCGCGCGTGGGGCCGGGCGACGTGGCGGTGGCCGTCGGGCGGCGGTGGCCGCCGAAGCCGCGCGCGCGGGCGTCGTCGAACTCGTGATCGATCCCGATCATCGCCGGGATCCCGTCGATCCGAGGTCACTTGCTCGTGAGCGTCAGCGTCGCGCGATCGTCGGTGACCTCGTCGATCGGCGCGCCCGGGCCCAGGTGGAACTGGGCGTGGGTGCTCTGGGTCGACGTGAGCTCGCCCGACAGCGGTAGCGGCGCGACCGACGTCACGACGACCGTGCCCTTGACCGAGCGGACGATGCCGATCAGCTCCGCCGTCGCGCCCGCCGGCAGCCCCGGCACGTCGAGCAGCTGGCGCTCGGCCAGGCGGGTGAGGTCGACCTCGACGGTGTGGCGATCGCCCTCGACCGCGGCCAGCTTGTAGGTCGCGGTCTGCTTGAAGTACGCGCCGCCGACCCGCAGGAGCGTGACGACCCGCCAGCGCGCGCCCGGGCCGATCGGCTCGTCGGGCCACGGCACCGCCAGCGCCAGCCAGCGCTGGACCAGCTCGTCGGTGGCGAGCTCGTCGTCGGCGCGCTTGCGATCGGGATCGTCGACGAACGTGATCGGTCCCAGCCGGCCGCGGGCGTCGGCGGCGATCGCCACCCGGCGGCGCTCGAGCAGCACGCGCCAGCGCGCGGTCACGTCGTCGGTGCTGGCCCGGATGGCGGGCGCGGCGTCGGCGACCGTGCCCTCGAGGCCGCGCAGCACGAGCGTCGGGCTGGCGCCGGCCTCGACGCTGATCCCGAAGCCGTCGGTGATCGCCGGCAGCTCGGTCGGGCCGTACCAGGCGCCGTCGCGATAGCCGTGGACCGTGATCGCGGCGCGCACGGTCAGCGTGCGCTCGGGCGCGGGCGTGGTCAGGTAGCGCCGGACCGTGCGCGGCGGATCGCCGGTCTCGAGCACGGTGGTCCGCAGCTCCTGCGGCATCGGCGGGTGCGGCTCGTCGGGGCGCAGCGGCGTCGCGCCGAGATCGTGGACGACCGGTCCCGCGACGGCGGCGTCGGCCGGCGGCGGCGTTGCGGCGGCCCGGCGCTTGCTGCCGCACCCGGCGACCGCGCTGGCGAGCGCCAGCGCGAAGGTCGCGCGGCGCGCTACTCCTGGCACGTGCGCATGCATGCGTCGAGGCCTGCGACCATGCCGAGCAGCTCGGGCAGCTGCACGTTGCTGTCCGGGCACGGCAGGCTGGCGAGCTGGTTGACGCACTGGCTGGCCGAGGCTGGATCGAACTGCGGGCAGCCGGTCGACATCGCCAGGCCGCTGGCGGTCAGCTGCTTGAGCTCCTCGCAGATGCCCGAGGCGCTGGGGCCGCCCCAGCACGTCGCCAGGCGCTGACAGCCGACGTCGACCGCGCGGGTCACGAACTCGTCGGCCGACGTGATCGAGCCGCCGCCAGCCGCGGGCGGCGTCGGCACGCGCGGCGGTTGCGGTGCGCCGCCGCCAGGATCGATGTCGGGCGGCGGCGCCTGCGGGACCGGCTGGAGCTGATCGGGATCGGGCGCGCGGCCCGAGCCCTTCCACGGATCGGTGGGGAGCTGATCGGTCTGCATGCGGTCGGGCGCCGGGCCCAGCGCGCGCCGGCGGCGGGCCTTGGGATCCTCGCCGCCGAAGACCAGCACCGCGACGCTGACGACGATCGCGACCGCGGCCAGGGCCGCCACCAGCAGCGGCCAGCGGCGCCGCCAGGAGGCCCGGCGCGGCGCGACCAGCGGCTGCGCGATCATCACCGGCGGCGGCGCGGCGGTGGCCACCGCCGGCAGCCCGCTCGCCGGGCTCGGCGCCGCCGTCGGCGGGCCCGAGGGCAACCCCGGGGCCGGGCCCGATGGTGCTGGCGCCAGCGCGCCGAGCTGGATCACCGAGCCGATCGCCGCGGTCGCCCCACCGCGAGCAGCGACGAGGTCGGCCTTGCAGTGCTTGCAGCGCCCGGCGATCGGATGGATCGCACCACCGCACGCCGGACAGGACACGCGAACCTCGGCCAGGGCTGGTTGTGCCATCGTCTCAGGTCCAATGTGCCAGGCCCCACCCCCAGCCGCAACCCGGCCGTCACGACCGCCAGGGCTTGCGCGGCGGTGGGGGCGCTCTACAGTGGGCGGCTCATGGGTCGCGCCAAGCCGTTGCCGCCGCCGCGCCTGGTCCGCCACGAGGTCGCGGTCGCCGGGCTCGACCCGCGCCACGACGGCGTGGTGATCGCGCACCTGTCCGACATCCACGTCGGCAACCTGACGCCGGCCAGCCACGTGCGCGCGGCGATCGAGCTGGCCAACGACGCCGCCCCGGACGTGGTCGCGCTCACCGGCGACTACGTGTGCTGGCGCAAGCACGAGGTCGGGCTGGTGCGCGACCAGCTCGGCGGCCTGCGCGCGACCCGGGTCGCGGCCACGCTCGGCAACCACGACTACTTCACCGACGCCCGCGGCGTGCGCGCGGCGCTGGCCGGCCACGGCTACGACGTCCTCGACAACCAGCACACCCGGTTCGACGTGCGCGGCGCGCCGCTGACGCTGGTCGGCATCGACGACCCCATCACCCACCACGACGACGCCGACGGCGCCTTCGCTGGGGTGGGCGCGCGCGCCGACGGCACCACCGTCGCCTTGTGCCACGATCCCGAGCTGGCGCCCGAGCTGGTCGCGCGCGGCGCGCGCCTGGTGCTCTCGGGGCACATGCACGGCGGGCAGATCTACCTGCGCGGCGTCACCGATCGGATCATCGCGCGCATGGGTCGCACGTTCCGGCGCGGCTTCTACCCGATCGATGACGGCCACCTGTACGTGACGCCCGGGGTCGGCTTCTCGGGCGTGCGCGTGCGCGTCGGCGAGGGCACCGCCTCCGAGGTCGCGGTGTTCACGCTGCGAGCCGCGTGATGGCGGTCGACGGTCCGTTGCTGGGCGGCCGCTGGCGGCTGGGCGCCGCGCTCGGGCACGGCAGCCAGGCCCAGACGTTCCTCGCGGTCGAGGTCGCGCGCCGGGTCGAGGTCGTGGTCAAGCGGGTCAAGCTCGGCGCCGGCTGGAAGAGCTTCGAGCTGCACGAGCGCGAGACCAAGGTGCTCGGCCAGCTGCGCCACGCCGGCATCCCGCGGCTGCACGCCGCGTTCGAGGAGCCGCCCGGCACGTTCAACCTGATCATGCAGCGCATGCCCGGCACCGATCTGCGGGCCTTGGTCGGCAAGCAGCGGCTGAGCGAGCTCGAGCTGAAGGACATCCTGGTGCGCGGGCTCGAGATCCTCGACTACCTCGCGACCCGCACGCCGCCGGTCGTGCACCGCGACGTCAAGCCGTCGAACCTGGTGCGCGATCGCGACGGCACGCTCGCGCTGGTCGACTTCGGCGGCGTCGCCGACGGGGCGTCGGCCGGCGGCTCGACGCTGGTCGGCACCTACGGCTACATGGCGCCCGAGCAGCTCCACGGCCAGGTCACGCCCGCGACCGATCTCTACAGCCTCGGCGCGACCATCGTCGCCCTGGCCGGCGGCACCGAGCCCGAGGACGTGCCCCGCAAGGGCCTGACGATGGATCTCGCCAAGCACCTGCCGGCGATGAGCAAGCCGCTGCGCGCGGCGCTGGCCGCGATGGTCGAGCCCGATCCCGACAAGCGGCCCGCGCGCCCGCGCGACGTCCTGGCCATGCTCGCGCGCGCGCCCGAGCCCGAGCCGCTGCCGGCGCCGCGCCCGGCGGCGACGGCGCTGACCGCGCCGACCTCGCGCGCGCTGGCGCGGCCGGTGTTCGTCGACGTGCCCGAGCCGCTGCGCATGGCCCTGCGGATCGCGCTGCTCGGCACCGCCGCCGGCGGCTGGCTCGCGCTCGCGATCCTGGCGCTGACCGTGCGCGCGCTCGGCGGCGCGCTGGGGCTGGTGTCCGGCCGCGGCCGTCGCCCCGCGGTCCGGGCCGCCACCGCCGACGTCGCCGGCGTGCTCACCGACGGCCAGGACGGCTTCGGCGACCTGGCCCGCCGCTCGGTCGCCCGCGCGCGGCGGTAGCGTCGCGGTTCAGCGGGCGGTCGGTCAGCGGCGCGGTCGGTCAGCGGCGCCGACTGTCCTCCGGGGTGGCGGTAGCGGCGGTAGATCAGCTGCGCGTCGTCGGGGCGGGCTTCGTCGGGGCGGGCTTCGTCGGCACGGGCTTGGTCGGGGGGGGCTGCGTCGGCACGGGCTTCGTGGGGGCGGCCTTCCTGGGGGGCGGGCTTCGTCGGGGCGGGCTTCGTCGGGGCGGGCTTCGTCGGGGCGGGCTTCGTCGGGGCGGGCTTCGTCGGGGCGGGCTTCGTCGGGGGCGCGTGCTTGGGCCTGGTCGCCGACGGGGCCGGCGGCGGCGCGTCGTCCTGCGCCAGCGCGGCGAGCTGGTCGAACGTCGCGACCAGGACCGCGCGACGCTGGGCCTTGAAGTCAGGCCTGGGCGCGAGCCCGTCGATCGTCGCGTCCCAGACCGCGAGGTAGGTCGCCTTCCACGCCGCGATCGTCGCCGCCGGCGGCAGCGTCACGCCCACCCACTTCTGCTGCGCGAGCAGGCCGAGCAGCTCGAGGTTGCACGGCACCGCGACCCCCCAGTACTCGTCGGGCTCGATGTTGCCGGGGCCCTCGGCGAGCGCCGCCTCCACCTCCGCGACCAGCCGCGCGGCGAAGGTCGAGAGGTGGTCCGCCGCGGTGTCGTCGTCGAAGTTGCCGCTGCCCCAGGTGCCCATGCCCGACAGTGTAGCCGGGCGCCGCATCGATCGCGGTGCGCGATGCTCGGGCGCGCCCGCGGCCCACCGCGCACGACCGGCGGCGCGGCGCGCCGTCGTCGACGGGTGGGGTGGCGCGGGTGGGTGGTGGGGGGCGGGCGCTCAGCGCACGATGAACCAGCGCACGCCGGCGGTCAGATCGAGGTGGACGTGGTTGCGGTGGGGCCGGTTGAAGTTGGGCGTGAGGACGACGTTGAACAGGTAGCGCTCGGCGACCTCGCACACGATCGCGCGCAGCGCCTTGGTCTTGGCGGTCGGGCGGCGCGGCCGGGCGCGCTTGCCGCAGCTCGCGGCGCCGATCCGGCCGTGGTAGTCGTCGAGCACCGACAGCGTGGTGCCGTCGGCCAGGCGCAGGCGGCCGACGTCGATGGCCATGCCGGCGTTGTGCTCCGACGACTTGCCGGCGCGCGGCCGGCGGTACATCGAGTAGTGGATCACCTCGACCACGTCGTGCGCGGCCAGGAGCTCGGCGAGATCATCGAGCGCGAGCACCAGCCGGCAGTCGGCGATCTCGGACGGGCTGGTCGCGCGCTCGTCCTCGGGCTCGCCGCCGCGGAACGTCACGCCGTGCAGCGGGCCCTGCAGCCGCACCGGCGCCGCCACGCCGTCGGCGGTCTCGGCCACGTACGGGATCTGGCGGGTCGCCAGCTCGGCCAGGCACGCCTCGGGGCCGAGCGCGCCGTAGCGCACCGCCGCGGTCGCCGCCGGATCGCTCGGCGGCGGATACAGCTGCGCCGCCGGGGTCCGCCGCCGGTGACGCTTGGCCTTGCGGTGCGGCCGCGCGTCGGCGCTGCCGCAGAGCAGCGCGACCGCGAGCATGGCGAGGAGCGGGCGCGACACGGCGGGCAGGGTAACAGCCACCTGGGCCGACGACGAGGATGGGCGCGCGGCACGGCCCGAAGGTCATGTGATCACCGAGGGTTGCGCGGCGGGACGGCGTGACGATCGGGTGAGGTGCGGCGCGACGGCACGGGCGGGCGGCGCGACGATCGGGTGAGGTGCGGCGCGACGATGTGCGGCGCGACGGTCGGGCGAGGTGTAGCGCGACGGCACGGGCGGGCGGCGCGACGATCGGGTGCGGTGCGGCGCGACGATCGGGTGAGGCGCGGCGCGACGCGACGATCGGGTGAGGTGCGGCGCGACGATCGGGTGAGGGAGTCCGTGACCGCGGTCCGTGACCGCGGGCCCAGGGGCCGCGCCCTGGGCGGCCGCGCGACGATCGGGTGAGGTCCGTGCCGCGCGACGATCGGGTGAGGTCCGTGCTCCGCGGCCGCGCAACGATCGGGTGAGGTCCTGAAGCACCGGTCGTGCTGGCGGGGCGTCCGGGCGACGGCCTTGCCGCCCAGGTCGCGCGCCTGGGCGCGGCTTGGCCATCACCGACCGCGCTGCTAGCCTGGATCCATGGTGGCACTCGATGGTCGGGCGCGGCGGAAGCTCCGCCGTGACGAGTACGACCGGATGGTGACGGCGGGGATGTTCCACGGCGAGCACGTGGAGCTGGTCCGGGGGGAGCTGGTGACGATGAGTCCGATCGGGAGCGCGCACAGCGCGGTGGTGCGGGTCCTGAGCGAGCGCCTCGTGCGCGCCGCGCCGCCCGACCTGATGGTGAGCAGCCAGCAGCCGCTGGCGTGCGCCGACGAGTCCGAGCCGGAGCCCGACCTGGCGATCGTCGCGCGGCAGCCGTACCGCGACGCGCACCCGGCCGCGGCGGCGCTGGTGATCGAGGTGGCCGACACCTCGATCGACGACGATCTCGGCGCCAAGGCCGCGCTCTACGCCGAGAGCGCGGTCGACGAGTACTGGGTGATCGATCTGGTCCGCCGCGTGGTGGTCGTGCACCGCGATCGCGCGGTGGGCGCCTGGACGTCGATCACGACCCACGCCGCCGAGGCCGCCGTCGCCCCGGTCGCGCTGCCGCGGCCGCCGCTGTCCCTCGCCGAGCTGCTGCGCGACGCGTAGCGCGACCTGCGCGCGGGCGGCGCGAGCCGCCGCGCGACCTGCGACGGTGACCGGCGCCGGGTTCGGCCGCAGGCATCGACCTCGGGGGCGCGCCAAGTCGTCGCTATCGCGGCCCCGGACCAGCGCCGCCTGGACCGCGTGGCGCGGCCTCGACGAGGATCTGGCACACCGCGGCGGACACGCGCGCGATCGCGTCCGCGCGCGGCCCAGCGACGCCCGTGGCTGAGACGCCGCTGTCTGCGAGGAATCGCCTGAGCGCGGCGCCCTTCACGGCGAAGTTGACGTTCTCGGGGGCCACACCGGTAGCCGCGGTGACCTTGTCGGCGCGGAGCTTCGCCACGACGACACCGACCACCGCGCCGTCGTCGTCGACCAGCGGCCCGCCCGAATTGCCCGGCTGAACGGGGACGGAGACCTGATAGAGCCAGTCCAGGCCAAGGCCGCTGAGGCCGCTGATCGATCCCTCGGAGAACTTGGGATCGACGCCGAGCATGGACGGCATCGGGAAGCCGATCGTGAACACGTGGAGTCCCAGGGAGGCGTCGCGACCGATCGGCAGCGGCACGATCCCGGTGGCGGTCGGGACCGTCAGCGCAGCGAGATCCACATCCGACGCCGCGCGCGCGACCGTCGCGGCGTGCATGCGGCCCTGCGAATCGAGCACGGTGATCGTTCCTCCGCTGGCGACGACGTGGTTGTTGGTGACGACGACGTCGTCCGCGGCGAAGAAGCACGACCCCGACTGGGCCTCCGCCTCATGGTCGCGCCGGTGCTCGGGGCCGCAGCTCTCGGTGTCGCCGAGCTCACAGGCCCGCGCGAAGTAGCGGGCCGCCTGGTCCGGCTGCATCAGCCGTCGCCGCTCGCCCTGGAGTCGACATGCCCGCGGCTCGCCGAGCTCGCAGGCCCTGGCGAACAGCGTGTCGGCGGCGAACGCGGCCGCGGGACCCGAGAGCCCGCGCCGATCGGCGACCAGGGCGGCCGCGTAGCACGACGCCGCGTCGCCGCGTGCACAGGCCTGGGCGTCCGCCGCGTAGGCGATCTGCTCGGGCGTCTGGTGGCAGTCGGCCTTCGCGGCGGCCAGCAGCGAGAGGCCGTACAGGAGCGCCATCACGCCTCCGGTCCCGGCGGCGAGGGCGCCGGCGAACTGGTCATCGGTGTAGGCCGGGGCCGCCGCGAGGGCGACGGAGCCCAGGAACCCGATGGTATCGAGCGCCGCGAGCGAACCGCGAGACGACGGACATCCGCTGTTGCCTTCCTGCACGTGCCGCACATGGGCGCTGTGGTAGCAGCCGGTGCTCGCGCCCGCCGCGAGCATCGCCGCCACGACCGCCGCCGGCGCCCTACCTCGAACTCGTCTGGCTTCGAACATGCCCCCCTATCGGCCACCGCCGCCGCCGGTTGCGTGGAATCGTGCGATTGGCGAGGGCCGCCCCGGCGTGGTGGCCGCGACGAGCGCCGCGGGAACGCGCTACTGTGCGCACGTGAGCGACGACAGGTTGGCCGGGTACCCCGCGCGGTATCGGGACGCCCACGGTGGCGAGGACACGGCGATCACCAACGACGGCGCGACGCTGCGGATGGTGGTGCGCGGGGTCGCGTGGAGCGGTCGGGACTTCGACACGCTGTCGCCCGCGCCGGAGACACCGGCGGATCGGCTGGCGTCGTTCGCCGTGCACGACGGGTGCCTGTGTCAGTGCGAGATCGCGTGCGACATCCCGCAGACCGTGGTCGACGCGGACGGGGCGTCGGCGGCGACGCTGACGCTCGAGCTGGGGCTCGGGGCGCCGGCCCACAACGGCGGGATCGACGACGTCCGCGTGCGCCTGACGCTGGCGTGGGCGCGCGGGCGGGTCGCGGGCTCCGGCCGGAGCGGCTGGTTCGAGGACGAGCTGCTCGAGATCCAGCGCCAGCTGCCCGTCGGCGCCTACGTGCGCGCGTGCATCAACTGTCTCTACGCCGACTACAGCCCGAGCGGCCACGGCCTGTTCGGCGACATGGCGTGCTTCCGCAACGTCAAGGCCGAGTACCTGGCGGTGCGCTCCAAGAAGGCGTTCTGGCCGGTGCTCGCGCGGGCCGAGCGGTCGGTCCAGGAGACGTACCACTGCGACGAGTTCGCGCGGCGCGTGGCCGGGACCGGCTACCGCGGCTGACCGCCGGCGGCGCTACGCGACCTGGGCCGCGAGCTCGAGGGCCAGCTCGACCATGCGCGCGAAGCCGCGCTGGCGCTCGGCGGGCGTGGTGTGGGCGCCGGTGAGGACGTGATCGCTGACGGTGAGGATCGACAGCGCGCGGGCGCCGGCCTTCGCGGCGAGCGTGTAGAGCGCGGCGGTCTCCATCTCGGCGGCGAGCACGCCGTGCTCGGCCCAGGCCTTCCACCAGTCGTCGCGCGCGGCGTAGAACGTGTCGCTGGTGAGGACCGGCCCGACCCGGGGCGGGCGCGGCAGGGCGGCGCCGAGGTCGGCGGCGCGGCGCAGCAGCTCGAAGCTCGCGGTCGGCGCGTAGTCCCGCGCGACGATCGGGTGAAGTCCGGTGCGCAGGGGCCGCGCTCGGGCGGCGCCGACGATGGGGATCGGCAGCCAGCGAGCTCTTCCCGCGCGCAACCGCCACGGCCCGAGGTCGATACTCGGGGCATGTCATCCCCGGTGCCCTCGCTCCGCCCCTCACTGCGTCCGGTGGTGCTCGGCGTCGTGCTCGGTGTGGCGTTCGCGCTGGTGGCAGCACTGGGGAGCTGGATGCTGGTCCGAGGCGACGCGCGCCGCGACGCGGCCGCCGGTGTCGTGAAGCGCGGGCCGTACGCGTTCGTCGGTGGGGTCGTTGGGCTCGCCGCCGCGGTCGGCTACGGGCTCGGCCGGCGGCTCGGCCGCGGGCGCTCGACGCGCTCGACGGGATGGGTGCTGTCGATGGCCCGCGTGGTCCCGCGGACGTCGACCTACCGCGACGCGGCGGCGCCGAGCATCGCGCAGCTGGTCACGCGCCTGACGGCCCACGGCTACCAGCTCGAGGTCCGGATGCTCGGGGCCGACGGCGCGCTCGGTGGGGCGGCCGATCCGGATGGCCCGCTCGTCGGGGGCTCGTTCCGGCTGCGCGACCCGCGCCTGGGCCCGACCGGCACCGGCGTTGAGCTCTGGATCAGCGCGCTCGCAGACCGAGACGACGGCGGGCTCGGCACCGTGCGCGCCCTCGACCTGCCGCGATCCGCGGCGTGCGCCGAGCTCGCGCAGTTCGCGATCGTCGAGCTGGGCGCGATTCTCCCGACGGTGCGCTACCGGCCCGACGACTCGGGCCTGTCGGCCGACCCGGTCGAAGTGCTCCGCTCCGCGCTGCCCGATCGGCCGCGCCTGCGCTGAGGAGGTCGCCGATCACCGGCCGACTCCTCGGCCGCGCGCGGCGTGTTCCGCCGGCGGCGCTACGCGACCTGGGCCGCCAGCTCGAGGGCCAGCTCGACCATGCGCGCGAAGCCGCGCTGGCGCTCGGCGGGCGTGGTGTGGGCGCCGGTGAGGACGTGATCGCTGACGGTGAGGATCGACAGCGCGCGGGCGCCGGCCTTCGCGGCGAGCGTGTAGAGCGCGGCCGTCTCCATCTCGGCGGCGAGCACGCCGTGCTCGGCCCAGGCCTTCCACCAGTCGTCGCGCGCGGCGTAGAACGTGTCGCTGGTGAGGACCGGCCCGACCCGGGGCGGGCGCGGCAGGGTGGCGCCGAGGTCGGCGGCGCGGCGCAGCAGCTCGAAGCTCGCGGTCGGCGCGTAGTCCATGCCGCCGAAGCGATGGCGGATCATCGCCGAGTCGGTCGACGCGCTCATCGCCAGCACCACGTCGCCGAGCTCGAGGTCGGGCTGCAGCGCGCCGCAGGTGCCGATGCGGATCAGCACGCGCGCGCCGTAGTCGGCGAGGAGCTCGTGGGCGTAGATCGCGCACGACGGCATGCCCATGCCGGTGCTCTGCACCGACACCCGGTGGTCGCGGAAGCGCCCGGTGTAGCCGAGCGCGTTGCGCACGCGGTTGTGGCAGGTCGCGCCGGTGAGGAACTGCTCGGCGACGAACTGCGCGCGCAGCGGATCGCCGGGCAGGAGCACGACCGGCGCGATGTCGCCGGGCTGGGCCTCGAGGTGGACGGTCATGGCCCGACGGTACCGGAGGCGCGTCGGGCGCGCGCGCGGGCGGTGTTCGCGCCCGTCCGGCGGCCCGCGGATCGGCCGCAGGCCTGGTGCCGCTTGGCCGCCCCGGGCCGCGCTGCTAGCCTGATCGGATGGTGGCACTCGATGGTCGGGCGCGACGGAGGCTCCGGCGCGGCGAGTACGACCAGATGGTGAGGGCGGGGCTGTTCCACGGCGAGCACGTGGAGCTGGTCCGGGGAGAGTTGGTGACGATGAGTCCGATCGGGAGCGCGCACAGCGCGGTGGTGACGGCGCTGACCGAACGCCTGGTGCGGGCCCTGGCGGCGGACCTCATGGTGCGCAGCCAGCAGCCGCTGGCGTGCGCGGACGACTCCGAGCCAGAGCCGGACCTGGCGATCGTCGCCCGGCGTTCGTACCGCGAGGCGCACCCCGCCGCCGCCGCGCTGGTGATCGAGGTGGCCGAGACCTCGGTCGACTACGACCTCGGCGCCAAGGCGGCGCTCTACGCCGAGAGCGAGGTCGATGAGTACTGGGTGATCGACCTGATGCGCCGCGTGGTGGTGGTGCACCGCGCGCGCGACGCCGGAGCCTGGGGCTCGATCACGACCCACCCCGAGGGCGCGCCGATCGTCCCGGCCGCAGTCGCGTTGCCGCCGCTGACCCTGGCCGATCTGCTGCGGGACGCGTAGCGCGCCGACACGCTCCCGCGAAGCTCAGTACGGCGCGAACGGCTGCTTCGACAGGCGGCGGGCGTTGAGGGTCGCGAGCTCGGCGGCGGTGAAGGCGTCGGGGCTGCCGGCGGGGAGGTGGCTGCGGATGAAGCCGAGCACGCCGAGGCGGGCGGCGTCGCCGGCGGCGACGAGCGCGGGCGGGCCGTCCTCGGCGGCGTCGTCCCAGAGCTCGAACAGCGCGATCCGGCGGGCGGCGGCGTCGAGGTCGGCGCGGGCCCAGGCGCGGGCGGCGTGGGCGCGCGCGGTGGCGAGGGCGCCCTTGAGCTGGCGGGCCTCGTCGGCGGCGCGCAGCTCGAGGCGCTCGGCGCGGGTGCGCTCGAGGAAGTCGCGCTTGGCCGAGGCGTAGGGATCGATGCCGCCCTTGCGCATGACGTAGTCGGTGAGCTCCATCGTGCCGCCGACGATCGGCACGATCACGGCCTTGTCGTCGGCGTCGTCGGGGCGCAGCGGCAGCGGCACGTCGACGCCCTCGCCGTGGTTGGGATCGCGGTTGGCGGCGCGGACGTCGGCCCAGGGGTCGTTGTAGTAGCTCTCGAGCTTGCGCCCGATGATGTGCGGCAGCTCGGGCGCGATGTCGACGATCGGGAAGTGGTACGAGAACGCGGCGGCGTCCTCGAACGTGACCTCGCCGTTGCGCGCGACCTTGGCGGTGAAGCCGGGCTGGTCCGAGCGGAAGGTGCCGTGGCCGGACGGGGCGAGCTCGCCGGTGGGCCGGGCCCGGGGCGGCGGCGGGGCGCCGCCGGTGACGTGGGCGCGCTCGGCCACGGCCCGGGGCGATAGATCGACCGCGGGCGGGCGGCGCATGTCGAGGATGCCGGTGCCGTCGGCGCCGCCGGTCGGTCGGGCCGGTGGGCTCGCCGCTGGCCGCGCCGGGCGGGCCGACCTCGACCCCGGCGCCGGGCTCGGGCACCGCGGTCGCGCCGGTGCTGATCGCGGGCGCGGTCGCCGCGCGCGGGCGCGCGCTCGGCGGCGGGGCGATCGCGGCGGGCGGGACCGCCGGCGCCGGCCCGGTCGCGGCCGGCAGGCTCACCAGCGCGATGTCGATCGGCGTCGACGGCGGCGGCGCGTCGAGCACGGTCACCGTGGTCGGCGTCGGACGTGGTCGGGGCGCCGGCGGGTCGACGCTGGCGACCCAGGCCATCAGCCCGACGTGAGCGATGACCGACGCCAGCACGGCGAGGGGCCCGAACCGCACCCCCGTTGGACCAGCAACCGGTCGGGATCGTTGCCCGGCCGGCGGCGCCGGTTCGCGCGGCGATCCGGGCGACACCTCGGGCGGCGTGGCTGACAGTTGGGACTGCATGGACCGAGGACCGGCTACGGCCGCCCGCGCGCGGGCGCACACGATCGAGGGGACCCCATGAGCCTACCGCTTGCCAGCGTGCTGACACGCCTGTTTCGCCGCGGCCCGGACGCGCTCCTGCGCGCCGCCGCCGCCGGTGACAAGGACGCGCTCAGCCGCCTGTACGACGAGCACGTCGACGGCCTGTACGCGTTCGTGTTCTACCGCGCCGGCAAGGACGCCAGCCTGGCCGAGGACATCGTCCAGGACACCTTCGCGGCCGCGCTCGGCCGGGTCGACGACTACGATCCGGCGCGCGGCTCGCTCGGCTCGTGGCTGACGACGCTGTCGCGCAACGTGATCCGCGATCACCTGCGCCACCACCGCCGCGCCGACGAGGTCGCGGCCCGCTGGGATCGCATCGACGCGTCCCTGGCGCAGATCTACGACGCGCTGGCGCGGTCGCCGCTGCCGGGCGACGTGATCGCCCGGGCCGAGACCCGCGACCTCGTGAACATGACGATCGCCCACCTGCCGGAGCAGTACCGCACCGCGCTGGCGAGCAAGTACGTCGACGGCAAGAGCCTCGAAGACCTGGCGGCGGATCTGGGGGTGTCGGTCGACGCCGCCAAGTCGCTCCTGGCCCGGGCTCGCCGCGCCTTCAAGGAGACCTTCTCGACCCTGGGCCACGCGCTCAGCGAGGTGCAGCCATGACCACCGATCGCGACGACGACGTCCTCGAGCAGAACCTGACCACGCTCCTCGCCGGCGCCGGCCCCGAGGCGCCCAGCCCCGAGGCCCGGGCCCGCATGCGCGCGCGCCTGCTGGCCCGCCACGGCCACGACCGGCCGCGGCGATCGCCGGTGGCGATCGCCGGCTGGGGCCTGGTGGCCGCGGCCGCGGGCGCGATGGTGATCGCGAACGTCGTGGGCGGCGGCGGCGGCGGCGGCGACGGGCGCACGATCAGCGCGCCGACCACGCCGGGCGCCAAGGCCGACGCGATCGTCCTGGCCGACGGCAGCAAGGCCGAGCTCGGCGCCGGCGGCTCGCTCACCGAGCTGGGGCCGCGTCGGGTCCGGGTCGAGGGCGCGGTGCTGCTCGACGTGGCGCCGGGCCAGGGCACGTTCCAGGTCGAGACCCGCGGCGGCCAGCTGTCGGTGCTCGGCACCCGGTTCCTGGTCGAGGCCCTGGCCGACCGCACGACCACGTCGGTCCTGCGCGGCGTGGTCGCGCTGCGCTCGGGCGGGGCCGAGGAGGTGCTCCACGCCGGCGAGCAGGGCGTGATGCAGCAGGGCGTGCGGCCGACCCGGGGCCCGGCGCCGCGCCTGTCGCACCTGGTGAGCTGGGTCGCCGAGCGTCGCCGCAAGGACGAGCGGCCCGACGCCGGGCCGATGCGCTCGGGCGCGCTGGTGGCGCGCAACCCGGCTTGGCAGGACCAGGAGTTCCCGCTGCCGATGAGCGCGTTCACCCTCGACGTCCACCTCGAGAACCAGGTGGCGCGGGTCGCGCTCGACCAGACCTTCCACAACCCGCAGGATCAGACGCTCGAGGGCGTCTACAAGTTCGCGCTGCCGCCGGGCGCGGCGGTGTCGCGGCTGGCGATGTACGTCGACGGCAAGCTGATGGAGTCGGCGGTCGTCGAGCGCATGGCCGCGCGCCGGATCTACGAGGACATCGTCTACCAGCGGCGCGATCCGGCGCTGCTCGAGCAGATGGGCGCGAGCAAGGTGTCGATGCGGATCTTCCCGCTGCCGCCGCACCAGGACAAGCGCGTCGTGCTGGCGTACACGCAGCCGCTCGCGCGCACGTACGACGACCTGACCTTGACCGTGCCGCTGCCCGAGCTCGATCAGCCGGTCGGCGAGGTCGCGATGCAGGTCAACGTGATCGGCTGCGCGGCGTGCGAGATCACCTCGCCCAGCCACGCGGTCGACGTGCGCGCGGTCGGCGCGGACGCCGCCGTGAGCTACCGCGCGACCAAGGCCACGCTCGGCGACTCGCTGGTGCTGCGCGTGCGCCAGCCCGCGCCGGCGGTGGCGGTCGCGACGACGATCGCCGACGCCCAGCGCTACGTGCTGGTCCGCGCGCGCCCGACGATGCCGACCGCGGCCGTGGCCGCGCGGCCGAGCCGCTGGATCATCCTCGACGACACCAGCGCCTCGCGCGGCCCGACCGAGCTGCGCGCGCAGGCCGCGCTGGTCGATCACCTGATCGACGACATCGACGAGCACGACCAGGTGATGGTGATCGCGTTCGACGCGACCCATCGGCGGTTCGGGCCGTGGCGCGACGCGATGGCGATCGATCGCCGGGCGCTGGCCGAGTTCCTCGGCCGGGACGCGGGCCTCGGCGAGACCGACCTGGCCGAGGCGCTGGCCGGCGCGGTCACGCTGCTCGACGGGCAGCCCGGGTACGTGGTCTACGTCGGTGATGGCACCGCCACCGGCGAGCGCCGCACGATCGACGAGCTGCGCGACGCGATCGCCGGCAAGGCCACGTTCATCGGCCTCGGCGTCGGCGACGGCGCCGACCTGACGACCCTGTCGGCGCTGGCCGACGCGACCGGCGGGCTCGCCAGCGCGATCGATCTGGGCGACGACCTGGCGTGGCGCTCGCTCGATCTGGTGGCGTCGCTGTACACGACCCGCGTGACCGGGCTGACCGCGACCCTCGACGGGCCCGGCCCCGACGCGGTCGCGCTCCTGCGCAGCCACCAGGTCGCGGCCGGCGAGGACATCGAGCTGGTCGTGCGCGCGCCGGCCCGGGACGACGTCCGCGCGGTCACGCTGCGCGGCGACGCCGGCGGCCAGCCGTGGTCGCAGACGATCACGCTCGCCAGCGCCGCGCGCGCGCCCGGCGACGGCGGCTACCTGCCGCGGCTGTGGGCTCAGCGGCGGCTCGAGGCGCTGGTGACCGCGGGCGATCGCGCCCTGGCGCCGTGCGCGAGCACGCCGTGCCCGACCGACGAGGAGCGCGCGATCGCGGCCTACCACGCGCGCAAGCGCGAGATGGTCGCGCTCGGCACCGAGCACTTCCTGCTGTCGCAGCACACCTCGCTGATCGTCCTCGAGAACGACGCGATGTACGCGCAGTACGGCGTGCGCAAGGGCACCGGCGCGACCTGGGCGCCGTACGCGCTGCCGGCGACGATCGCCGCGACCGCGGTGGCGCCGGTCCCGGTCGCGACCGCGCCGGTGTGGCGGCTGCCGCTGGCGTGGCGCTACGAGGACGGCGGCGGCGCTGCGTTCGGCCTGGACGCCCTCGCCGGTGGGCTCGCGGGCGAGGAGTCGTTCGGGACCATCGGCCTGGGCGTGCGTGGCACGATCGGCCACGGCAGCGGTACGGGCAGCGGCTATGGCTTCGGCGGCACCGGCTTCGGCCGCGGCGGCGGCGGCAAGGCCGCGGCCACGGCCGCTGGGACCGAGGAGGCCAAGGTCGGCAAGAAGGACCGCGCCGATGCGCCGATGCCGGTCGAGCACGCGGCCATGGACGATGGCGATCGCGAGTCGGCCGGCGCGGCGCTGGAGGATCCGCAGGACAACCGGACGAAGAGCTCGGGCGACTACAAGCCGACCGACGTCGTCGCCGCGCTCGACGTCACCGAGGCCGACAAGGCCGGCGATCGCGCCGGGGCTGACACCGGGGCGGTCACGACCGCGACCCCGACGATGCCGAGCGGGAGCGCGAGCGCGGCCCAGCCGCCGGCGCCGCCGCCGGCGCGCGCCGAGGCCGAGCCCGCCAGCGGTCCGCCCGTCGCGCGGACCCGGAGCGTCGGCCGCGCCAGCGACCGCACGACCGCGATCAGCCAGCCACTCGCGCAGCGCCAGCAGGCGACGTGGCGCTACTACAACGACGGTCGGCTGATGCCGATCGCCCTGGCGTCCAGCGGTGACTGGCGCATCGACGATCTCACGCTGTGGCTGCCCGGCCTGGCGCGCACGCCGTACGACGACGCCGCCGAGGTGCTCGAGCAGCGGGCCGGCGGCGCCGCCGGCACGGTCGCGCCCGACGCGGCCGAGGTCCTGACCCGCGCCCGCGCCGCGCTGGCGCCCGGGCGCTGGCAGTGGGGCAGCGACCCCGAGGTGACGATCGACGGTCGCGGTCGCCTGGGCGTCCACCGCACCCTCGACACCGGCGTCGAGGAGACGCAGGTCTACGACGGCAGCACGCTGGCGTTCCGCTATCCGCAGTTCGGCGTCGGGGTCGATCGCCTGGTCGGTGATCACGAGCCGGCGCTGCTGGCGACGCTGACGCCGCTGGTGCCGCCGCGGCCCGCGCAGCTGGCGCGGTTCTACCGGGTCACCAAGCTCGGCGATCGGCAGCTGGCGTTGGCGCCGGTGGCCGGCGGCGCGACCGTGCGCATGACGCTCACCGCCGACGGCGTGATCGGCGAGCTGGCCGAGGTGGACGGCGCCGAGGTGCGCGTGCTCCAGACCGCGCGCCGGAGCGCCGACGGCTGGGCCGTGACCACCGGCGGACGCACGCTGGTGGCGCGCTACCACGCCGACCCGGCGGCCACCGTCGACGACGCCGGGCCGGCCACGGTCGCGGTCGAGCTGCCGCTGGCGCCGCTGGCCCTCGCGCGCCAGCAGGCGGCGGCCGCGACCGCCGGCTCCGACGCGTGGCGGCACCTCCAGCACCAGCGCGCCGCCACCGCGCTCGCGCTCGGCATCCCGGCCGAGCTGGCCGCGATCGCGGGCGAGCTCGTGAGCGCCGGGGCGCTGGCCCCCGCCGAGCTGGCGCTGGTCAGCGGCGGCGCGCGCTGGATCGACGCGGCGACCCTGCGCCGCGCGCTCGGCACCCAGACCGGCGCCGTGGTCGACCACCTGCGCCTGGTCAGCGCCGGCCGCGACGCGCTCGCGAAGCTGGCGACGACCGACGGACCCGTCGGCCTGATCGCCGCCCACCGGCTGGTGCTGACCGCGGTGGACCGCGGCGATCGCAAGGCCGCGCTGGCGGCGTTCCGCGCCCTGGCCGATCGCGGCCGCGGCGAGGTGCTGCGCACGATCGCCGGCATCCGCATGGCCACCGCGTTCGCGTGGGACGACCCGGCGGTGGTGAGCGCGCTCGACACGATCGCCGTGGGCCCGTACCGCAACCAGATCCGGCAGGAGGCCGCGTACCTGGCGAGCTACCGCGGCCGCACCGGCACCGCCGCCGAGCGCTGGATCGCGCTCATGACCGACGTCGACCTGGCCGCGGCCCCGCCGACGATCGACTACCAGGCCTACAGCATGGTGGTCGGCAGCGCCCGCGGCCAGCTCGGCTGGACCCAGGCGCTGACCGCGTGGCGGCAGCGCGTGCTCACCAGCGATCGCCTCGACCACGTGCTGGCGTTCGTCCGCGCGGCGGCGATGACCCCCGGCGACGATCTCGACGCGGGCCTCGATCGCGCGCTCGCGCTGGCCGGCGACGACGTCGACACCGTCGGCGGCCTGTACGCGCTCGCGGTCAACGCCGGCCGCGCCGCCAAGGCCCAGGCGATCCTCGACGGTGCGCTCGCGCGCCGGCCCGGCCACCCGGCGCTCCTGCGCCTGGCCAGCGCGACCGCCGAGCAGGTCGGCGATCCCGGCAAGGCGGCCGCGCTGCTCGACCGCGCGATGACCGGCGAGGCCGACCAGCCGGTCGCGCTGGCGCAGCTGCAGGCCGACTACACCCGGCTGATCGCCCTGCACGGGCAGCTCGCGCGCGCCGCCACCGGCGCGAGCCGCGACGCCGAGGTGGCCGCGGCGCTGGCCGCCGGCCGCGACTGGCGCGCGATGGATCCCGACAACGCCCAGCGCGAGCGCGCGCTGGCCGAGCTGTTGCTCGCGGTCGGCCAGGACGACGAGGCGTGGCGCTACCTGTCGTCGCCGATCGATCGGGCGCCGCGCGAGGGCACGTCGTTCCAGGGCGCGGCCGAGGTGCTCGAGCGCGCCGGCAAGCTCGACCAGGCGCGAGGCCTGTGGCGGCGGGCGTTCGCGATCGACGCGACCAACCCGACCTGGTTGCAGCGCCAGGCCATGACCGAGCTGGCCCAGGGCGACAAGGCCGCGGCCCGCGTCACCGTGCAGAAGATCCTCGACCGCACGTGGCACGTGCGCTGGGACGGCGTGCGCTGGTGGGCCCAGGACGCGCGGCGATCGCTGTAGCGCTACGGCGTCCAGTGCACGACCAGGCCGCCGGCCTGGTAAGTGCCGGCGCGACCCTGGGGCGCGACGGTGACGGCGACGTCGTAGCTGCCCGCCGGCAGCGCGGCGCCGTCGAGGGCGGCGCCGGTCCACCGGAACACCCGGCCGATCGGCGCGAGGTCGCTGGCGACGTGCGTGGTCGCCAGCAGGTAGCTCGGCGCCGCGGCGCCCCGCGGCGTCGCGCGCAGCTCGACGTCGATCGGCCGGCCCAGGGTCGCGGTGATCCACACGTCGCGCTCGACGTCGGTCGCCGCGAAGGTCAGCTCGGCGTCGCGGAACTCGACGCCCTGGACGATCACGATCGCGCTGCCGCGGAGCTCGGCGAGGACGTCGTCGCCGGCGTGGGCCGTCGCCACGATCTGGAACGTGCCGGCCCGCGGCGCCGGCGCCGGCAGCCCCCAGGTCAGCGCGCCCAGCGCGACGTCGACGTCGCCCAGCGCCACATCCGGATCGCCCGGGCGCCCGGGCGCGAGCGTCAGCCGCAGCTCCGCCGCGCCGCTCGCGGTCGCGGTCCAGGTCACGGTCAGGGCCTCGCCCGGCACCGGCACCAGCTCGGCCACGCCCACCGGCGCGGTCAGGCGCAGCTCGGTCACGGTCGTGGGCGGGGCCGCGCAGGCGCCGAGCGCGAGCAGGCAAGCGATCTCGGCGCGCATCGGCGCGACGTTCGCACGCCGCGCGAACGCCGGCCACCCGGAACACCCGCCGCCGCCCCGACGTTACTATCGACGGATGGATCCTTCGGACCCGCCGGCCGAGCCGGGTGCGCCCCAGGCCGCCGCGCCCGCGTCGGCCGCGCGCTCAGCCAGAAACGCGATCGTGTCGCTGCTCGAGGAGGTGCCCGCCAAGAGCTTCCTCAAGTTCCTGAAGATCTCCGCCAAGCGCGCGTTCCGGCTCCGGATCGATCCGGCCGAGGTGCTGCCGGCCGAGCGCTACGCGCTGGCCCACGCCAGCCCGCCGATCACCGAGCCCAACCTGCAGGCGTTCCTGGCGTGGCGGCGCTCGGTGCTGTTCCTGGTGGCGTGCGCGCTGGTGCCGCTCACCGTCATCGGTCTGTACAACGGCTTGTCGGGCACGCTGCCCAGCCCGATCCGGTTCGTCAAGGTGGCGCCGGCGGTGGCCGAGGCGCTGTTCCTGGTGATCTGCTGGACCCAGCTCAAGCGCTGGGCCCACTGGCGGACCCAGCGGCGGTGGCTGTTCTGGGGCTGGCTGCTGTTCATGCTGACGCCGTTCATCGTGTTCGTGTACCCGCTGCGATCGATCCTCGACGATCTGCCCCACACCAAGGCCGGCATGGTCGAGAAGGCCAGGTCGTTGCAGGCGATGGGCTTCGGCAGCCTGGCCGAGGTCCGGCGCATGAAGGACCAGGTCCTCATGCCGTTCGTGTTCTCGATGATCGCGATGCTGCAGCTCGCGCCCAAGGCGATCTCGGTGATGCCCGGCCTGATCCGCGCGTCGATGGTGGTCAAGCTCCTGTTCCCGGGCAGCTCGGCCCCGGGCTGGCTGATCGCGATGGCGGCGCCGATGTACGCGCTGCTCGCGTACGTCATCCTGATCATCCCGTACCAGTTCACCGGCGACACCCGCTTCATCACCGGCATCCTCTTGGTCGTGGTCGGGCAGGGCGTGCTGGCCCGATCCGGGTTCCGCCTGGCCCGGCCGCTGTCCGAGGAGGAGGCGGTCAAGTACGTCAAGCAGGTCCGCTTGATCTACATGATCACGATGTTCCTCTCGGCGGTGTTGATCGTCGCGGCGCTCTCCGGCCTGGTCAAGATGATCCACCTGCGCATCTCCGACGTCGTGCTGACCGTGCTGAAGTTCGAGTCGAACGTGCTGATGCTGACCCTGATCGGCGCCGACCTGGTCGTGACCAACCTCGATCGCGCCCGCTCGTACACCGCTGGGGTCGACCACGTCGAGGAGGCCGCCGAGCTGAAGATCGCCGCGTTCGTCGGGCTCGACGCGCCGCCGGAGCCGCCGCCGCCGCAGTGACGCACGGCGCGACGAAGGCGGCCGCCGAGCTGAAGATCGCCGCGTTCGTCGGGCTGACGCGCCGCCGGCGCCGCCGCGGTGACTCACGGCGCGACGAAGGCGAGCAGCGCGGCCACGAGCGCGGCGCGCTGCTCGGCGCGATCGACGATCTCGAGCGGGAAGCCGACGACGACCGCGCGGCCGGGGATGCCGACCGCGGCGGCGCCGCCGGTGGCGTAGGTCAAGACGACCACGCCGGCGCCGGTGGCCGCGTAGACGTCGGGGTACTCCTCGGGGTAGGCGGCGGCGGGCCCGCCGAAGCCGAGGTCGGGCACCGTGGCCAGCGGCCCGGCGCCGCGCACCGCGCTGGCGCCGGCGTCGTCGCTGGCGTAGCTCGCGCCGGCGAGGCCGGCCAGCCACGCGCTGCCGGCGGTGGTCGGGCCGAGCTCGTAGCCGATCTCGCTGCCCGACAGGATCACGCGGCCGCCACCGGCGACGTAGGCGTCGATCGCGGCGCGCTCGGCGGCGGTGAACGTGTGATCGGCGACGGATTCGTCGCCGACCAGCCAGATGACCGCGCGGTACGGCGCCAGCGCGAGGCCGTCGTCGGTGATCGCCCGAGCCGAGGCGGCGTGGAGCGGGCCCACGCCGGCGCCGACCTGCGCCGCGAAGTCGTGGGCCAGGCGGCCCGAAGAGCCATCGATCAAGCGATCGAAGCCGTCGACGATCAGTACCGGCGCGTCGGCGCCGGGCGCGACCCGCACGGTGTCGGTCGGCTGGGCCGCGCCGACGGCCACGCCCGCGACGATCGGCACGACGCGCACCAGCGCCGGGGCCCGCAGCGCGATGCTGGCGGTGGCCGCGTCAGCGGCGGTCGTCGCCGCCGTGGTCCAGGCGGCGCCGTCGGGTGAGGTCTCGACCCGCCAGCCCGTGACGTCGTCGTCGTGCGGCGCCAGCCAGGTGACGGTCGCGCCGCCGGCGGCCGCGACCGCGGTGCGCAGCTCGGCCCGGGGCCCGCGGCGGCTGTGGCGGCCGCCCCAGCGCAGCTGCTCGCCGAACGCGCCGTCGTCGCGGGTCGCGCCGTCGTGGCTCGCGGCGGTGAAGTAGATGACCCCGCGGGCGTCGCGCAGCGCGCCCGGGGTCGGGGCGGCCGCGACCGCGATCCCGGCGCCGGCCAGCATCGCGGCGAGCGTCTGGTTGTTGCCGTCGGTGCCGCCGCCGCTGGTGTAGCTCGAGCGTAGCCGGCCGCCGCCGAGCACGAAGTCGCGGTAGGTCGCGAGGTAGCCGTAGAGCGAGTCGAACAGGTCGACCTGGCCGACCGCGAACGGCGCGTCGGCCGCGAGGTTCGCAGCGACCGCGGCGTAGCCGCCCGAGTGCGAGGTCAAGGTCACGTCGCCGAGCACCGGCCGGGTGATCGCGCCGGCGCGGTACAGGACCGCGAGCACCTCGTCGAGGAAGGCCGCGGTGCCGGCCGGGTCGGCCAGCTTGCCGAAGTCGCCCGAGGCCGCGTCGACCGGGCCCTGGGGCACGACCAGGATCGCGTCGACGCCGCTGGCCCACACCTGCTCGCGGTAGCCGTGCGCCGGGATCGTCGCGGCCAGCGTGGTGTTGTGGCCGTGGAAGTGCAACACCACGTCGTGCGCGTCGCGCTGGCGATAGTCCGCGGGCACGAACAGGTGCACGCGCGCGTCGGTCCACGGTCGGCCCGGCGCCGGGAACGGCGCCGTCGGCATCGCGACCTCCGCGCTGGCGCCGATCGTGACGCCGCCGGGGCCGGTCACCGGCGTGAACGTCGCCGGTGGCAGCGTCGGATCGCCGGCCACGGCCCACAGCTCGGCAGCGCGCGGGCCGGCGCTCGAGTCGACCGCGAGCGTGGCGCCCGCGATCCGCGGCGCGGCGGCGCCGGCCCAGCGCAACGCGAGGGTGGCGGTGCCGCCCGCGCTGACCGCCGCGGGTCCGTCGACGATCGCGAAGTCGGCGTCGCCGTCGACGCGCCACGCCAGCGGCCCGCCGTCGGCGCCGCGCACGTCCTCGGTGCCCGGGTTGGCGATCGTCACCGCGAGCTCGCTGGGCCCGGCGCCGGCGGCGACGTAGGGCAGCGCGATCAGGTCGGGCACGGTCAGCGCGGGGCCGCTGGGCCCGGCGTCGATCAGCGCATCGTCACCGCCGCACGCGCCGACGGCCAGCGCGGCGACCAGCCACGCGACGCGACCGAGGGCTGGGGGCACGCCGCGCACGGCGGCCATTGTAGACCGCGGCGGGCGAGAACACCGGCCGGTTTGGATGCCGTCGCGAGACGCGGACGTGCGAGGCAGATCCGGGCGCACGCCCGAAGCGCAGCGAGGAGCGTCGGGACCTACGTGACGAGCGAGCATCGGACGTACGCCCGGAGGCGCCCGCAACGTCGCGTCGCAGCAGGCACTTCAAAGCGGTCGGTGTGCTCGAGGTGCGTTCTCGCCCGCGACACCCGGTGACCGGCGCCGCCGCGCCTCGACCTCGCGCGCCTGTGCGGATCGGCGCGGGACCCGCGCGAACCCTGGGGGCGCCGCTGGGCCCCGCGTCACGCGCTGGCGTTCTTGCCGAGCAGCTCGTGGGGCCGCTCGGGATCGACGTGGACCGAGACGAAGTTGGGGCCGGCGGTGAGCGCCGCGATCCGCCGGGTGACCTCCTCGGCGATGTCGTTGGCCGCCTCGATCGAGATCCCGCGGGCGACCTCGACGTGCAGATCGACATGGCGGCTGGCCGGCGCCAGCTGCTCGGCCCGCAGGCGGTGGACGCCGCGGACCCCAGGCGTGGCGCGGATCGTGGCCTCGATCCGGGCCAGCTCGTCGGCGGCCGGCGCGCGGCCGAGCAGGTACGACAGGTTCTCGCGGAACAGGTGGACGCCGTTGACCAGGATGATCGTCGCCACGACGATCGACGCGATCGGATCGGCCGCGGGCACGCCCTCGAGCACCAGCACCGTGCCGACCAGCGCCGCGGCGAGGCCGAGCTGATCGTTGATCAGCTCGAGCAGCTGGGCCCGGGCCGCGGCGCCGCGCTGACGCTGGCGCACGAGCGCCACCAGCGGCCACGCGCCGAGCAGCATCGAGCCGCCGAGGACGACCAGCGCGATCGGCACGTCCTGGGCCGGGTGCGCGACCTCGTGGCCGACCAGGCGGGTGATGCCCTCGCGGTAGAGCTCGAACGCGGTGAACGACACGAACAGCACCGCCGCCACCAGCGCGCCGATGTACTGGGCCCGGCCGTAGCCGTAGACGTGGACGTCGTCGGCCTGGCGCCGCGACCACCGCACGGCCAGCAGCAGGAACCCGGTCACGAACACGTCCGAGAGCGTGTGCAGGCCCTCGGCCAGGAGCGCCATCACCCCGGTCCACCACCACGCGGCCAGCTTGGCGATCATCGCGACGACGTAGATCGCGAGCGACAGCCGCAGCGCGCGCTCGTCCTGGGGGCGATCAGCGGCGGCGCTCATCCCGACATCATCCCAGGCGCCGGCGGCCCGGCAAGCGCCGGCCCCGGGGCGAATGGTCGCGTCGCCGCCGGCGGCCGCGGCCCGTGGGTTGCGGCTCGGCGGCCGCCCGTGCCAGGGTGCGTCGGTGAGCGCTCCCTCCGCCGCCGATCTCGAGCTCGCGTTCGTCGACCGCTTCTTCTGGTCGCAGGGGCGCGAGCCGTACCCGGTCCAGGAGCGGGCGATCACCGCGATCATCGGCGGCCAGAGCGTGCTGGTGACGGTGCCGACCGGCACCGGCAAGACGATGATGGCCAAGGCCGGCATCTTCGCGGCGCTCGCGCGCGGGCAGAAGGTGGTCTACACGACGCCGCTGCGGGCGCTGACCGAGGAGAAGTTCCGCGAGCTGTCGGTCGACTTCGGCGAGGAGCACGTCGGCTTCGCCACCGGCGACTACAAGATCAACCGCTCGGCGCCGATCCAGGTCGAGGTCGCCGAGATCCTGTGGAACCGGATCGTCGGTGAGAAGAACGTGTGCCCGGCCGATCTGGTGATCATGGACGAGGGCCACTACCTCAACGATCCCGAGCGCGGCTACGTCTGGGAGCAGTCGATCATCGGGCTCGATCCACGGTCGCAGCTGGTGGTGCTGTCGGCGACGGTCGGCCACCCCGAGCGCTTCTGTCACTGGGTCGAGCTGACGCGCAAGGTCAAGATGCTGTCGATCGACTCGCGCGAGCGCCGCATCCCGCTCGAGCACCAGTTCCGCGAGGAGCTGCTGATCGACGTGGTCAAGGGCCTGGCGCACTCGGGCGACGTGCCGGCGATCATCTTCTGCTTCGGCCGCGAGCTGTGCTTCGAGGTCGCGCGGCTGCTCAAGAGCTGCCGGCGGTTCACGACCGACGCCGAGAAGGACGAGATCGACAAGCGCTGCGACGCGGCGCTCCTGCCCAGCGGCGTCGCCAAGGAGCTGCGGCCGCTGCTGACCCACGGCATCGGCATCCACCACGCCGGGATCCTGCCGCGCTACAAGCAGCTGGTCGAGGAGCTGACCCTCGAGCGCAAGCTGCGGTTCGTCGTGTCGACCGAGACGATCGCCGCCGGGATCAACCTGCCGGCGCGCACGGTCGTCTTCCCGGCGCTGCGCAAGGTCATCAAGAAGGAGCCGCGGCTGGTGACCCCGGCCGAGTTCCACCAGATGGCGGGCCGGGCCGGGCGGCCGCAGTTCGACGATCGCGGCCTGGCGATCGCGCTGGCGCCCGAGCAGATCACCGTCGATCTGCGCAAGGAGCTCAAGCTGGCCGGTAAGCGCGGCGCGATCGACGAGGTCAAGATCAAGAAGACCGTCTACGGCCGGGCCAGGAACGACGCCCAGCGGACCGGCGAGCTGATCTGGACGCCCGAGAGCCACGCCGACCTCGTCAACGGCGAGCCGGCCGAGCTGCGCAGCAAGACCAAGATCACCGCCGAGCAGGTGCTGGCGATCGGCCTGCCCGATCTGACGACGCACCGCCTGCCGGGCCAGGTCGTGCCGGCCGACGCGCCGCCGCTCGAGCCGGTCGACGCGATCGAGGCGTCGCTGCCGCCGTCGATGCGGCTCAACGTCGTGACCGTGATCGATCACCTGCTGACCGACGAGCGCACCCGCAAGGAGCTGCACAAGACCCTGGCGATGCTGGTCGACAACCTGCGCGCGATCGGCGTGCTCGACCTTGCCGGGCGCCAGGTCGGCGGCCAGATGATCAAGGAGCTGCAGGGGATGGACGGGCTGTTCGTCTACTACCTGCTGCGCAACGAGCAGCTCGACTACGAGGACTACCGCGGCGTGGTCGAGCTCCTCGTCGATCACGACGCGGTCCAGCGCATCCTCGATCGCAAGGGCGACGACAAGAAGCGCGAGTGGTGCCGGACCCGGCTGCGCGAGCTGCGCGACGCCAACCCCCAGGCGGCGTGGGAGGACGCCGAGGCCGACTGGGATCGCGATCACCCGTACGTGCCGAGCCGGATGGAGGAGGCGCTGGGGCGGTTCTGCGCGCTCGTGCCGCACCCGGAGATCCACGGCGGCAAGAAGCAGAAGCGGATCTGGTCGATCATGGACGACGAGCAGCAGGGCTTCCTCGACTTCGTCCTGCGCGAGGGCCTCGAGCACGAGGAGGGCAGCCTGTTCTCGTACCTGGTGCGGTGCATGAACACCGCGCGCAAGCTGGGCGAGGCGTCGCAGCTCGAGCAGTTCACCGAGCTGTCCGAGCGCATCAAGGCCTGCCTGGGCCGCGTCGACGAGCGGTTCTGACGCGTCAGCCGGGCGCGGCGCCGGGCCCCGGCAGGTGCCGGGGCGATCGGCGGCCGCGGCCTTGACCGGCGCGGTCGCTCGAGGTCAGACCCCGACGGGGCCCGCGCCCGGGACGCGAACTCCAGGGCCTCGGACCCGCGCCCGACGAGATCGCGGAACGACGCGGGCATCCCGCGCGGCCCAGCGCTCATCCGATCAGGGGCGCAGGGCGCGGCGGCGGTCGCCCAGGTCGACCTCGCCGACGAAGGCCAGCCGGGCGGGGCCGCGCATGGCGACCTCGCTGTAGTCGGGGGCGACGGTGATCGCCAGCGGGCCGCCGGGCAGGTCGACCGCGATCGGGCGCCCGGTGGTCGCGCGGCCGGTGAGGCACGCGGCGACGGCGGTGGCGCAGGCGCCGGTGCCGCACGCGAGCGTGATGCCGCAGCCGCGCTCCCACACCCCGAGCGCGATCGCGTCGGGGCCGGTCAGCGCGGCGAACTCGGCGTTGGTCTTGTTCGGGAACGCGGCGTGGGTCTCGAGCGCCGGGCCGACCGCGCGGGCCAGGTCGTGCACGGTGCTGGCGTCGTCGACGAACACCACCGCGTGCGGGTTGCCCATCGACACCGCGGTGACCGCGGCGCTCGCCGGCGGGATCGCCGGGGATCGCGATCGGGCCGTCGATCCAGCGCTCGGCGGCGGGGCCGGTGGCGGGGATCTCGGCGCGGGTCAGGCGCGGGCGGCCCATCGCGACGGTGACCGTGTCGACCGTGCCGTCGACGCCGAGGTGGACGTCACAGGCCAGCGGCCCGGCGCCGGTGTCGACGATCAGCCGGTCGCCGAGCGCGGCGTCGGCGTCGCGCAGGAACTTGGCGACGCAGCGGATGCCGTTGCCGCACATCTCGGCCTCGCTGCCGTCGGCGTTGAGCACGCGCATCGTCGCGACCGCGCCGGCCGAGCGCGGCGCCGACAGCGCGAGCACGCCGTCGCCGCCGACGCCGAACTGGCGATCGCACAGCCAGCGCACGGTCGCGGGCTCCTGCAGCTCGGCGGCGACCGCCGGCGCCAGCGCGCGCAGATCGACGACCAGGAAGTCGTTGCCGAGGCCGTGCAGCTTGGTGAAGCCGACCCGGGCCATCGCGGTCACGGGGTGGTGGGCGCGGGCGCGGCGGGGGCCGCCGGCGCGGGCTTGTCGGCGGTGCCAGCGGCCGGATCGACCGGCGCGGCGGGGGGCTTGGCGGTGCCGGCCGCGGGCGCGGCGCCCGGCGGGGTGGCGACGATCGGCGGGACCGTCGCGGCCGAGCCCGCGGCGGGCGGGGTGGCCGTGCCCGTGGCGGGCGGGGTGGTCGGAGGAGTCGTCGGAGGAACGGTCGGGGCGGCCGATCCCGCGGCGGGGATCTCGGCCGGGACCTCAGCGCCGGTCGCGCCGGCGCCGGTCGCGCCGGTCGGCTCGACGGTGCCCAGGTCGACCGCGCCGGTCGAGGTGCCGACGCCGGCGTCGCCGACGACGTCCGGGGTGACGCCGCCGTCGGTGGTCTCGAACGCGCGGCGCTCGGCCTCGCGCGCGCGCTTGCGCTTGGCGGCCTCGCTGTTGGAGTACTTCTCGAGGGAGTCGCCGGCGTCGCGGCTGGCGATGAACGCCAGGACCATCGAGGTCAGCATGAACACGGAGGCGGCGGCGGCGGTGAGCCGGCGCAGGAACGTCGACGCGCCCGCGCCGCCGAACACCGAGCCAGCGTTGGACCCGCCGAACGCCCCGCCCATGCCGCCACCCTTGCCCTGCTGCAGCAGCACCGTGAGCATGAGGAACAAGCACACGACGACGTGCAGGATCGTGACCAGGGTCGACATAGAGGGGGACATTTAGCCCAACCCCCACAGGGGTGCAAGCTGCCAGTGCGGCTAGGATCTTGGTGGGGGCAACCCGGTCGCCGGGGTCCTGAAGATGGTCAGGCCGTCCGCGGGCGGGCAGCGGAGGCCCCCAAGGACGGCGTCGAGCATCGCCGCCGGGCTGAGCATGGCCCAGCGGAACCGCGGCGGCTCGAACGCGACGTCGAGGGTGTCGTCGACGGCGCGCAGGTAGCGCAGCAAGTACGGGAGGTTCAGCGTCGGTACGGGCGTGTTGGTGTAGGGCCGGCGGTAGTGCCGCACCACCGCCCAGCCGCGCGCGGTGGCCGCGGACACGAGGGCCGGCTGGGCCAGCAGGTGGCGGTGGTAGGGCTGGTGCAGGGTATGGCGCCAGCGCGCCGCCACCCCCAGATCGATGGCGGCCGCGTCTGGCGTGCCGATCGCCACCAGGCCGCCTGGTCGGGCCAGCTCCGGCGAAGGTGTCGAGCAGGGCCAGCGGATCGTCGACGTGCTCGATGACGTCCTGGGCCAGCACGCAGTCGTAGCGCCGCGCCAGGACCGCTGGGTCGCGGTGGTCGGCGTCGTAGGCGTCGTAGCCGTGGGCGTCGACGCCGCGCCGGCGGAGTTCGTCGACCACGAGGCCCCGGCCACAGCCGTAGTCGAGGACCTCGGCCCGGGCGTCGACGCCGGCCGCGCGCAGCCGGCGCCACAGGCGGCCGTGGAAGTAGCGCAGCACCCGCGACGGCCGCGCCCGGGCGAACGGGTAGTCGCGATAGTAGTGGTCGAGGTCGACCGGATCGCGCGCGTGGATCGATCGACACGCGGGGCACCGCCACAGCGCGAACGACTCGTGGGCGAACGCCCGCACGTTCGACGTGACGGTGGCGGTCTCGACGGGCGGCTCGGCGGCGCGGCACACGACGCACGGGGCGGTCATCGCGGGACAGCCTACGCGGCCGGGGCGGCCTGGCGTTGACAGCGGATGAGGTTCCTATATAACGGACGGCATGCGCACGCGCCTGTTCATCCCCGGCTGGGGCGGCTCCGGCCCCGATCACTGGCAGACCCGCTGGCAGGCCCAGCTGCGCGGGGCGCGCCGGGTCGAGCTGCCCGCGGTGTTCGCGCCCGAGCGCGATCCGTGGATCGAGGCGATCGATCGCGCGGTGGTGCGCGCGCTGGCCCAGACCGGCCAGCCGCCGGTGCTGATCGCGCACTCGCTCGGGTGCATCGCGGTGGCGGCGTGGGCCGAGGGGCACGCGCGCCCGATCGCCGGGGCCATGCTGGTCGCGCCGCCCGACTGCGAGCACGCGAGCGCGACGGCGGCGCTGCGCGGCTTCGCGCCGATGCCGCGGAGCCCGCTGCGGTTCCCGACGCTGGTGGTGACCTCCGACGACGATCCGTACATCGAGGCGGCCCGCGCGGTCGCGCTCGCGGCGGACTGGGGCGCGGAGTTCGAGGTGGTGCCCGGCGCCGGCCACATCAACGCCGCCTCGGGCCACGGCGACTGGCCCGAGGGGCTGGCGCTGCTGCGCCAGCTCGTGAGCCAGCGCGCGGCGTGAGGGCGGGGGCCGGGATCCCGGATCCGGGCGTCGGGGTGGGATTCGACGTCGGACTTCGGGATCAGGAACTCGGGATTCCGGCCGGGTGTCAGCCGATCGGGAGCTGGCGCTCCGGCCGGGTGTCTTCCGGCCGGGTGTCAGCCGATCGGGAGCTGGCGCCGTGGCGGCCGAGGCGCCGGTGTCAGCCGATCGGGAGCTGGCTCTTCCGGCCGGGTGTCAGCCGATCGGGAGCTGGCGCCGTGGCGGCCGAGGCGCCGGGTGTCAGCCGATCGGGAGCTGGCATCGGGAGCTGGCCCGGCGGCGCCGGGTGTCAGCCGATCGGGAGCTGGCGCCGTGGCGGCCGAGGCGCCGGGTGTCAGCCGATCGGGAGCTGGCATCGGGAGCTGGCGCGGCGGCGCCGGGTGTCAGCCGATCGGGAGCTGGCCCTTCCGGCCGGGTGTCAGCCGATCGGGAGCTGGCGCCGTGGCGGCCGAGGCGCCGGGTGTCAGCCGATCGGGAGCTGGCGCGGTGCCGGCCGAGGCGCGGGGTGTCCCGGCCGAGCGGCCGGGTGTCAGCCGATCGGGAGCTGGCGCCGTGGCGGCCGAGCCGTGGCGGCCCGAGCGGCCGGGTGTCAGCCGATCGGGAGCTGGCGCCGTGGCGGCCGAGCGGCCCGAGGATCTCGAACCCGTGGATGTCGACGCGGGGGCGTCCGCGGACGCGAAGGCGTCCGCGCCGAGCTTGCGGCGTCGCCCGGGCGACCGGTCGGGGCGGGTCACGGCAGGTGCAGCGGGCCGCCCCACCAGCCGGTCCCGTCGTACCGGGCCAGCAGCGCGCCGCCCCACGCGTAGAGGTGATCGGCGACCGCGCGCACGCGCGTGACCGGCAGCGCCTTGACCTCGACCACGCGATCGCCGTCGAGGCGCCACACCCCGGCCCGGCCGCCAGCGAGGTAGACGTGATCGCGCCAGCTCGCGATCGAGGTCCAGGCGCCGTCGGCGCGCCGGGCCAGCTCGGTCAGCGCGTGGCCGTCCCAGGCGTAGATGCCGCCCTCGGCGCCGGCGACGTAGGCGCGCCCGTCGCGGTGCCAGGTCACGCCGATCAGCGCCTCGTGCGCGCTGGTCTCGTGGGCGGCCCAGTCAGCGCCGTCGTAGCGCCACAGCGCACCGCGGGTGCCGACCGCGATCGCGCCGGCGACCTGGCCCGGGCCGGGCCCGGCGATCGCGCCGGCGTCGCCGGGGCCGTCGTCGTCGATCATCTCGACCGCGATGCGGCCGCGCCCGAGGCGCACGCGCCCGAGGACGCCAGGCCCGCACACCAGCAGATCGTCAGTGCCGGCGAGCCACAGATCGGCCAGGCCGCCGCGGGTGGGCAGGGCGTGGCGGCGCGCATCGTCGCCGACCCCGACCCGGAGCGCGCCGTCGGCGGTGACCGCGTACGGCGTCCCGGCGGCGTCGGTGGCGAGGGCGACGACCCAGTCGTTGTAGGTCCCGCGCGTCTCCCAGCGGATCGGTTCGCGATGGGACACCGCGGCCATCACCGTCGAGATCTCCTCGAGATCGCCGCCGCGTGGCCCGATCGTGACGGCGACGTGCAGCTCGTCGAGCCCGAGCCCGGCGACGCCGGCGATCGCGACCTCGAGCTCGTCGGTCGTCTCCGCGACCTCGTCGTCACGTGTCATCGTCGGTCCGACCGTACCAGGCTTCACCCCAGGCCTGGGCCGCCAGCGCGGTGGCGATGGCCGCCGGGACCGGCGCGGGCGGGATGGGCCACCACGTCCCCGCGTGCGAGGGCGTGCGCGCGCCGACGACCGCCGCGGTGACGCCCGGGGTGGCCAGGACCGCCGCGATCGCCAGCTCGGCGATCGTCGCGTGCACGAGCTCGGGGTGGCGCCGCAGCGGGCCCAGCACCGCGCGGCCGGCCTCGGTCGCGGTCGCGGCCGGCGGCGGGTTGCGCACGAACGCGGCCAGCGCGGCCAGCGCCGGCGGCAGCGCGGCCAGCCGGACCGGGGCCCAGGCCGCGCGCTCGTCGTGGGGGCGGAACTGGACGCCGGGCGCCAGCTCGCCGGCGAGCGCGCCCTCGGCCAGCGGCGCGCGCGCGATCACCGCGAGCCCGGCGGTGGCCGCGGCCGGCACGACGGTCGCGAGGGCGCGGCGATCGAACAGCGACACCGGAACGCCCACCGCGGCGACCCCAGCCTCGTGCGCGCGCGCCGCGGCGCCGACGTCGTCGACGCCGACGCCCCAGGCCAGGACGTCGCCGCGCTGCACCAGGCGCGCGAGCGTGCCGGCCAGCTCGGGCCAGCGGCGATCGTCGAGCCACGCGTCGCGCCAGCCGTCGAGCCACACCAGCGGCAGCGCCTCGAGCCGGCTCGCGCGCAGCGCGTCCTCGACCCGGGCCTGGACCTCGCCGACGATCGGCAGCCGGCCGCGGTCGCCGTCGACGCGCGTCGCCACGACGACCTGGTCGCGGGCCCGCAGCGCGCGCACCGCCGCGCCGACCAGGCGCTCGGACTCGCCCCAGCTCGGGCCGCACTCGACGAGCTGGCACCCGGCCTCGATCGCCGCGGCGATCGCGCGCTCGGCCAGGCGAGGATCGGTGTCGCGCAGGCCGGCGCGGTGGCCGCGGGTGCCCAGGCCGAGCGCGCTCACGGTCAGCCCGGTCGGGCCCAGGGATGGCATCGGCGGCTACTGTACGCCGCCGCGGGCTTGTCGCGGCGGTGGTCGCGCCGATACGCTCGCGACGATGTCAGCCAACGCCACGGGTCCGGTCGGCCTCTCGTTGCCGCGCGTCGATGGCGTGGCCAAGGTCACCGGCGCGGCCCGCTACCTCGACGATCTCGATCTGCCCGGCGCCTGGTACGGCGTGACCGTGCGCTCGACGATCCCGCACGGCACCTTCGACGGGCTCGACCTCGATCCCGCGTTCGACTGGAGCCAGGTGCGGGTCGTGACCGCCGATCAGCTCGCCTGGGGGGCGGGCCTGGCCGCCGGCGGCTTCGGCGAGAACTACATCGCCATGCTCGATCGCGATCAGCCGGCGCTGGTGCCGCCGGGCGGGCGGATCATGCACCCCGACGAGCCGCTGGCGCTGATCGCCGCGCCGACCAAGGCCCTGGCGATGGCGGCGCGGGCCCACGCCCGGCCGCGCCAGACCGCGCGGCCGCCGGTGCTCACGATCGACGACGCGCTCGCCGCGACGACCACGCTCTACGGCGACGACAACGTCTTCAAGCAGTTCCTGATCCGCAAGGGCCACGCCGCCGACGCCGAGCTCGACCAGGCGATGGCGTCGGCCGACCGCGTGATCGAGGCGACCTACCACACCGGCGCGCAGGAGCAGATGTACATCGAGCCCCAGGCGATCGCCGCCTGGCGCGACGGCGCGATCCACGTCGCCGGCTCGATGCAGTGCCCGTACTACGTGCACAAGGCGCTCAAGGTGCTGCTCGGGTGCGAGGCCGACGAGGTGGTCGTGGCCCAGACCGTCACCGGCGGCGGGTTCGGCGGCAAGGAGGAGTACCCGTCGATGCTCGCGGCGCACTGCGTGATGCTGACCACCGCGATCGGCGCGCCGGTCAAGATGGCGTACGAGCGCGACGAGGACATCGCCGCGACGACCAAGCGCCACCCGGCCCGGGTCCACCACCGGCTCGGCCTGCGCGCCGACGGCTCGATCGCCGCGATCGACGTCGACGTGGTCATGGACGGCGGCGCCTACCTGACGCTGTCGCCGGTGGTGCTGTCGCGCGGCGTCTTGCACGCGGCCGGGCCCTACCGCTGCGACGTCGTGCGCGTGCGCGGCCGCGTCGTCGCCACCAACCACCCGCCTCACGGCGCGTTCCGCGGCTTCGGCGCGCCCCAGACCACGTTCGCGTACGAGCGCCAGATCGACAAGGCCGCGCGCGCGGTCGGCGTGGCGCCCTGGGCCTACCGCGATCGGCACGCGCTGCGCGCCGGCGACACCACCGCCACCGGCCAGCTGCTCGAGGCCTCGGTCGGCACCGACGACATCATCCGCGCGATCGCCGCGACCGCTGGCGACGCGCCGGCCCGCGACGGCGTCAACGCGCACGGCGCGCCGGTCAAGCGGGGTCGCGGCTTCGCGTTCTACTTCCACGGCGCCGGCTTCACCGGTTCGGGCGAGCAGCGCCTGGCCGGGCGCGCCACGGTCGCGGCCCGGGCCGACGGCCGGTTCGAGGTGCGGGCCAGCTCGACGGACATGGGCCAGGGCGCGATCACGATCTTCACGCAGCTCGCGTCCGACGCGCTCGGCGTGCCCGCGGCGCAGGTGCTCGTGCCGGATCCTGCGACGGATCTCGTGCCGGACAGCGGGCCGACCGTCGCCAGCCGCACGTGCATGGTGGTCGGCGGCCTGGTCGAGCGGGCCGCGACCGCGCTGCGCGCGCGGATCGAGGCCTGGGCCGCGGGCGCTGGCGTCGAAGGTGACCTCGGCGCGCGGGCCGCCGCCATGATCGCGCGCGGCGTCGAGCTCGACCCCGCCCACGGCGGCATCGCCGAGACCGTGCAGTACCAGCCGCCGCCGGGCATCGTCTGGGACGACGCGACGTACACCGGCCAGGCCTACCCTTGCTACGGGTGGGCCGGGTGCCTCGTCGACGTCGAGGTCGACCTCGACACGCGCGAGGTGGCGCTGGTGCGGTGCGTGCACGCGGTCGACGTCGGCAAGGCCATCAACCCGGTGATCGTGGCCGGCCAGATCGAAGGTGGTACCGTCCAGGCGCTCGGCTGGGCGGTGCTCGAGAGCGTGCGCTACAAGAACGGCAAGGTCGCCAACCCCACCATGACCAACTGCATCGTGCCGACGTTCGCCGACGTGCCCGACCTCGAGACGATCATCGTCGAGTGCCCGTACCCGTTCGGCCCCCACGGGGCCAAGGGCGTCGGCGAGATCCCGATGGACGGCCCGGCCGCGGCCGTCGTCAACGCGCTGGCCGACGCGCTCGGCGTCGAGTTCGATCGCGTGCCGGTCCTGCCCGAGGACATCGCGGCCGCGCTGGCGGTGGCGTCGTGACCGCGCCGCTCTCGCTCACGGTCAACGGCGTGGTCCACGAGGTCGCGGCCTCGCCGTGGCGGCGCCTGCTCGACGTGCTGCGCGAGGACCTGCGCCTGACCGGCACCAAGGAGGGCTGCGGCGAGGGCGAGTGTGGCGCGTGCACGGTCCTGCTCGACGGCGTGCCGGTCTGTAGCTGCCTGGTGATCGCCGGGCAGGCCGACGGGCGCGCGGTCACCACCGTCGAGGGCCTGGCCGACGGACCGCTCCTGCACGCGGTCCAGCGCGAGCTGGTGGCCCGCGGCGGCGCGCAGTGCGGCATCTGCACGCCCGGCATCGCGGTGTGCGCCGCGGCGGTGGTCGACGCTGGCGCCGGCCGCGGCCCCGACGCGCGCGCCCAGGTGCGGCAGCTCCTGGCCGGCAACATCTGCCGTTGCACCGGCTACCAGCTGATCGTCGACGCGGTGTGCGCGGCGGCGGCGACGGTCGGGACGGGCGCAGCCTCAGTCGCAGTCTCGGACGCGCGCGGTCAAGGCGGTGGCGCGTGACCGCGAGCATCTATCGCTGCGCCGGCGACCCGCGGACCGTCGACGCGGCGTGCGCGGCGGCGGCCTCGGTCGAGCGCGCGGTCGCGGGCCTGGGCTCCGACTCGGACGCGTGCGGTCAAGGCGGTGGCGCGTGACCGCGTACCTGCGCCCGCGCGACGACCAGCACGCGCTCGAGCTGCGCGCCGCGCACCCCGACTACCTGGTCCTGGCCGGCGGCACTGATCTGCTGGTCAGCGCGCATCACAAGCGGGTGCCCGGCGGCGTGCTTGACGTGGCCGGGCGGTTCGACGGCGTCGCGCTGACCGACGACGGCGTGCGGATCGGCGCCGGCACCACCTGGCGGACGATCGCGACCTCGGCCGAGCTGGCCGCGGGCTGGTCGATCCTGCCGGCGGCGGCACAGGAGGTCGGGGCGCTGCAGATCCAGAACCGCGGCACGATCGGCGGCAACCTCGCGACGTCGTCGCCGGTCGGCGACGGCCTGCCGGTGCTGCTCGCGCTCGACGCGACCATCGAGCTGGCGTCGGTGCGCGGCGCGCGCGCGGTGCCGTACCGCGAGTTCTGCACCGGCTACCGCACCACCGCGCTCGGGGCCGACGAGCTGATCGTCGCGGTGACCGTGCCGCGGCCGGCCCCCGGCACCTACCTGGGCTGGCGCAAGGTCGGCACCCGGGCCGCGCAGTCGATCTCCAAGGTGATGGCCGCCGCCGCGATCACGATCGCCGACGATCGCATCGCCGCGGTCCGGTTCGGTGTCGGCGCGGTCGCGGATCGGCCGATCCGGGCGCTCGCCGCAGAGGCCGCGGCGCTCGGGCAGCCGGCGAACGCCGCCACCGCCGTCGCCGTCGCCGCCGCGGTGCGCGCGGCGATCAAGCCGATCGACGACGTGCGCTCGACCGCGATCTACCGGCTCGAGATCGCGGGGACGCTGCTGGCACGCTTCGTCGAGAACGCCGGGCGAGGGTAGGCCGGTGGCGTCCGACCAGCCGCCCGACGATCCGCCCGGGCCGCCGGCGAGGCTGGGTGCGCCCGCGCCGACCGGGGCGCAGTCGTCGGGCTCGGTCGACGTCGCGGCCCAGTCGTCGGGCTCGATCGACGTCGCGGTCGACGTCGCGGCGCCGTCGTCGGGGGCGATCGACGTCGCGATCGACGGGGCGGTCGGGGCGGTCGCGGCGGCGGCGGACGTGTCGGGGCCGACGGCGGACGCCATCCTGGTCGCGGTCGGCGCGTCGGGGCAGGCGTCGGGGCAGGCCTCGGGCCGGGCCGCCGGTCGTCGTCGGCGAGCGACCACCGCCTCGGTCATCACCGACCGCGTGGTCCAGGCCGCGGATCGCGTGGCCGAGCTGACCGATCGCGTCGGCGGCAAGATCGGTGACGTCGTCGGTGAGTCGCTGACGATCCTGCCGGGCGTGCCGCGGACCCGGCGCGGGCGCGTGCTCGCGCGCGGGGTCGTGGTCGGCTTCTGCCTCGTCTTCGCGTGGATCTCGGTGATCGTCGGACTGCAGCTGCGTGGCCGGCACCCGCCCGACTTTCGCCCCAACGCTGAGCGCATCTTCGTGCAGCTGCGCGACGGCGCGTTCGAGGAGGTCTACGACGCGTCGTCGGAGCGGTTCCAGGAGATCGTGCTCGAGGACACGTTCGTCGCCAAGATGACGGACCTCAACCAATCGTTGGGTCGGTTCCGCGAGGTCACGTCGGTGATCTCCACGGAGACCAACCGAGGCCCGGGCGGGCAGACCGGCCGGGTCGACGTGCGCCTGGCCTTCGATCGGGCGGCGACCCGCGGCAGCGTCAGTTTTCGGCGTGAGGCCGGGGCGTGGAAGCTGCTCGGCCTCTCGGTCGAGGTGCCCCCCGAACTCGCCAAGGTGGTCGGCTCGGCCGAGGCCCGGCGTGACCGGGTCGAGGGCAACCGGATCGAGCTGCGGGGCCTGGTCAACGACGTGATCACGCGCTCGTTCGATGGCGACGTCGACGCGGTCTACCAGGACGCCGCCGAGGGGTTCCGCGAGTCGATCACGCTCGAGGACTTCCAGCGGACCGAGCGCGAGCGCCACGCCGCCCTCGGCGCGTTCGTGCGCGTCCTCGACGTCACCTGGGCGCGGATCTCGCCGAACAAGACCTCGACCAGCGTCGACTGCCTCATCGAGTTCAAGAACTACACCGTCAAGGGTAGCTTCAAGTTCGTGAAGATCGACGGCGTCTGGCGCCTCGCGCTGTACACGCTGAAGATGCCGCTGCCGCGCGTCCCGGGCTGACGCCTCACCCGTTCCCGGGCTGACGCACCCCGGGCTGACGCCCCTCACCCGTTCCCGGGCTGACGCACCTCACCCGTTCCCGGGCTGACGCACCTCACCCGATCCCGGGCTGACGCACCTCACCCGTTCCCGGGCTGACGCACCTCACCCGCTCCTCGGGCTGACGCACCTCACCCGTTCCCGGGCTGACGCACCTCCCCCGTTCCTCGGGCTGACGCACCTCACCCGTTCCTCGGGCTGCACCTCACCCGTTCCTCGGGCTGACGCACCTCACCCGTTTCTCGACCGCCCCCGAGCTGACGCACTTCCCCGGGCTGACGCACCTCCCCGGGCTGCCGCACCTCACCCGTTCCCCGGGCTGACGCACCTCACCCGTTCGTCGACCGCCCCCGAGCTGACGCACTGCTTCCCGGGCTGACGCACCTCACCCGTTCCCCGGGCTGACGCACCTCACCCGTTCGTCGACCGCCCCGAGCTGACGCACCGCACCCGTTCGTCGATCGCCCCCAAGCTGACGCGCCCCGGGCTGACGCACCTCGGGGTGACGCACCTCACCCGTTCGTCGACCGCCTCGGGGTGACGCACCTCACCCGTTCGTCGACCGCCCCCCCCGGGCTGACGCACCCCTTCCGGGCGCTTCCGGGCGGACGCACCTCACCCGTCCCCGGGCTGACGCACGCCCCGGGCTGACGCACCTCACCCGTCCCCGGGCTGACGCACCTCAACCCCCCCGGGCTGACGCACCTCACCCGTCCGTCGGCCGCGCCACCCATTCGTCGGACGCCGTAGGTTGATGCACCTTACCCGTCCGCCGGCCTCAGCCGTCCGATGTCCGCCGGATACCGGCCGCCGGGCGCGGTATCCGGCCAGAGCCGGACAGGCACCGACCTGAATTCGCGTGCATGGAGTTGGCCCGAGGCTTGATAGGGACCCGTGCACGGAGGCGCGCATGGGGTATCCGCTGCGTTGGTATCTGCCTGAAGTCACGTACGAGGACACGATCCGAACGATCGACGGGCTGTTTCTCCTTCGCCCTGACGCGGAGTGCAAGCGCGTCGTCGACGGCGTGATTGGCAAGGCGCTCAAGAAGTATCCGAGCGTGCGGCTGCACGCCTACGAGGTACAGGTCAACCACCTCCACATGGCGTACAGCGGCACGGAGGGCGATCAGCTCGCGCTGTTCCGCAACTACGTCCACTCGAACATCGCTCGGCAGATCAACAAGCTGCGGGGTCGTCGCGGACCGTTCTGGAGCCGACGTGGTCGCCCGATCGCCATCGTCGACGATGAGGCGATCATCGCGCGGCTGCGCTACCTGATGGCGCAGGGGCCCGAGGCGGGACTGGTCGCCTCGCCGATCGAGTGGCCCGGCGCGTCGTCGACCCGCGCGCTCGTCAGCGACATGGTCGTCGAGGCGCGGTACACGTCGCTCGACGTCCTCACCCGCAATGCGCGGCGGGTCAACCCACGTCCGATCGAGGCGCTGGCCGAGTGCGTCGACATCGAGCTCGCCCCGATCCGACCGTGGGCCCACTTGTCGAGCGAGCAACTCCGAGCGAAGCACCTCGAGATGCTCAGGTCGATCGAGGCCGAGCACGAAGGTGCCGACGTCAAGGGCGCCGAGGCGGTCTGCCGGGTCTCGACGACCCGCCGCGCACGGGGATTTCGCCCGACGCCGGCCCCGCCGTGTCACGCCTCCTCGGTCGAGTCTCGCGCCAGGTACGTCGAGAGCTATCGGTCGTTCCGCTCAACCTTCGTGGCCGCCGCCGCGCGCGTCCGTGAGCGTGGTGACGCGTCGACCGACGACGTGCTCACCGCGTTCCCGCTGGGCGCAATGCCGCGCCCACGATGGTACGTCCGGCCGCCAGCGAGCTTCCGGCCACCCTGGACCGATCGCCTCGCTCCTGGTCGCTGCGACGCGAGGCCGCGCGACCGCACACCTTCGCCCGCGGTCCGGTCGGTCCTCCTATCTCACCGGCACGCCGCAGATCACGATCGTACCGCCTGACTCCGTCGCGTCCGAGCGCCGGCCCTCCCCGGGACCTCCAACGTCGGTGCCACCGCCGACAGTCGTCGGATCGCGAGGGTCCGTCGATGGAGACTCGTCGGCCGGGCGGGTGCGGACACCCGCGGACCGACCTGTCGACGCGGATGGCTCGAGCTCGCCCGGGACGCGCGGGCCTGTGCGACGATGCGCCCCAGGGGGACCCCGCATGCGCCAGCTCGCCGTACTCACCACGCTCTTCGCGCTCGCCGCCAGTTCATGCGACGACTCGTCGACGGCGATCATCGACGCGGCTGGTGCCGACAGCCGCGGCGCGGATGCGTCGGCGGTCGGCCCGCTGGACCTGCCACGCTCGATCGATCTGGGGGCGGGTGACTGCGGCGGCATGGCCCAGGCGATGGTCACGCTGACCAACCCCGCGGGCGCTGCCGACGTGGCGATCTCGTTCGCGTCCTCGGATCCGGCGTTCGCGGTGACGCCGGCGGCGGTGACGATCCTCGCGGGCACCTCGACCACGTTCACGGTCACGGCCCAGGTGCCGGCCACCGCCATCGCCGGCGCACCGCTGACGGCGATGCTCACGGTGACGACCGACATCCCGGGCCACACGACCGAGAGCGTCACCGCGACCGCGACTACGCGCGGCGCCCAGATCGGCATCAGCCCGCCGTCGATCAACTTCGGCGACGTCCCGCTGGGTACGAACTCGACCCTGTCGTTCGTGGTGTCGAACACCGGCAATGGCGCCACCAACCTGGGGTTCCGGCCGCTGTCCAACCCCGACTTCACGATCACCTTCGGCACCAACGGCTTCGCTGATCTGCTGCCGGGCGCGCTGGTGTCCGGCTCCGTCCGCTACGCACCGACCGGCACCGGCGCGGATCTCGAGGTGGTCCCGCTCGAGCTCGGGGGCGGTCCGCGCTGCGGCACGCCGCCGTCGACGCTGCGGCTGTCGGGCTCCGGCTCGACCACCGGCGGAGTGCTGGTGTCGGGAGCGATCGATTTCGGCGACGTCGCGTGCGGGGCGACCTCGACCGACACTCAATCGATCACGATCAACAACACCAGCTCGATCACCGCCACCTTCACGGCGACGCTGCCGGTCGAGGTCGACGGCGATCACCTGCGCTACACCGTGACGCCCGCCAGCGGCACCGTCGCGCCGGGCACGATGGCGACCCTGACCGTCACGCGGCTGGCGATCGCGACGCCGTTCGCACCGCGGGTCGTCGACGCGGTGGTCCGGGTCGTGGCCAACGGTGTCCCCACCGACGTGCCGGTGCGTCACACCCAGCGCGGACCATTCCTCACGACCAGCGCCGTCGGTCAAGTCGACTTCGGCTTTCAGCAGTCGGGCTCCACCACCGACGCGCCGATCCGCGTGACCAACGGCGGCAACGGTCCCGCGACCCTGGCCATCGTAGCGACGGGCGACTTCGCGAGCGCCCTGCCTGCGACGATCGCGGCTGGCGCGTTCGCCGACGGGGCCCTGCGGTACAACCCGCCCGCGGGCGCGCCGGTCACCGCGACGATCACGATCGACGCCGTCGGCGCGTGCTCGGGGCCGATCTCGATCCCGGTGGCTGGCGGCGATGGGCCGTTCCCCGTGATCACCCCGGCCGCGACGTTCGCGACGTGCCCGCCCCCGGCGGCGTTGACGACCAACCTGTCGGTGAACAACATCGGCACGCAGCCGCTGTCGATGAACTGCGTTGAAGACGTCAGCGGAGGTCCGTCGGGCCTGACCCCCGTCGTCACGCCCAACCCGATCATGGCGCCGGCAGGCGGCAGCGCGTTCGCGACGATCGATCACGGCCCTGGCCCGGGCGGCGCCGGCGCGGTCACCGCGACCCTGGCCTGCACGACCAACGAGCCGCTCACCAACCAGCGCACGACCACCCTGACGCGCACGCTCGACGGCGCCGAGCTCGTGCTGACGGCGCCGGTGCCGCTCGACTTCGTGTGCTTCGTGTCCGACACCAAGGGCTGGTCGACCCGCAACGACGGCACCCAGAGCGCGTCGCTCTCGCCGGTGACCGACATCGGCATCCCGCTGTCGCTCATCTTCGACTTCTCGACGGTCGACCCGGCCAGCGAGACCTTCCACACGATCACCGCGTACGGCGGCTCGGGCGCGCCGTTCCGACTGGCCGGCAGCGGCGACCCGTGCATCAACGCCACTGGCTCGGGCGGGCTGATCTTCGCAGGCACCGTCGGCGTCGACGTCGGCTCTGGTTCGGGCGGGGCGTGCTCGGTGACGCCGCCCACCCTGCCGGTGCGGCTGTTCGACTACGTCGGCTCGGCGCACTAGCCTCCACCTACCGGCGCACGGCTGCCCCACGTCAGGTGAGCGGCTGATGCCTGGCGTCCCGATCGGCTGACATTCCGAGCCGCTCGGTCGGCCGGGTGTCTCGGTCGGCCGGGTGTCAGCCGATCGGGAGCGCCGGCCGGGTGTCAGCCGATCGGGACGTCAGCCGATCGGGAGCGCCGGCCGGGTGTCAGCCGATCGGGAGGTCCGCCGATCGGGTGTCAGCCGATCGGGAGCGCCGGCCGGGTCGGGTGTCAGCCGGCCGGGTGTCAGCCGATCGGGAGCGCCGGCCGGGTGTTTCAGCCGATCGGGAGCGCCGGCCGGGTGTTTCAGCCGATCGGGAGCGCCGGCCGGGTGTTCAGCCGATCGGGAGCGCCGGCCGGGTGTCAGCCGATCGGTGAGCGCCGGCCGGGTGTCAGCCGATCGGGAGCGCCGGCCGGGTGTTTCAGCCGATCGGGAGCGCCGGCCGGGTGTTCAGCCGATCGGGAGCGCCGGCCGGGTGTCAGCCGATCGGGAGCGCCGGCCGGGTGTTTCAGCCGATCGGGAGCGCCGGCCGGGTGTCAGCCGATCGGGAGCGCCGGCCGGGTGTCAGCCGATCGGGAGCGCCGGCCGGGTGATCCGCCGATCGGGTGTCGCCGGCCGTGAGGCCGGCCGGGTGTCAGCCGATCGGGAGCGAGGCGATCTCGAGTCACGGCGCGCGGCGGCGGGACCACCACGCGGCGAGGATCATCGCGAGCGGCCAGAGCGACCAGGAGGCCCAGGTCCACCAGGGCCGGACGAACCTGAGCGTGAGGTGGTGCATGCCGGGGACGACGTCGACGGCCATCATGTCGGGGCTGATGCGGCGGACGCGGGCCGGGCGCCCGTCGAGCGTGGCCCGCCAGCGCGGGTGCCAGCTCTCGCGGATCGCGAAGGTCGTCGCCGCGCGCGCGTCGAGATCGGCGTCGATGCGCGAGCGTCCGCGCACGATCGCGCGGGCGTCGCCGTCGGGCGGCGGCCCGGCGATGCCGTGGCCGTGGTGGGCCAGCACCTGGCTGTGCATCGCGGCGTCGGTGTCCTGCCAGTGCAGCACGGCCTTGCGCATCGCCGCGCGCCCGGCCGGCAGCTCGCCGGTGACCTGGACCGGCGCCACCAGCCCCGGCGCCGCCAGCTCGCGCAGCTCGAAGTGGGCGGTGTGCGCGAGCAACGTGCCGCCGATGTCGGGGCCGCGCTCGGGCGTCGTCAGCACCAGCGGCGCGTCGTAGATCCAGGCCGCGCGCACCGGCGACGGCGTGGCCCACAGGTAGACGAAGTTCGGCGACGACTGCAGCGCCGCCCCGCCGTAGGCGACCAGCGTCGGCCGGTCGACCTCGATGTACGGCAGCATCATCGCCCAGTGGTTCTCGGGGCCGCGGTTCTGCAAGCGCCCCGGCCGCGCCGCCGCGATCGCCGGGATGATCGTGCGCAGCTCGTCGCGGTAGACCGTGTCCCAGTCGGTCGAGATGCGCACGCGATCGTGCTGGGTCGCGAACGTCGGCGCCAGCCCGACCAGCACGACGCCCACGAGCGCGCCCATCGCGCCCTGCAGGTAGACGCCGTCGCGCAGCCGATCGGCCCACCGGATCACCCGCTGCGCCAGGCCGATCGCGCCGGCGCCGACGCCCATCGCCAGCACGATCTGGAGCGCGCCCATGAAGCGCACCGCCGGGAACAGATCGTCCTGGCTCTTGAGCGTCTTGCCGATGCCGATCACGAACGCGAACACCAGCGCCGCCACCAGGAACGCGCGCAGCGCGTGGGCGCGGCGATCGAGCAGCGCGCCGACGATCAGCCCCAAGGGCACCAGCGCGGTCAGGATCTGGCGCCGGCCCTCGTCGAGGAACTTGCCGCTCGCGAGCCAGCGCGCGAGCTTCGCGAAGCCGGGGCCGGCCTCGTCGGGCAGCCGGTGCGGGAAGCCGCCGAACGCCTGGTAGTCGATCAGCGTCGGCGCCCACGCCGCGGCCGAGGCGATCAGCAGGCCGGCGCCGAGCACGACCACGCGCACCAGCGGCCGCCACGCCGGCGCGCCGGGCTGCGGCGCTGGGTAGGGCCACCACGACACCGACGCGAGCACCTGCGCCAACGCGGTCGTGCACGCGATCGGCGCGAGGGCCGCGCCCAGCGCCATGCCCGCGACCGGGTGGCTGACACCGACGAACACGCCCCAGCCGATCGCGCTCGCGAGGTTGGTGCCGCGCCGCAGCCACACCAGGCCGTGGGCCAGCGCTAGCGGGAACGCCGCGAACGCGGACACCTGCGTGAACAGCCCGACCGCGAACACCCCGTCGGCGCCGTGGCCCCACTTCGAGTTCGACAGCGTGACCGCGATCGCCACGCCGCCGCCCAGCGCCGGCCACGGATCGATGTCGAGCACCCGCAGCGCGCGGTAGCCGGCGGCGGGCACCAGCACCAGCGGCAGGAAGATGGCGAGCTGGAACCAGAACAGCGTGTGTCCGAACACCGCCGCCAGCGCGCCCGGCACCGCGGCCGGCAGCAGCTGGTAGTAGTAGCCGGTCGGGAACCCGGCGTTCGCCGATGGGTTCCACAGGTCGAGGTCGCCGTGGCGCAGGCCGTCGGCGATGCGCACGGCCTCGGCCCAGTGGAAGGTGTTGTCGTCGCCCGCCAGCTCGCCGGCGAACACCCGCCGGTACATCAGCGCGACGTACAGCGTGGCCAGGGCCAGCACCAGCAGCGGCCCGGCGCGCGCCAGCAGCGGCGGCCGCCCAAGCGCGGTCAGGCCGGCTCCGTCGGCCGGCGCCGGCGTGGCCCGGCGCATCGGCGGTGGCCGTGCGGGCGCGGTCACGCCGCCTCCGTCGGCAGGCGCTCGACCCGCGCGCGGCCGTCGATCGCGGGCGTCGCGCCGCGGACGCCGGCGACATCGGCGGCGAGCGCGCTGGCCAGGTGGCCCACGCGTCGCCACGGCCAGCCGTTGATCAACCCGTACACCAGCCCAGCGACGTAGGCGTCGCCGCAGCCCACGTTGTCGCCGCCCGCGGTCGCCGCGATCGCCGGGACCTCGAGCGTGCGCCCGGGCGCGTACCACGTGCTGCCGGCGGCGCCGCGGGTGATCGCCACCAGGCGCGCGCCGCGGTCGAGCAGCCACGCCACCGGATCCGCGTGGCCCAGGCGCCGGGCGACCTCGTCGACCTCGCGCTCGTTGAGCTTGACCACGTCGGCGGCGGTCAACGCCGCGGTCAGCGCCAGGTCGTCGGCGGCGGTGGCCGCGCTGCCGCGCAGGTTGGGATCGCACACCCGCAGCACCCGCGGCGACGCGGCGGCCAGCGCGGCGGTCAGCGCGGCCAACCCGGCGGGCGTGCGCTGGGCCAGCGTGCCGTAGACGATCGCGCGCGCACCCGGCAGGGCGGCGGCGATCTCGGGCGTCAGCTCGAGGTGCTCCCACGCGCGCCCGGGCTCGAGGCGGTAGCGGGCCTCGCCGTCGACCAGCGTGATCGCGACCGCGCCGGTCGCGCGCAGCGGATCCACCTGCGCCAGCGCCAGGCCGACCCCGCGCTCGGTCAGGCGCGCGCGGGCCCGGGCGCCGTCGGCGTCCGCGCCGACCCGGGTCACCAGCTCGACCCGCGCGCCCAGGCCGGCCAGGTGCCACGCGACGTTCGCCGGCGCCCCGCCGAGCTGGTCGCCGTCTGGAAACTGATCCCACAGGACCTCGCCCCAGACGATCACCATGGCTTGACGGCGGGCTTGTTCGTGTACATATTACACTTTAAGCCGTCCCAGCGCGGATCCGGCGTCGCAGCCGGCATTGTCGCGAACTCGCGCCGGCTTGCCATCGCCGGCTGTCGAAAATCGCCACCACCACCTGTCGGAGCCCCCCATGACCGATCCGAGCTCGCCGCTGGCCACGCTGTATCGCTCGTCGCTCGCGCTGGCGACCGACCTGTACCAGCTGACCATGGCCTACGGCTACTGGAAGGCCGGCGTCGCCGAGCGCGAGGCGGTGTTCCACCTGACGTTCCGGCGCGAGCCGTTCGGCGGCGGCTACGCGATCGCGGCCGGCACCGCGCTCGCGGTCGACTTCTTGCGCCAGCTCCACTTCGAGCCGTCCGACTGCGCGTACCTCGCGACCGTCACCGGCGCTGACGGCAAGCCGCTGTTCGACGCCGGCTTCCTCGACTACCTGGCCGGCCTGCGCTTCACCGGCACGGTCGACGTCGTGCCCGAGGGCGCGGCGGTGTTCGCGCACGAGCCGCTGGTGCGGGTGCGCGCGCCGATGGTGCTGGCGCAGCTGGTCGAGACCCCGCTGCTGGCGCTGGTGAACTTCTCGACGCTGATCGCCACCAAGGCCGCGCGCGTGGTCGCGGCCGCCGACGGCGATCCGGTGCTCGAGATGGGCCTGCGTCGGGCCCAGGGCCTCGACGGCGCGGTCACCGCCTCGCGCGCGGCCTGGATCGGCGGCGTGTCCGCGACGTCGAACGTGCTGGCCGGCAAGCTCTACGGCCTGCCGGTCCGCGGCACCCACGCCCACTCGTGGGTGATGTTCTGGGGCGACGACGACCGCGCGTTCCGCGAGTACGCGGCGGCGGTGCCGGGCGCGACCACCTTCCTGGTCGACACGTTCGACACCGAGGCGGGCGTGGCCTCGGCGATCGCGGTCGGGCGCGAGCTGCGCGCCGCCGGCCACCGGCTCCTGGGCGTCCGGCTCGACTCCGGCGACCTCGCGCACCTGTCGATCAACGCCCGGGCCCAGCTCGACGCCGCCGGCTTCACCGACACCCGCGTGGTCGCGTCGAACGATCTCGACGAGGGGCTGATCACCAGCCTCAAGCTCCAGGGTGCCCGCATCGACACCTGGGGCGTCGGCACCAAGCTCATCACCGCGTACGATCAACCGGCGCTGGGCGGGGTCTACAAGCTGGGCGCGGTCCGCGAGCCCGACGGCGCCTGGCGCTACCCGATCAAGCTGTCGGAGCAGCCGGTCAAGATCTCGACCCCCGGCATCGTCGGCGTGCGTCGGATCTGGCGCGGCGGCGAGCTGGCGGGCGACGTCATCTACGACGCCGAGGCCGGGCCGTCGTCGCCGCGGGTCGCGCACGACCTGGGCGATCCCACGCGCCGGCTCGCGATCGCCGGTGATCGCGAGGACGATCTGCTGGTGCCGGCCCTGCGCGACGGCGAGCTGGTCGGCGCCCACGGCGATCTGGCGGTGGCGCGGGCCCGGTGCGCGGCCGATCTGGCGGCGCTGTCGCCGCGGACCCGGCGCACGCTCAACCCGCAGCCGTACCCGGTCGGCCTCGATCCGGTGCTGCACGACCGCAAGCTGGCGCTGATCGCCGCGGCCCGTGCCAAGGTGGGCGCGCCATGACCCCGCTGGTGTTCGCGTCGAGCCGCTACCAGTACCTGGCCGATCGCATCGCCGAGTGCAGCGCGTGGCCGTGCGGCGAGGTCGAGCGCCACCGCTTCCCCGACGGCGAGCACTACCAGCGCGTGGTCACGCCGGTGGCCGATCGCGACGTCGTGATCGTCGGCGGCACCCTCGACGAGGACGCCACCTGCGAGATCTACGACCTGGCGTCGACGATCGTCGCGGCCGGCGCCTACCGCCTGACGCTGGTGGTGCCGTACTACGGCTACTCGACGATGGAGCGGTCGGTGCACCCGGGCGAGGTGGTGACCGCCAAGACTCGGGCCCGGCTGTTGTCGTCGATCCCCGAGGCCAGCCGCGGCAACCGGGTGTTCCTGCTCGACCTCCACGTCGGCACGATCGCGCACTACTTCGAGGGCGCGATCCGGACGGTCCACGTCTACGGCAAGCCGATCGTCACCGCGGCCGCGCGCCGGCTCGGCGGCGACGACTTCGTCCTGGCCTGCACCGACGCCGGCCGCGCCAAGTGGGTCGAGAGCCTCGCCAACGATCTGGGCGTGCCGGCGGCGTTCGTCTACAAGCGCCGGCTCGATGGCGCCCACACCGCCGTCACGGGCGTGTCGGCCGAGGTCCACGGCAAGCGCGTCGTCATCTACGACGACATGATCCGCACCGGCGGCTCGCTGGTGAACGCCGCGCGGGCCTACCGCGACGCCGGCGCCGTCGGCATCGACGCCATCGCGACCCACGGCATCTTCCCGGGCGACTCGATCGACAGCATCCGCGCGACCGGCCTGTTCGGCCGGGTCGTGGTCACCGACAGCCACCCGCGCGCGGTCGAGCTGGCCTCGGACTTCCTCGAGGTCGAGTCGGTCGCGCCGCTCCTGGTCGAGCACCTGCGCGAGAGTCACTAGGCGCGAGACTCCGACTCCGACTCCGGCTCCGACTCCGGCTCCGGCTCCGGCTCCGACTCCGGCTCCGACTCCGGCTCCGACTCCGACTCCGACTCCGGCTCTGACTCCGACTCCGACTCCGACTCCGACTCCGACTCCGACTTCGGCTCCGACTTCGGCTCTGACTCCGGCTCCGACTCTGACTCCGGCTCCGACTTCGGCTCCGACTCCGACTTCGGCTCCGGCTCCGACTCCGACTCCGCTCCGACTCCGACTCCGGCTCCGACTCCGGCTCCGGCTCTGACTCCGGATCCGGCTCCGACTCCGGCTCCGACTCCGACTCCGGCTCCTGACTCCGGCTCCGACCCGACCCTGACGCCGATCCGACTCCGGTCCGATCCTGATTCCGATTCCGGTTCCGACCCTGACGCCGATTCCGATTCCGACTCCGATCCCGACTCCGACCCCGACTCCGACTCCGACTCCGATCCCGACTCCGATCCCGACTCCCGATTCCCGATCCCGACTCCGATCCCGATCCCAACGCCGGATCCGAACGCCGACTCCGAACCGACTCCGATCCCGACTCCGATCCGACTCCCTCCCGATCGCTCATCGCATGGAGCCCCCTGTGAAGCTCGTCAAGGTCGCCGCTGCGTGCCTCAACCAGATCCCCTTCGACTGGGATCAGAACCTCGCCAACATCCGGGCGGCGCTGGCCGGCGCGCGCGCGGCCGGGGCGACGGTGGTGTGTCTGCCGGAGCTGTGCATCACCGGCTACGGCTGCGAGGACGCGTTCTTCGCGCCGGGGCTGCAGGAGCAGGCGTTCCGCTGCCTCGAGGAGCTCGTCCCCGACACCCGCGGGCTGGTGGTGTCGTTCGGCCTGCCGCTCTACCACGAGAAGGCGCTCTACAACGCCGCGGCGCTGGTGGTCGACGGGGCCATCGCCGGCTTCGTCGGCAAGCGGTTCCTGGCCGGCGACGGCATCCACTACGAGCCGCGCTGGTTCAAGGAGTGGCCGGCCGGCGAGCGCGACGTGCTCGAGCACGGCGATCAGGAGTGGCCGATCGGCGACGTGCTGTTCGACGTCGGCGACGTGCGCATCGGCTTCGAGATCTGCGAGGACGCCTGGGTCGCGAACCGCCCGGGCTCGGACCTGGCGCTGCGCGGCGTCGATCTGCTGCTCAACCCGTCGGCCAGCCACTTCGCGTTCGGCAAGTTCATCGTGCGGCAGCGGTTCGTGGTCGAGGGCAGCCGCGCGTTCGGCGTCGGCTACCTCTACGCCAACCTGCTCGGCAACGAGGCCGGGCGCGTGGTCTACGACGGCGGCGCGATGGTCGCGTCGGGCGGCGAGCTCCTGGCCCGGGGCCGGCGGCTCGGGTTCGCCCCGGTCGAGCTGGCGATCGCGGTCGTCGACGTCGAGTCGAACCGGCGCGAGCAGGCCCGGCGCGGCAGCCACCGCCCGCGCCACGACGCCGAGATGGGCGTGGTCGAGATCGACTTCGCGTGGCCGACCCGCCGCCCCGAGGCGCCGACGACCCTGGCCGCGTCGTGGGAGGACGGGCCCGACACCCGGCACGAGGAGTTCGCGCGCGCGGTCGCGCTGGGGCTGTGGGACTACCTGCGCAAGAGCCGCAGCGGCGGCTACGTCGTGTCGATCTCCGGCGGCGCCGACTCGGCCGCGTGCGCGGTGCTGGTGCGGACCGCGCTCGACCTGGCGCTGGCCGAGCTGGGCACCGACGGCGTGCGCGCGGCGCTGGGCCACCTGACGATCGACGCCGCCACCGCCGCCGACCCCGCGGCGCTGACCCACCAGCTGCTCGCGTGCGCGTACCAGCCGACCGCCAACTCGGGCGAGGTCACGCGCACCGCCGCGCGCGAGGTCGCGGCCGCGGTCGGCGCCGAGTTCCACCTGTTCGAGGTCGACGCGCTGCTGCGCGGCTACACCGCGACGGTCGAGGCCGCGATCGGCCGCCCGCTCACCTGGGAGCGCGACGACGTGGCGCTGCAGAACATCCAGGCCCGGGTGCGGGCGCCGTCGATCTGGCTGCTCGCGAACCTGCGCAACGCGATCCTGCTGACGACGTCGAACCGCTCCGAGGCCGCGGTCGGCTACGCCACGATGGACGGCGACACCGCCGGCGGGCTGGCGCCGCTGGGCGGCATCGACAAGACCTACCTGCGGGTGTGGCTGCGGTGGATGGAGACCACCGGCGTCAGCGGGCTGGCGCCGATCCCGGCCTTGCGCTTCATCAACGCCCAGCAGCCGACCGCCGAGCTGCGGCCGCCGGGGCAGGGCCAGACCGACGAGAAGGACCTGATGCCGTACGACGTGCTCGAGGCGATCGAGGACGAGGCCATCCGCGACAAGCGCATGCCGCTCGAGGTGCTGGCCGAGGTCGCGCCGATGTTCCCGGCGCACGCGCTGGCCGATCTGGTCGTGTGGATCGAGCGCTTCTTCACGCTGTGGTGCCGGAACCAGTGGAAGCGCGAGCGGTTCGCGCCGGGCTTCCACCTCGACGACAAGAACCTCGATCCGCGATCGTGGTGCCGGTTCCCGATCCTGTCGGGCGGGTTCGCCCGCGAGCTGGCGGCGCTGCGCGCCTACACGACCACCGCGGAGTTCGCGGCCTGGGTCGCGGAGCGGGGGCGCTGATGGCGACCGCGCGCTGGACCCCGCCGCCGCCCGGCCGCCACACCTACGACTACCCGCGGCCCGCGGTCGCGGTCGACTGCGTGGTGCTGGGCCTCGACACCGACGATCTGAAGGTGCTGCTGATCCGCCGCGGCCTCGAGCCGTGGCAGGGCGCCTGGGCGCTGCCGGGCGGGTTCGTCGGCGAGCGCGAGGGCCTCGAGGACGCGGCCCGGCGCGAGCTGGCCGAGGAGACCGGCATCACCGACGTGTTCCTCGAGCAGCTCTACACCTTCGGCGCGCCCGAGCGCGATCCGCGCCACCGCGTCATCTCGGTCGCGTACTACGCGCTCGCCAAGCTGGCCGACTTCCGGCTGGCGGCCGGCACCGACGCGGCCGCGGCCGGCTGGCACCCGCTGGCGAGGCTGCCGACGCTGGCGTTCGACCACGCGACGATCATCGACGCCGCGGTGGCCCGGCTGCGCGGCAAGGTCCGCTACGCGCCGATCGGCTTCGAGCTGCTCCCGCCCCGGTTCACGCTGACCCAGCTCCAGCGCCTCTACGAGATCATCCTCGAGCGCGAGCTGGACAAGCGCAACTTCCGCAAGAAGATCCTGTCGCTCGATCTGGTGATCGAGACCGACGAGTGGCAGACCGGCGTCCGTCACCGGGCCGCGCGCCTGTACCGGTTCGATCGCAAGAAGTACGACCGGCTGGTCAAGCACGGCTTCGAGTTCGCGATCTGAGCGCCAACGAGTTCGTCGCCGAACCCCGGCAGGCGCAGGGGGACTCGGAGGTCCACGGTCGCGCCCCGATCGGGTCGGTACGTCGGGCGCCAGCCCCGACGGGCCCCCAACCAGGACGCAAAACTCCCGGCGGGTGGACCGGTGCTGGACCCAGACGGTTGCGCGGCGTGCGCGGCGCGCGCGGCGGGGGCGCTACAGCCGGACGCCGAGGTACAGGCGCCCGGCGCGGTAGCTGCCGTCGGTGAGATCGTAGGGCTGGCGGAACGCCGGCTGCGGGGTGACAGGGTCGGTGAGGCCGTCGACGGCGGGCTGGGCGTCGACCGTGCGATCGCCGAAGCGGAAGTCGGCGCCGAGCACGAAGTCCTTGGCGAGGTCGACCTCGATCGCGGCGCCGAACTCGCCGTGGGTGTAGTCGGCGGCGTCGGTCGAGTCGGTGCCGAGGCCGATCAGCACCATCGGGTGGACGGCGCCGCCGTGCAGATCGGCGATCGACATCCGACCCACCAGGTTGAGGGTGCGGATCCGGGTGGTGTCGTCCTCGGTGCTGATCTTGCCGAGCTCGAGGTCGAGCCCGAAGCGCTTGCCGAAGCCGACACGGCCCCACAGCGCCGCGGTCGAGCTGGCGTCGAGGCTGGCGTCGGCCTCGGTCTGGGTGCGGCCGAGGGACACGCCGACCGCGAAGCGGCCGGCGTGCGCGAGCGAGGGGGCGAGGAGGGCGGCGGAGGCGAGGATGGCGGCGGGGAGGAGGCGCATCGGTCCCAGGTTTAGCACGGGGTGTGCCACCGCCAGGCGTGCGAAACCACGGGCGCGGACCTCGGATTCCTGAGGCGACGACGGGCGCAAACGCAGAGTCTCTGAAAACCTAGGCGAGCGGCGGGCGCAGCGCGTTGACCGCGCGGTCGCGCTCGACGAAGCCGAGCCGCTGGTACGCCGCGCGCGCCGGCGCGTTGTCCTCGGCCACCACCAGCACCAGGCGCGTGCGCCCGGCGGCGCGCTGATCGACGGCGATGGCGGCCAGGATCGCCGAGGCCAGGCCGCGCCGGCGATGGTCGGGGTGGGTCTGGACGTCCTGGTAGCGGGCGCAGTCGGCCAGCGGCACCACGCCGGCCGACGCCACCAGGGTGGGGCCGGCGAACGCGCCCCACCAGCGCACCTGATCCAGGGCTGCTGCGGCGGCGCGTGCGGCGATCCGGACCTCGAGGAAGCGCCGCAGGGCCGGGGTCTCGGGATCGATCGTCAGCGACAACCCGAGCAGCGCGGCCCAGTCGGCGGGTCGATCGAACCGCCGCACGGTCACGTCGGCCGCCGTCACCGCGCGCAGCGGCTGATCGCAGACCATCGCGATCGTCGTCTCGATGGTCGCGCCTGCGGCGACCAGCGCCGCGGCCACGTTCGGCGCCAGCGCGCCATCGATCGCGTCGATCATCAGCGCCGCGTGGGCGGCCCCCGGCGGGGTCGCGGCGGCGGCCCGCGCCAGCCAGACCTCGGCGGCGGGGGCGGTGCGCGGTGGCGCGATCGCCAGGAAGCTGCCCCAGAAGAAGTCGGGCTCGGCGGCCGTGGTGATCACCAGGTGATCGCCGCGATCGTCGACGGCGCTGGACAGCCGGGCGACGGCGAGCTCGGTGCGCAGGACGAGGCTCTGCGGCTGCACCACCGAACGCTACTCGATCTCGCCCCGGTGAGTCGGCGGGCGCGTGTAGGCGGTGTCGGATATCGACGCACCGCGCGGATTGCCGCAGGTTTGGTTAGCATCGGCCAATGAACATGCGCGGGACTTGCCTCGCCTCGATCGCGCTGGCGATCACCTTCGCGTGGGGCTGCGGCCCGACGAACACCGGCGGCGGCGATGAGATCGACGCGCCCGGGGGCGGCGGCGACGCCGGGGATCCCGACGCGAACGTGTCGACGGTCGACGCGCCCGACGTGCCGATCGACGCGCCGGCGCTGCCGATCGACGCGATCCCCGAGACCGACGCGGAGATCTGCGGCGACCTGACGTGCACGAACCCGGTCAACGACGGGTGCATGGCGATCGAGCTGTGTGACAACGGCACCGACGACAACTGCAACGGCATGGTCGACGAGGGCTGCGGCTGCACGGCCGGGGCGGTGCAGCAGTGTTTCAACGGCCCGCCGGGGCGGCGGCACGTCGGCGCGTGCGTCGACGGCATGCAGACCTGCCAGGGGACGGGCGAGTTCCGCGAGTGGGGGCCGTGCGTGGGCGGCATCGCGCCGGGGGCGGCCGAGCCGTGCGACAGCCTCGACAACAACTGCAACGGGTGCGTCGACGACAACCCCGCGTGCTGCATCGTCGAGCTGGCGTGCCCGGCGCCGGGGTCCTTGCCCGACGGCGCGCCGTTCGAGAACTACGTGATCGACGGGACCCAGTTCTACGGCGGCGCGGTCGCGACGTGGGCGTGGGACGTGACCGGCGGCCCGTGCGATCGGCTGTTCCTGACGACGACCAGCCCGGTCGTGCAGACGTTCACGCTGACCGGCGCCAACGGGCCGACGCTGACGTTGCGGCCGACCCTGTCGGGCGACTACACCGTGCACGTCCGGATCACGACCCCGGCCGGCGTGGTCTACGAGTGCACGTTCATCGTCCACATCGCCGGCCCCGGCCTGCGCATCGAGCAGTGCTCGAACCGCACCGCCAACACCGACATCGATCTGCACGTCCACAAGCCTGGCACGACCACGCCGTGGTTCTCGACCGTCGTCGGCGGCGCCGGCAGCAGCTCGCAGATCAACAACGACGACTGCTACTACTTCAACTGCAAGGCCACGTCGTTCGCGTCGCAGGGGCCGGTCAACTGGGGCTACGCCAACAGTCCGATCGCCGAGTGCTCGGGCGGCCCCGAGGGCACGCAGTGGCAGGCGCTCGGGTACTGCCGCAACCCGCGCCTCGACATCGACAGCATCTTCGACAACGGCGTGCCCGAGAACGTCAACATCGACACGCCGGCCAACAACGCCACCTACCGGGTGATGGCCCACTACTACAGCGGCACTGGCGTCGCGAGCCCGCTGGTCAACGTCTACTGCGGCGGTCGGCTGCTGGGCACCTACGGCGCCGCGCCCGACACCGTGACCGCGTTCGATCAGTCGGGCGGCTTCGGCGGCGGTGACATGTGGCGCGTGGTCGACGCGACGCCGACCGTGGTCGGCGGCGTCACCACCGGCTGCGCGCTGACCCCGCTGCACCCGCCGGGCATGACGACCGGCTACTGGGTCACCACCGGCGATCGCACGTACTGATCCTGATCTTACCTCGACGAACGGTTCACGGTGGCGCGGCTGCGCCGGATGGGACTGCCCGACATGCACAAGCGGACGCGCGGGGCTTCGATGGCGGTGATCGCGCTGGCGATCGCCTTCGCCTGGGGCTGCGGCCCGACGAACACCGGCGGCGGCGACGTCGACGCGCCCGGTGGTGGCGGCGACGCCACCGGCACCGACCCCGACGCGAACGTGTCGACGGTCGACGCGCCCGACGTGCCGATCGACGCGCCGGCGCTGCCGATCGACGCGATCCCCGAGACCGACGCGGAGATCTGCGGCGACCTGACGTGCACGAACCCGGTCAACGACGGGTGCATGGCGATCGAGCTGTGTGACAACGGCACCGACGACAACTGCAACGGCATGGTCGACGAGGGCTGCGGCTGCACGGCCGGGGCGGTGCAGCAGTGTTTCAACGGCCCGCCGGGGCGGCGGCACGTCGGCGCGTGCGTCGACGGCATGCAGACCTGCCAGGGGACGGGCGAGTTCCGCGAGTGGGGGCCGTGCGTGGGCGGCATCGCGCCGGGGGCGGCCGAGCCGTGCGACAGCCTCGACAACAACTGCAACGGGTGCGTCGACGACAACCCCGCGTGCTGCATCGTCGAGCTGGCGTGCCCGGCGCCGGGGTCCTTGCCCGACGGCGCGCCGTTCGAGAACTACGTGATCGACGGGACCCAGTTCTACGGCGGCGCGGTCGCGACGTGGGCGTGGGACGTGACCGGCGGCCCGTGCGATCGGCTGTTCCTGACGACGACCAGCCCGGTCGTGCAGACGTTCACGCTGACCGGCGCCAACGGGCCGACGCTGACGTTGCGGCCGACCCTGTCGGGCGACTACACCGTGCACGTCCGGATCACGACCCCGGCCGGCGTGGTCTACGAGTGCACGTTCATCGTCCACGTCGCCGGCCCCGGCCTGCGCATCGAGCAGTGCTCCGATCGCACCGCCAACACCGACATCGATCTGCACCTGTACCGCTCGGGCACGACCGGCCAGCGCTACTGGTTCACCACGACCGCGACCGGGTCGACCGTCAACAACGACGACTGCTACTACCGCAACTGCTCGGCCACCGACAGCCCGGCCGCGAACTGGGGCTACGCCAACAGCCCGATCGCCGAGTGCTCGGGTGGGCCCGAGGGCGCGTCGTGGACGCTGCTCGGGTACTGCCGCAACCCGCGCCTCGACATCGACAGCATCTTCCGCAACGGCACGCCCGAGAACATCAACGTCGACACGCCCGTCAACAACGGCACCTACCGGGTCATGGCCCACTACTACAGCGGCACCGGCGTCGCCAGCCCGCTGGTGAACGTGTACTGCGGCGGTCGGCTGCTGGGCACCTACGGCGCCGCGCCCGACGTCGTGACCGCGTTCGATCAGTCGGGCGGCTTCGGCGCGGGCGACATGTGGCGCGTGGTCGACGCGACGCCGACGGTGGTCGGCGGTGTCACCACCGGCTGCACGCTGACCCCGCTGCACCCGCCGGGCATGACGACCGGCTACTGGGTCACGACCAACGACCGGTCGTACTGACCGCGCGGCGCGGCGGCCGCGCGGCCGCGGCTCACGCGTGGCGGATCGCGCGCTTGAGCTCCTTGGCGGTGTCGACGCCGGTCACGGCGCCGCCCTCCATGAAGCCCTGGAAGTCGATCGACGTGTGCTCGCCGCAGAAGTACACGCCGCCCTGGGTCGCGGCCTCGTAGCCGGCGATCGAGGTGTACGCGCCGACGCCGTAGTACGAGTACGACGCGTTGAACAGCGGCGCCTTGTGCCAGATCGACTGGGTGGCCTTGCCGCTGTAGCTGAGGCCGGGATAGACCGGCGCCAGCTGGGCGAGCCCGGCGTTGACGTCCTGGCGGACCTGGGCGTTGCCGGCCGTGCCGAACGCGCTGGTGGCGCGCATGCCGTCGGTGACCGCGCCGCCCGAGTACAGGTTGAGGATGCCGGGCGTGCCGGCCTGGCCGCGGGTGACGTCCCAGCTGCACTGGTAGCCGGTGTCGGCGTAGGTCGAGCCGTTGGAGATGCCGGGCCACGGGCCGCTGCCGAGCCAGCCGCGGGTGTCGAACTGCAGCTGGAGCTTGCCGTTGTGGCCGCGGCCCAGGGTCGAGATCGTCTCGAGCTTGAGCGGATCGAAGCCGGCCTGGGCGTAGTCGAAGGTGTAGGCCGCGAACGGCAGCGCCAGCACCACGTAGTCGAACGTGCGATCGACGCACTGCGCGCCGCGCTCGAACGTGAGCTTGTAGCGCCCGCCGGCGGTCTCCTTGAGCTTGACCAGCTTCTCGCCGGTGACCACGCGCGCGCCCAGGTAGGCGGCGATCGCCTCGGGCAGGCGCTGGTTGCCGCCGCGGATGTGGTAGCGCTCGTCGGACTCGCCGAACACCGCCAGCGTGTGGTCGCGCGGCTTGGGCTGGTAGGCGAGCAGGTACAGCAGGTTCAGCGACGACTGGGCGGTGGTGTCGGCGCCGTACTCGATCGCGTAGGCGAGGTCGAGCACCTGGCCCAGCGGGCTGGCGTGGCCGCCGGGCACGCGCGCCTCGATCCAGTCGTAGACGCTCATCGCGTCGAGCGCGGCGCCCGCGGCGGTGAACGAGTCGAAGGTGGTCGGGAACGGCGCCGCGTGCAGGTCGTCGCGGACGATCCGGTAGATCGCGTCGAAGTCGGCGTCGGCCTGGGTCTTGGGGTAGTAGCCGCCGCCGACCTTGTAGACCTCGACCGAGTTCGCCGGCTGGGCCGCGAACAGATCGTCGATCGGCAGGCCGAAGCGATCGGCCAGGCCGCGCACGGTGGTGTGGCCGGTGTCGATCAGCTCGCCGCCCCACTCGCTGACCTGGCCGGCGTTCCAGTAGCCGGTGCGGTTGGAGAACATGCGGCCGCCGATCCGGCCCGAGGCCTCGTAGACGGTCGACTCGATGCCCTTGTCGAGCAAGGTCAGGGCGCACGACAGCCCGGCGATGCCGCCGCCGACGATCGCGATCGTCGGATCGTTGCCGGCGGCGCGGGCGCGCTTGGGCGCGGCCAGCAGCGCGGCCCCGGCGGCGCCGCCGAGCAGCACGTCGCGGCGGCTCGGGCGCGTGCCCGCCGCGCGGCGGTCGCGGAGCTCGTCAACGGGGATGCCGGCGGCGCGGGCGCGGGTCAGGTCACGCCACAGCGAACGCAAGGACGATGCGATTGGGGTGCGGGCCATTCCGACCAGTCTACGAAATTGTCGGGGGGCGATGCCAGGGCAACCGCACGCGCCCTGCGGGTAGCGGTCGGGTGTCAGGCGTCGACGACGACCTCGCCCGCCGGCCGGGCCTGACACGCCAGGATGTAGCCGCGGGCGCGCTCGTCCGCGGTCAGGGCCTCGACCGGGCCCAGCACCACGTCGCCGCGCACCACCCGGGTCTTGCACTGGCCGCAGATCCCCGACCGGCACTCGTAGGGCAGCTCGACCCCGCACGCGAGGGCGGCGTCGAGCACGGTCAGGCCGGTGCCGCGCTTGCCGGCGCGCTCGAACCGGACCTCGCCGGGGCCGGCGTCGATCGGCGGCGGCGCGGCTGCGGCCACGAACGCCTCGGTGTGGATCGCCGCGGCCGGCGTGCCGAGCGCGCGCAGCATCGCGGTGACGGCGTCCATCATCGGCTCGGGCCCGCACAGGTACACCGGCGCGGCGGCCAGGTCGGGGACGTGCTCGGTCAACAGCGCCGGGGTGATCCGGCCGCGGGCCCCGGGCCAGGCGTCGTCGGGCGCCGACGCGGTGATGCACAGGTGCAGGTTGGGGAACCGGCCGGCGAGGTAGCGCAGCTCGTCGGCGAAGATCACGTCGGCCGGCGCGTGGACCGCGACGATCAGATCGATCCGGCCGGGCCACGCGCGATCGGTCAGCGCGCGCGCCATGGCCATGATCGGCGTGATGCCGACGCCGCCGGCGATCAGGAGCACGCGGTCGGCGCCGGCGCCGTCGAACACGAACCGGCCGTGGGGGCCGCGCACGGTCACCTCGGCGCCCTCGCGCAGGGTCGCGTGGACGTGGGCCGAGCCGTGGCCGTCGCGGGCGCGCTTGACGGTGATCTCGAGCGCGCCGGTGCGGGTCGGCGCCGACGCGATCGTGTACGAGCGGTACAGCGGCGCGCCGTCGACGGTCAGCTCGAGCGTGAGGTACTGGCCGGGGGCGTGGGTGAACGGCAGCGGGCCGCCGTCGGGCGCGACCAGCCGGAAGGTGCGGACGGCGGGCGCCTCGTCGAAGACCCGGGCGACCCGCAGCGCGCCGCGCCAGGGTCGTGGCGCCGCGGTCGGGGCCGCGACCGCGGCCGGGCGCGCGGCCCGGGCGCGGAGCTCGAGGTAGTGCGCGGCGACGCGCAGGAGCAAGAGGCCGCCGACGACCACGGCGAACGCCCGCGGGCGCGCCACGTCGGCCTTGACCAGCAGGTAGAAGTGCGCGACCCCGGCGACGACGATGGCGTAGGTGAGCCGGTGCAGCGCCTTCCAGCGGCGCGGGCCGAGGCGGGCGATCATGCGATCGGTCGAGGTCACGGCCAGCGGCACCATCGCGACCAGCGCGCCGAACCCGATCTGCAGGTAGCGGCGCTCGAGCACCTCCTCGGCGGTGCTGGCCAGGCTGGCGTCGCGATCGAACCAGAAGAAGATCGCGAAGTGCAGCGCGATGTAGCCGAAGCCGAGCAGGCCGAGCGGGCGCCGCGCGGCGATCAGCGTCGCCGCGCCGGTCAGCCGCCGGGCCGGCGTGATCGCCAGCGCCGCGACCAGGCACACCAGGCCGAGCATGCCGGTGGTCCGGATCGCGTAGTTGACCGCGTTGACGCCGAGCTGGCCGCGGTAGGCGTCCCAGGCCAGCACCACCAGCGGCGCCAGGCCGCACGCCCACGCGAACCGACGCGCGAAGCTGGCGTCGAACCCGAGCGCGGCGGCGCGTCGCGGCGGGGCGTCGACGGCGACCGCGCCGGCGTCAGAACTGGGCACGGAGATCCATCCCGGCATAGAGGCTCGCGACCTGGTCGGCGTAGCCGTTGAAGGGCAGGGTCTTGCGCCGGCCTGACTCGCCGATGCGCTGCTCGGTGGCCTGGCTCCAGCGCGGGTGCGGCACCGCCGGGTTGACGTTGGCGTAGAAGCCGTACTCGTCGGGGGCGACGCGGCTCCAGCTGGTCGGCGGCTCGCCCGCGGTGAGCGTGACCTTGACGATCGACTTCACGCCCTTGAAGCCGTACTTCCACGGCACCACCAGGCGCACCGGCGCGCCGTCCTGAGGCGGCAGGTCGCGGCCGTACAGGCCGGTCGCCAGGATCGCCAGCGGGTGCATCGCCTCGTCGAGGCGCAGGCCCTCGCGGTACGGCCAGTCGAGCACGTCGGTCCGCTGCCCGGGCATGCGGGCCGGATCGTGGAGGGTCTCGAACGCGACGTAGCGGACGTCGCCGAGCGGCTCGACCGCGGCCAGCAGCCGGGCCAGCGGGTACCCGACCCACGGGATCACCATCGACCAGGCCTCGACGCAGCGCATCCGGTAGACGCGCTCCTCGGGCGGGGCCAGCCGGCGCAGGTCGTCGAGGTCGAAGCGGCGCGGCTTGCCGACGAGGCCGTCGACCTCGACCGTCCAGCCGCGGGTGTCGAAGCCGGCGGCGGCGGCGGCGACGCCGTCCTTGTCGGTCGTGAACTCGTAGAAGTTGTTGTAGTTGGCGACGCTCGCCAGCGGCGTCAGGGCCTCGTCGACGCGGAACCCACGCGGGTCGGTCGCCGCCGGCGCGGCGCGCACGCCGTCGATCGCGGCGGTGTCGACCTGGCGCAGCTCGACGCCGTTCCAGCGGCGATACAGCGCCGCGCTGGCCAGGGCGCCGGCGGCGATCGCGCCGCCGCGCAGGAACGCGCGTCGGTTCCAGTAGACGGCCGGCGGGGTGATCTCGGACGGGCTCGGGTCGCTCATCGCTGTGCGGGAGGGTACGCCGCCTGGGGCACGCGGTTACCGCGGACGGGTGGGCCCGACGTGTGATCGACCCCGCGTGCGCTCACTGGGCAGGTGCACTACGATGCCGCGGCGCGGCTCGGCTGCGCGGAGGTCAGGATTCATGCACGGTCGTCTGCTCGCGCTGGTTGCGCTGTTCATCGTCGCGTCCTCGGGCTGCGACCCGGTCAAGGCGGTCACCGACGCCGCGCCACCCGGCGTCGACGCCGCGATCGACGGCGGCGGCACCGCGACCGCCGAGCTCACGGTCGTCCTCGGCGGCACGGCCACCGGCACGGTCACGTCGATGCCGGCCGGGATCACGTGCGGCGCCAGCTGCACCGGCAGCTTCCCGGTGGGCACGCTGGTCACGCTGACCGCGGCCCCGGCCGCCGGCGCGTCGTTCACCGGCTGGGGCGGCGGCTGCTCGGGCGCGCTGCCGACCTGCTCGCTGGTGGTCAACGCCGCGAGCGCGGTCAACGCCGGCTTCGACATCCAGCGCCACACCGTCACGGTCATGCCCGCGGGCAACGGCACCGGGCGCGTCACCTCGCCGGCCGGGGGGATCGACTGCCCCGGCACCTGCACGATCACGGTCGACCACGGCACGTCGCTGGTGCTGGCCGCGACCGCGAGCCCGGGGTCGACGTTCCTCGGCTGGTCGGGCGCCTGCACCGGCGGCGGCACCTGCGCGATCACCGTCAACGACGACGTCCAGGTGAGCGCGGCGTTCGGGCAGAGCCAGAGCCTGGTCGTGACCCGCAGCGGCGCCGGCGGCGGCACCGTGACCTCGGCGCCGGCCGGCATCACCTGCGGCACCGACTGCGCCGAGGTCTACGCGCCCGGCACGATGGTCACGTTGACCGCGACGCCCGCCGCCGACTCGACCTTCGTCGGCTGGAGCGGGGCCTGCAGCGGCGCCGCCACGACGTGCGTGGTCACGATCGACGCCGCGACCGCGGTCGACGCGCGCTTCGACCTGCGCCAGTTCACGCTGACGGTCACCCGCGCCGGCACGGGCACCGGCACGGTCAACAACCTCAGCGGCAGCACCGGGATCAACTGCGGCGCCGACTGCACCGAGAACTACAACGCCGGGATGATGGTGGGGCTCCTGGCGACCCCGGCGGCCGACAACGTGTTCAGCGGCTGGAGCGGCGACTGCACCGGCGCGTTCGGGCCGTGCCAGCTGACGATGTCGCAGGCCCGGTCCGCGCGCGCGACGTTCGATCTCGCGCCGACGGTGACGCTGACCCTGTCGGTCTACGGCAGCGGCACGCTGCGGTCGTCGCCGTCGCCGGTCATGGGCCCGAGCGTGTGCACCAGCACCGATCCCAACACGACCTTGTGCACGCTGACCTTCAACCGCGGCGCCGCGGTGTCCCTGACGCCGGCGCCGGCGGGAGGGTATGCGCTGATCGACATCAGCGGCTGCACGCTGGCGGGCGGGACCTGCACCCTGACGATGAACGCCTCGACCACCGTGTCCGCGTACTTCTGCGGCACGGGGCCGTGCCCGATCTGACGGCGGGCCCGGACGCGCCGACGGTGGCGTCGCTCGAGGACGCGATCGCGGCGGCGTGCGCGCGCCGGCCGACGATCGCCGCCGCCGGGTTCGCGGCGCACGCGGTGGCCCAGGTCGGCGCCGGCGCTCGGCCGGAGCACCTCGACGAGCTGCTGGTGGCGTGGGCGGCGGGGCGCGGCGATCCGGCGGCGGTCCGCGCCGTCGACGACCTGATGGCGACGATCGCCCCGCGCGGGCTCGACCCGGCCGCGCGCGATGAGGTGCGCCAGCTGGCGCGGGTGCGGGTGCTGGTGGCCAGCGACGATCGCCCACCGCGCATCGCCGGGTACCGCGGCACCGGGCCGCTCGCGGGCTGGCTGCGGGTGGCGGTGACCCGGGTCGCGATCGATCACCAGCGCGCGCTGGTGCGCGGCGACGTCCCGGTCGACGTGCTCGCGGAGTTGGCGGCGCGCGAGCCCGACCCGGAGCTGCGCGCGCTCAAGGCCCGCTTCCAGGTCGAGTGGCGCGCGGCGCTGACCGACGCGCTGGCGGCGCTGGGCGGGCGGCCGCGGGTGGTGCTGCGGCTGCACTTCGTCGAGGGCACGCCGCTGGCGGCGATCGGGCGGCTCTACCGCGTGCACGAGTCGACGGTGTCGCGCTGGGTGCGGGACGCGGCCCAGGCGGTGGCCGACGCCGCGCGCGCGCGCCTGACCGAGCGGCTGGCGCTGCCGGCCGATCAGCTCGACAGCATCGCGCGCATGGTGCGCTCGCAGCTCGACCTGTCGATCGCCCGGCTGCTGCAGGGCTGACGATTTCTGTGCAAGGTCGGCGGTGGCCTCCGTCTGGTCGGTAGGAGGTCCTGATGATTCGCTGGTCTGCTACCTGTCTGGGCGCGCTCGCGCTCGCCGCCTGTGTCGACACCCCCACCGCGCCGGAGCTCGGCGCGACCACCGCCGCCGTCACCGCGCCCACGGTCGCGATCGAGCGCACGCTGGTGCGCGGCGACGTCGCCCACACCACGTTCACCGTCACCATGGGCGCGGGGCCCAACGCCCGCTTCCGGGTCCACCGGCTCGTGCGCGAGCGCGGGCCCGGCTGGGTCCGCCCCACCCGCGGCGGCGTCATGTTCCTGCACGGCGACTTCTCGTCGTTCGGCTCGAGCTTCGCGCCGATCACCCTCGATCCGGCGGCGAGCCCGGGGCTGGGCGTGTGGCTGGCCGAGCGCGGCTTCGACGTCTGGGGCATCGATCGCCGCTGGGCCACGACGCCGCTCGACGGCGATCTGTCGGACTTCGGCGACCTCGGCCTGGTCCAGGCGCTCGACGACACCGACCGCGGCCTGGCGCTGGCGCGGACGATCCGGCTGGTGACCGGCGCGGGCGGCGGCCGCTTGCACCTGGCGGGGTTCTCGCGCGGCGGCCTGATCGCCTACGCCGCGGCCGCGCGCGACGCGGCCCGGCCGCCGCTCGTGCGCCAGATCCGCGGGCTGATCGCGCTCGACGTCTGGGGCGAGCTGCCGCCCGAGGCGGCCGACGTCCGCGCCGCCACCTGCGCGGGCGCGGCGTTCGAGTACGAACTCCTGGCCGACGGCTGGACCGACTCGGACAACAGCTTCGTGCAGCTCCTGGGCGAGCGCGCGCGGACCGCGCCCGACGAGCCGTTCCCGTTCATCCCCGAGTGGACCGCGCGCGAGACGCTCTACCACTTCGGCGGCCAGACCTTCGAGGTGTTCGCGCCGACGCCGCACTACCACCTGGCCGCGGCCGCGCTCGTCGACGGCGCGCCGGTCGGGTTCACCGAGTCGCCCGAGCCGGTGATCGCGACCTGGTTCGAGACCGCGCCGCCGCACCAGGCGATGCGCGAGGTCGCCGACACCGACGCGCTCTGGTGCGGCGACGGCAGCGGCCCGTTCGACCTCGACCTCGGCGCGATCGAGGTGCCGGTCCTGTACCTCGGCGCCGCTGGCGGCTACGGCGACGCCGGCCTGCACACGACGACGCTGGTCGGCGCGACCGACGTGACGACGCTGGTCGTCCGGCACCAGCCGGTTGGGCAGGAGGCGCGCGACGTCGGCCACGGCGATCTGCTGTTCGGCGTCGACGCGCCGACCGAGGCCTGGGCGCCGCTGGCGCAGTGGCTCGGCGCGCGGTGAAGGCGTAGCGTATGGCCGTGCAGTGCCTGGCCGAGGACGAGCTGGTCGAGCTGGCGCACGCCGGCGCGCTGGCCGACGCGCCGACGCTCGAGGAGCACCTGGCCGAGTGCGCGACCTGCGCGGCGGTGGTGGCGGAGCTGGCGCACGCGGGGTCCGGCGGCGTCGATGACCTCGCCGGCCGACGGCTGGGGCGCTACCGCCTCGATCAGCGGCTCGGCGCCGGCGCGATGGGCACGGTGTTCCGCGGCTGGGACGAGGAGCTCCGGCGCGCGGTCGCGGTCAAGGTGCTCGCGCTGGCCGACCCCGACGGCGCGTGGTCGCGCCGGCTGCTGGTCGAGGCCCGGGCGGCCGCGGCGATCGCGCACCCCAACGTGGTCGCGGTCCACGACGTCGGCGTGGTCGACGGCGTGACCTTCGTGGTCAGCGAGCTGGTGGTCGGAGAGTCCCTGCGCGCGGCGATGGCCGCGGGCGCGGTGCCGCCGGCGCGGGCGCGGGCGCTGGGCATCGCGCTGGCGCGCGGGCTGGCCGCGGCCCACGCGGCCGGCGTGGTCCACCGCGACCTCAAGCCCGAGAACGTGGTGATCGGCGCTGGGGGCGAGCCCAAGATCCTCGACTTCGGCCTGGCCAAGCGCGCTGACGACGCCAGCCCGCTCGACGCCACCGAGCCCGGCGCGGTGCTGGGCACGATCGGGTACATGGCGCCCGAGCAGGCCCGCGGCGACGGCGTCGACGCCCGGGCCGACGTGTTCGCGTGCGGTGCGATCCTGTTCGAGCTCGCGACCGGGCGGCGCGCGTTCGACGGCGCGACCGCGGCCGATCGCCTGGGCGCGCTCCTGCGCGACGATCCGGTCGCGTCGGCGCGGGCCGCGCTGGGCGGGCTGGCGCCGGTGGTGGCGCGCTGCCTCGAGAAGGAGCCCGCGCGGCGCTTCCAGTCGGCGGCGGACCTGGCGTGGACCCTCGAGCGGCTGGCGCCGAGCGCGCCCGGTCGACGGCCGACCCGACGGGCGCTGCTGCTCGGCGCGGCCGCCGCGGCCGGCGTCGGCGCGCTGGGCTGGGCCCTCGGTCGACGTGGGCGCGGGCGCGGCGCTGCGCGCGCGACGCCGGCGCTGCACCCGCTGACCTTCCGCCACGGCCGGGTGTGGTCGGCCCGGGCTGCCGGCGACGGCGCGTCGGTCTACTTCGGCGCGGCGTGGGACGACGAGCCGCTGCGCGCCTACGGCCTGCGCCTCGCCGGCGGGGTCGTGCGCGCGCTCGAGCTCCCGTCGGCCGACGTGCTGGCGGTGTCGTCGACCGCGCTGGCGATCGCGCTCGAGCGCCGCCACGTCGACGGCCAGTGCGCCACCGGCCGCCTGGCGCTGGCGCCGATCGACGGTGGTCAGCCGCGGCTGCTCGCCGACGACGTGCAGCAGGCCGACTTCTTCCCCGACGGCCAGACCCTGGCGATCGTGACCCGGGCCGGCCGGGGCATGCGGCTCGAGGCGCCGCTGGGCCGGACCGTGCTCGAGGTGCCAGGCTGGATCTCCGACGTGCGGGTCGCGCCGCGCGGCGATCGGGTCGCGTGCATGCTGCACCCGGACCGCAACGACGATCAGGGCGAGGTGGCGGTGGTCGAGCTCGCCACCGGCGCGGTGCGGACGATCACCGCCGGGTGGAGCAGCCTGGCGGGGCTGGCGTGGAGCCCGCGCGGCGATCGGCTGTGGTTCACCGGCGGTCGCGCCGACGCCGTCAGCGCGGTGTGGTCGGCGACGCTCGACGGTCGGGTGCGTGAGGAGTACGCGACCTTGGGCCGGCTGCGGTTGCACGACCTGATCGACGAGCGTCGGCTGCTGGTGAGCCGCGACGTCTGGCGGCTGCGCACGCGCGTGGCCGGCGCGGGCCGCGCCCCGCGCGACTGCTCGCTGACCGAGTTCGCGCTGGCCGCGGGGCTGTCGTCCGACGGCGCCACGCTCGCGGTCAGCGAGTTCGGTGACGTCGACGAGGTCAACGGCGTCTACGCGGTGCCGACCGACGGCGGCGCCCGGCTCCGGCTGGGGCCGGGCGCGGCCTGGGCGCTGTCACCCGACGGGGCGCTGGTGTTCGCGACCGGGTTCGCGCGGGTCGACGACGGTCCGCCGCAGGGCGTCGTGTACACGACCGCGGGCGGCGAGCCGCGCGCGATCGCGCTGGCGCCGATCGCGCGGGTGCGCGCGGCCGCGTGGCGCGGCGACGCCGAGCTGGTCGTGGTCGGGGCCGAGGTCGGGCGCGCGCCGCGGCTGTGGCGGGTCGCGATCGCCGGACCCGCGCCGACGCCGATCACCGCCGAGGGTGAGCACGGCGTGGTCGCGGTCGCGCCCACCGGCGCGATCGCGTTCGTCGACGCCGACGATCAGCTGCGCGTGATCGACCCCGTCGGCGCGCCGCTGGCGCCACCGCGGGCGGGGTACCGCGATCAGGTGGTGTGCGGCTGGGCCGGCGCCGCGGTCCAGGTCCGCACCACGACCGCGCCGGTCGAGCTGGCGCAGGTCGACGTCGCGACCGGCGCCCGGACGCCGAGCTGGACGTTGACGCCGCCGGCGCTGGGGCTGCGCGCGGTCGACGCGGTCGCGGTCGCCGCCGACGGCTCGTACGCCTACAGCCACGGGCAGGAGCTGTCGGAGCTGTTCGAGATCGCGCTGCCGGGGTAGCTGGTCGACCGCGCGGTCTCCGCACCGCGCCGGTCGAGGTCAGCGTAGACTCGCGGGATGGCGCTGCGTCTGGGTGGACTCGCGGACGTCGATCCACGGGCGGCGCCGCTGCCGCTGGGCACCGAGGTGGCGACCCGGGTCGATCGCGCGGTCGGCGCGCGGGTGATCACCGCCGGCGCGGTCGGGCGCGTCGTCGGCGTCCACGCCGACGGGCTCGACGTCGAGGTGGTCGGCGGCGCCCGGGCCCGGTACGCCCGCGACGAGCTGGCGCCCCGCAAGCTCGGCCAGGTGCGCTACGCGCGCCGTCGGGACGACGCCTGGCAGGCGCTGGCGCCGACGGTGGTGCTCGACGTCGTGGTCGGGTCGCGGGCCTGGGGCCTGGCCGACGCCGGCAGCGATGAGGATCACCGCGGCGTGTTCGTCGCGCCGCTGGCCTGGACCACCGGCCTGGTCGACCCGCCGCTCGATCTGGCGTCGGCCGACGGCACCGGCGCGTACTGGGAGGTCGGCAAGGCGGTGCGCCAGGCGCTCCGCGCCGATCCCAACACGCTCGAGATGCTGTTCGTGGCCGACGTCGCGGCGGTGCGCGATCCGATGGGCGCGCGCCTGCTCGAGGTGCGCGACGCGTTCGTGTCCCAGGAGATCTACGGCAGCTTCGGGCGCTACGCGCTGTCGCAGCTCGATCGGCTCGAGCACAACCAGCGCCTGGCCGACCACCGCGGCCAGGTCGTGGCGTGGCTGGCGGCGGCGCCGACGCTGACCCTCGATGACGTCGCCGCGCGGCTGGCCGAGGCGGCGGCCGTCCGCGGCGACACCGCGGCGCTGGCGGCGCAGCGCGCCCGCGACTACGTCAAGCAGCTCTACCGGTCGCTCTACGATCAGGGTCAGCTGGCCGAGGCGTCGTGGGCCGGGCTGGTGGCCGCGGCCCGCGCCGGCCTGGCGTTCGCGGCGCCGCGCGATCTCCGGCCCAAGAACGCCTACAACCTGATCCGGCTGCTCGACGTCGCGACCCGGTGGCTGGCGGGCGATCCGGCCGCGCCGCCGCGCCTGCGCGTGCCCGACGAGCTGGCGCCGACCTTGCGGGCGATCAAGCGCGGCGAGGTGCCGATGGTCGACGTGCTCGCGATGGCGCGGGCGATGACGCCGGCGCTGGAGGCCGCGCGCGCCGACAGCCGGCTGCCTCGCCAGGCCGACCTCGCGCCGATCGAGGCGGCGCTGCGCGCGATCCGCCACGAGGCCGCGCGGCGGGCGATCGCCGGCGAGCCCGGGCCGTGGGGCGCCGACGCGCCCGCGCCGCCGGCGGCGCGCTTCGACGAGGAGCCCCCATGACCATCCCCGCCCGCTACGACGTCATCACGCCCGATCAGGCCGCGGTCGCGCGCGCCTACCTGGCCGAGCGCGCGCGCGAGCGCCACCACCTGGTCGTGTACCTGTCGGGCGCTCACGCCTACGGCTTCCCGTCCCCCGACTCCGATCTCGACCTCAAGTGCGTCCACGTCGCGCCGACCGGTACGCTGGTCGGCCTGGTCCCCGCCGGGGGGCGGCGCCGAGGTCATGACGGTGATCGACGGCGTCGAGGTCGACTACGGGTCCAACGAGCTCGGCGGCGTGCTCCGCGGCGTGCTCAAGGGCAACGGCAACTACCTCGAGCGGCTGCTCGGGGCGCTGGTGCTCGAGTGCGATCAGCCGCTGCTCGCGGCGGTGCGGCCGCTGGTGCGGGCGGCGCTGTCGCGTCGGGTCGTCCGCCACTACGCCGGGTTCGCCCACGGGCAGCGGCGCGCCGCCGAGGAGGCGCCGACCGCCAAGCGGGTCCTGTACGTGCTGCGGACCGCGCACACCGGCCTGCACCTCCTGCGCACCGGCGAGCTCGAGACCGACCTGACGGTGCTGGCGCCGCGCTACGGGCTCGACATCGCCGAGCTGTGCGCGCGCAAGCGCACCGGCGAGCGGGTCGCGCTGACCGGCGCCGAGCTCGATCACTGGCGCGCGACCCTGACCGCGGCGGTGGCGGCGCTCGACGCGGCGGTCGCGGTGTCGCCGCTGCCCGAGGCCCCGTCGGCGGCGGCCGAGGCTGACCTCGACGCGTGGCTGCGCGAGGTCCGTCGGGCGCACTGGGCTTGAGGAGATCGCGCGCCGGCGCGCACGTCGGGGATCACAGGGGCACGCTCGGCGTCGCGGCGACCGGGCCGTTGTGGCGCGGGTTGCCGCCCCACATGTGCCAGCCGTCGAGGGACGCGTCGCCGACGTCGAGCGCGACGACCGCGCCGTCGACGGTGGCCGCGTAGACCCAGCCGTGGGCGATGATCGGCTGGGCCGCGATCGGCGTGCCGAGCGCGTAGGCCCAGACGGTGTAGCCGGTGTCGAGGTCGAGGCCGAACAGCTCGCCGCCGCGCGTCGACACGACCAGCTGGGTGCCGGCGACCGCGACCGTGCCGAGCGATCGGCGGTCCGCGGCCGCGGCCCACCGCCGGCGCCACAGGACCGCGCCGGTCGTGGGATCCGAGGCCTGGACGAAGCCGGCCATCGCCTCGTACTTCACGCCGTCGAGCACGGCCGGGCGCGAGCCCTCGAACGCCCAGACCTGCTTCCAGCGATCGAGGTTGGTCGGCACGTCCCCGAGGTAGCGCGCGGCGACCGAGGCGTGCTCGGCCAGGACCGCGCCGTCGGCGGTCGCCACCACGATCTGCTGCTCGACGCGGCGGCCGCGGCGCGCGACGTAGAGCCGGTCGCCGTCGATCCACGGCGCGGTGGTGGCGCGGAGCGGCTTGCTCCAGACCCGGCGCCCGGTCGTGCGATCGAACCGGTAGACCCGGCCGCCCAGCGCCGTGGCGTAGACCGCGTCGCCGGCGACCACCGGCGCCGCGAGCAGCTCGGCCGCGATCGCGCGCGACCACGCCACCGCGCCGGTCCGGAGCCGGTACGCGGACAGGCACTGGCCGGTCGGGCACGGGTGCGACGCGTAGATCAGCCCGTCGGCGACCGCGGGCTGCGCCAGCGTCGGATCGCCCAGGTACTTCGACCACAGCTTCGTGCCGGTCGCCGCGTCCATCACGAACAGCGTGCAGCTCTCGGTGTTGAACACGACCCGCCCGTCCTCGTAGATCGGCGCGGTCGGGCCGTTGTCCTCGAGCTGTTGCGCCGCCCACGCGACGTGGCCGTCGTGGGCGTCGAGCGCGTAGAAGCTGATCGACTCGAAGCCGCCGGACACGAAGATCCGGCCGTCGCCGTACGCGACCGACGGCAGCTGGTTGGTCTCGGGGATCCGCGTGACCCAGCCGCGGCGATCGTCGCCGAACGTGAACGCGGCAGCGCCGCCGCGCGGGGGCGTCGGCAGCTCGATCGCCACCGCCGCGCGGTCGATCCCGAGGTCGACCGTGGTCGCGCCGCGCTCGGGGTGCGCCGCGATCCGCGTCGGCGGGGCGATCGGACCGGCGAGGTCGGCGCCCGGAGCCGGGCGCGGCGCCGCGGGCTCGGGTGGCGAGACCGCTGCCGCCGGCCCGGAACGATCGCGGCAGCCGAGCAGCGCGGCGACCGCGGCCGCGGCCAGCGCGGCGGCCGGTCTCACGGTCCACCCCCGATCTCGACCGTGGTCTCGAGCGTGCGCTCGGCGCTGGCCGGGCCGAAGGCCCAGTCCCGGGCCACCGCGCGGATCCGCGCGCGGAGCGCGGCGTCGGCGCCGGCCGGCCACGCGACGATCGCCACCAGCCGCACGGTGCCGCTGGCCGTGATCACCACCCGCACGCGGTAGGTGCCGGCCACGGCCGGCCGGGTCGCGAGCGTCGCGGCTAGCTCGGTGCGCAGCGCGGCGCGCAGGAGCTCGAGCTCGTGGGGGTCGTCGGCGACGACCCGCTGGGCGACCGGCGTCGGCGTCGGCGGCGACAGCACGCGCGCGGGCGCCCCGGCGGCGGACAGGTGGACGCTCACCGATCCGGAGCTCGTCCCGAAGCCGCTGCCGCCGCCGCCCGCGCCGTAGCCCACCGCGCCGAACCCGCCGGTGCTGACGCCCCAGCCGCCGCCGCTGGTGGCGTGCAGGCCCTCGGGCACCTCGACCGGCACGACGACCTGCGCCGCGTCGCCGCCGGCGGTCGTGCGCGCGCGGTCGACCGCGACCAGCGCGGTGTACCGGGACAGCAGGTGGTGATCGAGCGCGAGCTGGGTGATCTCGCCACGGGTCGCCTCGGTGGCGCCGCGGACCTCGGCGCGGGTCAGCTCGGCGATGCGCGCGCGCGCCCACACCGTCGCGATCGCCGGCTGGTCGGCGGTGGCGGGCAGCTCGACCGGGACCTCGATCGCGACCGGGCGGCCCGCGGCCTGGCCGCGGATCACGACGGTCCCGGCGCCGGCCCGCGGGTAGTGGCCCGCGACCACCACGGGCTGACCGACGAACAGATCGGGCACGGCCGCGGGCGTCACGTCGGCGACCGCCAGCCCGCCCCAATCGATCGTGATGTCGGTGAGCACCGGCCGCGCGATCCGGTCGTGGAACCGCGCGACCGCGGCCGCGGTGTCCTCGTCGGGTCGGATGATCTGGACCGCGCCGCGCCCGAAGCTCGCCATCTCCTCGAGCAGGTAGCGGTTGACCGCGGTCCCGACCCCGAACGAGTAGAGCCGCGACGGGCCGAGGTGGTCGCGCACGGTCGCGAGGATCTCGTCCTCGTCGCCGACGTAGCCGTCGGTGATGAACACCACCAGCCGGAGCCGGAGCGGATCGTGGGCGAGGTCGAGCGCCGCGGCCACGCCTTCGGTCACCGCGGTGCCGCCGCCGGCCTCGAGCGCGTCGAGCCACGCCAGCGCGTACTCGACGTTGCGGGGCTTGCTGGCGATCGGGCGATCGCCGAGCGCGCTGGCGACGTCGGCGAACCGGACGATCTGGAACGTGTCGTCGGGCGCGAGCGACGTCAGCATCGCGCGGACGAGCGCCCGGGCCTTGGCCAGCGGCTGGCCGCGCATCGACGACGACGTGTCGAGCACGAACACCAGCTCGCGGGGCGTGACCTGCGCCGGCGCGGCCGCGGCCGGCGGCGTGACGGTCAGCAGGAACGCGCCGGGGCCGGCGCCGGTGCGGTGGGCCAGCACCGCGGCCTCGGGTGCGGCGCCGGCGACGTCGTAACGCAGCACGAAGTCCTTGTTCGGGATCGTGTCGCCGGGCGCGAGCGTGATCGTCGCGCGCGCGGCGGTCGCGCCGGCGGTCCGGACCAGCTGGTGCGACGGCGAGCGCACGTCCTTGAGCGCGACCCCGGCGTCGAGCGTGACCGTGAGGCCGACGTCGTGCGACGAGCGCGTGCCCGGCGGCAGCGCCGTCGGCTGGACCTGGTCGGCGTCGGCCGCGGTCGCGGTGGCCGGCAGGTAGCGCGGCCCCGCCACCATCGGGAACACCAGCTCGTAGCCGCCGTCGTCGTAGCGTAGCGGCTCGACGTAGGTCAGCTGCACGATCACCTGGGCGCCGGGCTCGAGGTTGGCGACGCGCTGGGTGAACAGGTTGGGGCGCTCCTGGGTCAGGAGCGCCGCGACGAACCCGCGCCGCGCCGCCTTGACGTAGGTCGCGCGCGCGTCGGCGCGCCGGGCGATCTCGCCGCGGATGACGCGGTCGCCGGTCCGGATCTCGAGCGCGTTGACCGCCGCGCCAGTCGGCAGCGGGAACAGGTAGACGGCCTCGATCTTGTGGTCGTACGGGTTGGTGAAGGTCTGCGCGACCTGGACCTCGGCCAGGTGCGCGGTCGCGTGGATCACGACCTCGGTGTGCTCGAGCGGCACGTCCACGACCCGGGCGTGGTCGCGGGTCGTGAGCCGGCCCTCGGTGATGTCGGGCGCGGGCGCGGCTGCGCCGGTGGCTCGACCGTCGTTGGCCGCGACCAGGGCGCACAGGCCCATCGCGCCGGCCCAGCGCGCGCGCGCGCTCGGATCCTGCTCATTGCGCACCTCCGTCGAGCTCGTGCGCCCGACCGTCGAGGTAGACACCAGCGCGGGCGCGGCGTTCCCGCTGATCGTGCGGGGGGCTACGGCAGCAGCACGCGACGCACGCGATGGAACGGCACGTCCTCGCCGCGGCTGCCGTCGGCGACCCACAGGGTCGCGCCATCGGGCGACAGCGCGATGCCCTCGAGGCCCCAGAACTGCGCGTCGCGCAGCGCGCCGTCCTGCCAGCCGCCGACGCCCGAGCCGGCCACGGTCGTGACCTTGCCGTCGGCGAGCATGCGGATCGTGAACCCGTCGAGGTCGCTGACGAACAGGCGCCCGGCCGCGTCGCTCGCGAGCGCCTGGGGCGCGCCGAAGGTGGCCGCCGTGGCCGGTCCGTCGGCGCCGCCGCGCGCGCCGGTGCCGGCGAGGGTGGTGACGTCGCCCGCGAGCGTGATCGCGCGCACGCGGTGGTTGCCGAGGTCGGTCACGGCGATGCGCCCATCGGCCAGGCGGGCCAGATCGTACGGCGCGCTGAAGCGCGCCGCGGCGCCACGGCCGTCGGCGAAGCCGGCCTGGTCGAGCGCGCCGGCGAGGGCGACCACGGCGCCGGTCGCCGGATCGAGCACCGACACGGTGTGGTGCAGGTAGTCAGCCATCGCCAGCCGACCGTCGGAGAGCGCGAGCAGGCCCCGGGGCCGGCCGAGGTCGCGGGCCACGACCACCGCCGCGCCGGTGACGGGATCGATCCGCCAGATCGTGCCGGTCGTGGTCGAGTGCTGACCGCGGTCGTTGTCGTCGGTCGACACGTACAGCGCGCCGGCGAGCAGCGCCAGGCCGAACGGTCGTCGGAGGTCGGCGCGCATCACCAGCGTGGTGACCTCGCCGTCGGGGGTCACCCGCCGGATCCGGTCGTTGTCGAAGTCGGCGACGAGGACGTCGCCGCCGCTGTCGACCAGGACGTTGACGGGATTGGCGAAGCGCGCGGTCCCGCGCGGGCCGTCGACGGCGCCGGACCCGGGGCAGCCCGCCAGCGTGCTGACCCCGGTCGACATCGGCGCCATGTCGCACGGCGTTGGCGGGGCGTCGACGCCGGCGTCGATCGCGGCGTCGACGCTCGCGTCGGCGGTCGGGGGCGGCGCGTCGGTGGCGGCGCCGTCGGTCCCGGTGCACCCGAGCGCGACGGCGAGCACCACGGTTGGGAGCGTGAGGATGGCGCGAGCACGTGTCATGGCGACCTCCGGCGCGACGGCGCGACGGGCCCGGTGTCCGACCTCGCGACGATCGCCGCCGGGGAGGCAGCGCGCCGGGGTGTCGGCGTGTCAGGGCGTCCATGATCGCACCTCGCGATGTCTGTCGGGCGTGCATCGCCCGTGCCTGCGTGGCTGCGTCCACGGCGCGGTGATCCGGCAATTCATGCGTCGGGGCCCGCCGAGCGCGCAGCGGATGCCCGAACTCTCGGCGCCACGGCCTGTCGCCCGCGCGGCGCAAGGTAGACTGCCGCCGTGCCCTGGCATTGGCCCGTCCGTACCGCCGTCCTGGTGCTCGCGCTCGGCGCGAGCAGCGTCGCGTGCAAGCGCGCCGAGCGCGCCGCGCCCACCGAGCTGCAGCTCGCCCGGCATCCGCCGGTCGTGGGCGAGCGCCAGACCCTGTCCGACCGCCTGGACTCGAACAGTCGGGTGATCGCCGAGCCGGGCAAGGCCACCGACCTGGTCACGCACCGCGTGCGCGAGCTCGACCTCGAGGTCCTCGCGGTGACGCCCGAGGGCGTGGTGACCAGCGCGCGCGTCCACTTCCGGCAGCACCACGTCGAGCAGTCCCGCGACGGCGTCGACGAGACCAAGCCGAGCCCGCTCGAGGGCCAGACCTACGTCGTCACCGCCGAGGGTGACCAGCTGACGGCGGTCCACCCCGACGGCAGCGCCGCGACCGCCGCCGAGCAGGCCGCGCTGGTCGTCGATCTCGGCCGCGCGATCGGCAAGGTCCCGCCGCTCACGACCTTGCTCACCTCCCACGCCTGGCGCAGCGGCGAGCCGGTGACCCTGACCCCTCCCGAGCTGGCCGACGCGTTCGGGCGCAACCCGATGATGCAACCGGTCGCCGGCGCCGCGCTCCTCGTCGGCGTGGTCGCGGGCGTCGCGACGTTCGAGTTCGACCTGACCCTGGCGCGCGACGACGCCGAGGGGCGGGTCGAGTCGCCGATGCGGATGACGGTCAAGGTGGACGTCGCCCACAGCCGGCCGATCGAGATGACGCTGATCGGTACGCTCAGCGGCAAGGTCGCGGGCATGGACTCGACCGGCTCGGTCGAGGGCCGCGTCACCTACGCGTACCAGTGACGGGGCGGCGCCGCGTGCGCCCGGTCAGGCGAACCAGCCGCTGACGAACGTCGCCAGCGCGACCACCGGCGCGAGCGCGATCGCGCACCCGAGCACGTAGTGACGCGTGCGGATCGGCGACAGGGCCAGCGCGTAGGTGAGCGCCGCGTTGAACCACAGGATCAAGCGGAGCGCGATGACGACCGCGAGCGGGTGCGCCTCGAGCTGCGCGAACAGCCGGCCGAGCCGCTTGCCGCTCGGCCGCCACGGCGGCACGTCGGCGCGACGCAGCGCCCGGGCCCCGACGAACGGCACGGTCACCGCCAGCACGCCGCCGCCGTAGGCCAGCGCGAACCCCAGCCACGGCCCGAACGCGAGCCGGGCGCCGGCCACGAACGCCATGCCCGGCAGGCCGACCAGCGAGCCGGCCACGAACGCGCCGACGAACAGCGCCGGCGCCCACGGGCCGAGCGAGTCGAGCCAGTCCTTGACGCCGCGCGCGGTCAGCGTGCCGGTCACGGTCATGTAGATCATGCACGCGCCCAGCGCGGCGATCGCGATCGCCAGCGCGACGCGGCGGCGGGTCCAGCGCGGGATCATGACGCCCCCATCCGGGCGATCAGCGCCCGCGCGCGGGCGCTGGTCGGGGTGAGCTCGGCCCACGCGCGGTCGGGTCCGCACGTGGCGTCGGCGTCGGCCGGGCGCCAGGCCACCCCGGTCGCGGTCAGCGCCCACGCGCAGCCGCGCGCCGCCTCCAGGCCCAGCTCAGCCGGCGTCAGGTCGGCGCGATCGCCGGTGCGCCACACGGTCAGGCCGAGCGCGATCGGCCCGGGCCGGGGCGCGGCGCCTGGCCGCCCGAGCGTCGACGTGCGCGTGCACGCGACGCTGACCACCTCGGCGGTGACCAGCCCGAGATCGCAGCGGCCGACATGGTCGCCGACGTCGCCGGCCTGGGGGCGCCGCGTCGGGATCGCGAACCGGCGCATGCGGGCGGTGAGCTGCGCCCCCTGGGCGGCGCCGATCATCGCGAGGCGCGGGTACGACCACGTCACGGTCGCGGCCCCGGTCGTGGTCTGGTTCTCGACCCGCTCGACCTCGCTGTCGACGGTGTACAGCTCGGCGCTGGGCAGCGCGGCGACGGCGTCGGTCACGTCGAGCGCGCCGGCGTTGTCGCGGAACCCGGCCTCGGCCAGGCCCAGCGTCCCCGGCGGCCAGGCCGCGGCCTCGGGCTCGGGCTCGCCGCCGTCGGGCGTCGAGCCGCGCACGATGTACTTGGCGCCGTCGATCAGCACCAGCTGCTTGGCGATCACCCGCGCGCCGGTGCAGCCGACGAGGTAGCCGAAGCCGAGCTCGGCGACGCCGTCGTGGTCGAGGTCGGTCACGGTCGCGGTCGGCGGCGCGAACGCCGTCAGGTTCTGGTCGGCGCAGGCGTCGGCGCGGTCGTTGACGACCCGCACCAGCGCGGCGCCGCGGTACAGGCGCGCCTGCAGCGCGATCGTCGTGCGCTGGTAGGTCTCGACCTCGAGCAGGTACAGCTCGCCGTGGCCGGCGCGGTCGCGCCAGCGCACACCGCCGATCACGCGCGCCGTCGCCGGGGCGCCCGCGGGCGCGGCGGTGTCGCTGGCGATCGACGTGCTGACGACGCCGCCGGCGTCGAGCGCGGCGGCCGCGGCGGGTCCGTCGACCGCGGCGTCGGCCGGCGCGGGCGGTGGCGGCGCGGCCGGGGCGTCGGAGCGCGCGCACCCGGCGCACGCGAGCACGCCGAGGACTGCGCGACCGAGCATCGCGCCACGATAGTCGGTCCCGGGCGCGTGCGCGAGCGCCCGGCGCAGTAGGCTGGCGCCATGGCTCGCGACCGCGCGTACGATCTCGTCCTGTTCGGCGCCACAGGCTTCACCGGCCGGCTGGTGGCCGAGTACCTCACGGGCCGCGCCGCCGGCACCGATCTGCGCTGGGCCCTGGCCGGCCGGAGTCGCGCGCGCGTCGAGGCGGTCCGGACCGAGCTGGCGGCGATCGACGCCGCGGCCGCGACCCTGCCGATCGTCGTCGCCGACGCCCAGGATCCGGCGGCGATGCTGGCGCTCGCCCGCACCGCGACCGCGGTGTGCACGACCGTCGGCCCGTACCTCCAGCACGGCGGCCCGCTGGTGGCCGCGTGCGCCGAGGCGGGGACCGGCTACTGCGATCTCACCGGCGAGGTGCCGTTCGTGCGCGCGTCGATCGATCGCCACCACGCCACCGCCGTCGCGTCCGGCGCGCGCCTGGTCCACTGCTGCGGCTTCGACTCGATGCCCTCGGACCTGGGCGTGTGGTTGCTGCAACGGGAGTTCGAGGCCCGGTGCGGACGCGGGGCGCCGGCGGTGACGGCGCTGTTCGAGGTCAAGGGCGCGGCCTCGGGCGGGACCATCGCGAGCATGTTCGGCCTCGTCGACGCGGCCGCGCGCGATCGCGCGACCCGGCGGCTGCTGCTGGATCCCTACGCGCTCGATCCGGCCGGCACCCCGCGCGGCGACGATCAGGACGTGCGCGGGCCCGGCTTCGACCGGACGCTCGGCTCGTTCACCGCGCCGTTCGTCATGGCGGCGGTCAACGCCCGGGTGGTGCGGCGCAGTCACGCGCTGCGCGGTCAGCCCTGGGGCCGCGGCTGGCGCTACGACGAGCGGATGGGCCTGCCGGGCTCGCCGCGCGGCGCCGCGCTCGCGCTCGCGATCACCGGCGGCCTGGCCGGCTTCGTCGCGGCCACCCAGGTGCCGCGGCTGCGGCGCGCGCTCGAGGCGCGCCTGCCCAAGCCGGGCGAGGGCCCGAGCGCGAGCCAGCGCGCGCGCGGCCGCTACCGCGCGCGCCTGCACGGCGCCGTCGACGGCACCACGCTGGTCGCGACCTTCGCCGACAGTCTCGACCCCGGCTACGACGGCACCGCCAAGCTCCTCGGCGAGGCGGCGCTGACCCTCGCGCTCGATCCCCCGGCCAGCGGCGGCGGGGTGCTGACCCCGGCGGTGGCGCTGGCCCCGACCCTGGTGCCGCGGCTCCGCGCCGCCGGCGTCACCCTCGACGTCACCGCCGCGGGCTGACGCGCGGAGCGATCAGCGCCGCGCGCGCCGGCGCCGCGTCACCGCCGCCACCGCCATCGCCAGGCCGGCCGCGGTCAGCGGGCCGCCCGGGCCGCCGCCGGTCGAGCAGCAACCGCCGGTGGCGCTGCCGTCGCCGGGGGTGCCGTCGTCCTCGAGCGTGCACACCGACGAGCAGCCGTCGCCGCCGACGAGGTTGCCGTCGTCGCACTCCTCGGCGCCGCCCAGGGTGCCGTCGCCGCAGCCGGCCGGCGGCGCCTCGGTCTGGCAGGTGGCCGAGCAGCCGTCGCCGCCGGCGGTGTTGCCGTCGTCGCACTGCTCGCCGGCGTCGAGCACGCCGTCGCCGCAGTCGACCGGGGGCGGGCCCTCGGTCTGGCAGGTGGCCGAGCAGCCGTCGCCGCTGACGGTGTTGCCGTCGTCGCACTGCTCGCCGGCCTCGACGACGTTGTTGCCGCACGCGGTGGCGCCGGCGCGGTAGCCGACGACGCACACGTCGTCGAGGGTCCAGCCGCCGAGCTCGAGGCCCTGGTCGCTCTTGAGCGTGAAGCCGATCTGGACCGAGCCGTCCGTGGCCTGCGCGCTCAGGTCGACGTCGTGGAACCGCCACTCCTTGTCGGTGTGGCTGGTCGACGAGTTGTTGCCCTGGTTGCTGTTGAAGTTCGACCACAGCGTGGCCGCGTCCGCGGTGATCGTGGCCTGATCGAAGAAGCCGTCCTCGACGTTGAGCCAGCGCTTGTACTGCAGGCGCACGTTGGTGAAGCCGGTCGTGTCGATCACGGGCGACTTGGTCCAGCCGTTGCTGCTGGCGGCGTAGATGCCGTCGCCGCCGCGGATGTCCATGCCGAACACCTGCGTGCCCGAGACCGCCGCCGCGGGATCCCCGCCGGTGCCGGCCGGCACGCCGCGCTGCCAGATGTCGGCGCCCGCGGTCGCGCCGTGGGTCCAGCTGGGATCGGTCTCGAAGTCGGTGCAGTAGATCGGCTCGATCGTGCCGACGAAGAACTCGTAGAGCGGATCGGCCAGGTTGTCCGGGTACCGGACCGGGTTGCCGTTGACCGCGACGGCGACCTTGTACTGGACCACCGAGCCGTCGGCCTGGGCCGGGATCGTGCCGACCAGATCGCTGCCGACCTGGGTCATCGGGACGTCGGCGGTGGCGCCGGCGCCGCGGACCTTCCACGACAGGGTCGCGGCGCCGAGCGTCGGGGCGGCGCAGCCGCTGGTCGGGGCCGCGATCGGCACCCGGACCTGGAAGCCCGACCGCACCGGCGCGCCCAGGCCCGAGCCGACCGCGCCGCCGCCGGTGGCGAGGCCGTGCCGGCCGAACACCTCGCGCAGCGTGCACAGGTTGGGGGTGCCGTTGGCGAGGTTGCCGTCGTCGTCGTCGGCGGCCAGCGCCTCGGCGTAGGTCGACGGGATGTCGGTCGCGCGCTGGATGATCGCGTAGTAGATGTCGTCGGCCTTGGTCACGCCGGCGGTGGCGCCGTAGACCCCGATCATCGCGACCCGCACGTCCCAGAGCGTGCCGGCGATGATCTCGCCGTCGGCGTGGACCTCGCCCTGGACGTCGTCGGGCCAGCGCAGGTCACGGGCGGGCTGCAGCTCGCGCAGCGCGTTGTCGTTGAAGAAGAAGCCGCGGCCCATGCCCGAGTCGTTGGTGATCGTCGCCGCGAGGTAGTCCGACACGCCCTCGGACAGCGCGCCGTCGAAGTTGCCGACGCCGGGGATGATCGACTGGTTGTGCAGCGAGTGGCCGAACTCGTGATAGACGACGTCGGCGATGCGGCCGGTGTTCTCGCACTGCGTCGACGCGCGGTAGAAGTGGATGTCGTCGCCGGTCGAGTAGGCGTTGCAGTTGCCGCTCTCGTTGACCGACGCCGAGATCTGCTGGTCGAGGTACGCCAGCGACGGGTTGAGGTTGGCCTTGGCGTAGGCCTTGACCGTGTGCGTGAAGAGGTAGGTGGACAGCTGGGCGTCGTCGGTGGCGACGGTCGAGCGGTCCCAGGACGCGGTGCCGCCCGGGGCCAGCGTGAGCGTCGCGGTCGCCAGCGCGCCGGCGCGGTTGGTCATCGCCACCAGCGGGCCGGTGAGCGCGGTCGTGACCTGCGCCGACGCGGTGCCGGTCCAGGTGATCTGGCCGGCGGCGTTCGACGGCGTCGTCGTGGCGCCGATCCGGAAGCTGGTGAACGGCACCGGCCCGTCGACCCGCGGCCGCTGCGGGCTGCGGGTGGGCACGCGGTAGGTCACGGTGCCGGTCGCGAACCGGAGCAGCGACGCGCGCGCCACCGGGGTCCCGGTGATCGCGTCGACGTAGACCTGCCAGCGCCCGGGCGTGGCGGGGGCGATCGCCTCGACCTCGACCGAGATCACGGCCCGGGCGTCGAGCGCACCGGTCGCGCGGTGGAGCGGCAACCAGCGGACGGTGTCATCGCTGGCGCGGGCCGCGACCGCGACGCCGGTCGTGCGGCCCAGCCACTCGATCGCGCGGGTGGTCGCGAGCGGCAGGCCGACGGTCGCGCGGGGGTGCCGCCGGTGAGCCGCGGCGCCGCGGTCGAGCTGATCACGAACAGGCGATCGTTCTTGAACAGGAAGCCGACGCTGCCGCCGATCACCGGCGCGCCGTCGTGGTGCTGCGCGAACGCGACCGTGCGCATCGGCAGGTTGCCGTGCAGGCCGCCGTGGACGGTGTTGGCGACCAGCGCGAAGTCGTCCAGGCGCGCGCCCGGGGCCAGCAGGGCCAGCTGCTCCTGGAGCAGCCGCCACGCGGCGTCCGCGGCCACGTCGGCCGACGCGATCGAGCCCGGCGCGGCGATGCCCTCGCCGAACACGCGCAGCGGCACGCCGGTCGCGGCGTCCCAGGTCGCGTCCCAGCTGCCGTGGCGGCCGACGAAGCCGTCCCACGCGGCCTTGGCGCCCAGGGGCGCGGTCGACGCGATCGCGCGCGCGGGGCGCAACGGCGCGCCATCGGCGACCTCGACCTCATGCTCGGTCGCGGCGACCAGCGCGCTCGACGTCGCGCCGTGCGGGCGCGCGTCGGCGAGCTGAAACGCCGAGCCGGCGAGGACGAGAGCGAGAGTTCCGGACACCACAGGTGAGCGCGTCATGTCGACCTCCGTGTCCCAGCGTGATGCCAGAGCCGCGGCCCTGGTCACAATCGACCGCGGCTGACAGGCGCAAACACCAGGTGCTGAGAGCCCGAAGGAGCATGCTGCAAGCGACGGCGAGGGCACATGTAGGCGCGGGTCGGTCCCCGTCGAGCGCGACCGGGGTTGCGGCGGGCGAACCGCGGTTCACCCGCGGGCCGCGAGCGTGCGCAAGAGCGCGCCGCCGAGCTCGGGCCAGCGGGCCAGCGCGCGCGCGAAGGTGGCGCGCTCGATCACCAGCACCTCGACCGCCGTCACCGCGCGCAGCGTCATCGCCCGCGGCGCGTCGTCGATCAGCGCCAGCTCGCCGAGCACCGCCCCGGGCCCGAACCGGGGTGGCGGCGCGCCCTCGCCGACGAGCTCGCCCGCCAGCACCGCGTACAGCGCGTCGCCGCGCTCGCCGGCGGTGACCAGCGCGGCGCCGGCCGCCACGGCGCGGCGCGGCGCGGCCGCGGCCAGCTCGTCGACGTGGTCGCCAGCGAGGTCGTCGAAGAACTGGCACTGGCGCAGCGCCGCCAGGCCGGCCTCGTGGTCGCGGCGGCCGCCGGCCAGGAGCTCGGCCAGCCACGGGTCGACCCGCGCCACGTCGGCCGGCGCCGCGGCCCCGCTGGGCGGCCGCAGCGACGCCTCGAGCAGATCGAGCACCGGCAGCGGCGCGGTCGCGACCTCCTGGAGCAGATCGAGCGCGCGGCGCCGCAGCGGCTCGGGTGCGTCGAGCATGCGGCGCCCGGCGGCGAGCAAGGGCAGCGGATCGCGGCCGGCGGCGGCGGTGCCGAGCGCCACCGCGAGCACCAGCCGCCGGGTCGCGCGGCGGATCGAGCGGGTCAGCTCGGCGGCGTGGAGCGCCGGATGGTCGGTCGCGCGGGCCGCGACCAGCACCGCGAGCGCCGCGCGCTCGCGCTCGACGCACGCCGCCGCCAGCGCGGCGCTCGGCGCGCCGCCGGCCCGGGCGTGGCTGGCCAGGCTGCGCAGCGCCGCCGCGCGCACGTCGGGGTCGTCATCGGTCGCGAGCTGATCGAGCAGGGGGCCCGGGTGCGGCGCCGCGGCCCGCGCGCGCGCCAGGGCCGCGCGGCCGCTGCGATCGATCGTCGGGAGCCGCGCGACCATCGCCAGGGCGTCACCGTCCTCGAGCGCGGCCACGGCGGCGCTGGCGTCGGGATCGCCGGCGATCAACGCGTCGAGCATGGCGGCGAGCGCGCGCGGGCCGCCGGCGGTCGCGGCGATCATCGCCTGGGCCCGGCCCGGGCCGGCCAGGCCCGCCAGCGCCGCGTCGTCGTAGCCCTCGGGCGGGCACGGGCGGGCGATCCGCGCGGCCCACGCGCCGTCGCGCTCGATCAACTCCGCGACCGCGGCGGCCCGCTCCGCTGGGGTCGCGAGGTTGACCTCGGCCCGGGCCGCCCGCAGCGCGCGCGCCACGTCGGCGTCGGCCACCAGCGCCGGGTCGAGCTCGCCGATCGCGTCGCGCGCGCCGTGGGCCGCGAGCGCGGCGAGGCCGGCGTAGCGGGCGTCGGGGTCGTCCTCGATCTGCACCGCGGCGATCAGGTCGGTCGCGGCGGCCGGGCTCGGGCGCCGCGCGGCGATCTCGTACAGCGCCTGCCGGACCGTCGGCTCGTCGTGCGCCAGGTGCGGGCTGACGTCGTCGGCGCGGCCGCCGGAGCGCACGAGCGCGGCCCGGGCCAGCGCGCCGTCGGCGTCGCCGGTGGCGTCGACCAGGCGGCGCAGCTCGTCGAGATCGAGCCGCTCGCGGGCCCGCTCGCCGATGGCCACGCCGCGCATGCCCAGCGGCGCCGCCAGCGCCGCGACGAACCGGCGCGCCGCGCGCCGCATCGCGACGCCCAGCACCACCGTGACCGCGACCAGGGCGGCGCCGAACCGCAGCGGTCGCATCAGCACGCTCGCGCGGAACAGGATCAACACCGCCGCCGCGAGCGCGGCGCCCAGCGGCGTGAACAGGCCCCGCAGCAGCACCTTCCAGCGCGCCCGCGCCCGCGGCGGCAGCGCCGACAAGGTCAGCTCCTGGCCGGTGCGCGACGTCGCCGAGCGCAGCACCTTCTCGCCGGTGCGCAGCACCGCCAGCGCCGCGAACCCGGGCAGGCCGATCAGCGCCAGCGCGCCGACGGCGGTGAGCGTCGGGTGGATCGACACCGTCACCGGCAGCCGCTGGCTGGTCAGCAGGCGCGGGATCACCAGGGCCTGCAGCACGAGCTGGATCGTGTGGGTGCCGCCGTGGAACAGGCCGACCGCGGTCGCGAGGTCGCCGCCGTGCCAGTGGGTCTTGAGCGCGGCGCCGAAGCGGAACTCGAGGGCGGTCGCCACCGCCGACTCGGCGATCGCCGCGATCGCGAGCCAGCGCAAGAGCGCGCGGTGATCGACCGACAGCTCGGGCGACGCGCCCGGCGGCGCCGCCATGCCCGGCGCGCCACCGCGGGCCAGCGCGCGCTGGGCGCCGATCGCCGCGATCACCGTGAGCACCGCGAACCCGGCCGAGAGCCGCGGCACGCTGGCGGCGCCGAGCTTCGCGGCCGCGCCGGCCGCCGCGAACCCAGCGAGCGCGCCGCCGGCGGTGAGCACCGCGCCGGCGCGGGGCAGCATGCGCCGCGCGTCGCGTCCGGCCACCGTGGCCGCGACCGTGTTCCACAGCGCGACGTTGGCGACCGACGCCAGGGTCGTCGTCGACAGCGCGACCACGAACGGCCACGCGCCGCCGTAGGCGATCAGGGTCGGGGCGGTCGCCGCCGCGACCGTCAGGGCCACGCCCAGCGCGACGTCGACCGTCGCCGACGGCGCGCGGCCGGTGATGGCGTCGTAGGCCAGCGTGCCGATCGCGAACGCCACGGCCTGGCTCACCAGCAGGACCGGGATCCACTCGGCGCCGTAGCTGGCGAGGAACGCGGCCTCGGCGTACGAGCGCAGCGCGATCGCCGCCACGTTGACCGCGAAGATCATCAGCACCGCGAGCCCGAAGGCCGGACGGTTCACGCGTCGGCTCCTCGGACCCGCGCGGCCAGCAGCTGCGCCAGCGCGGTGGTCGCGACCGCGTGCTCGGCCAGCACGTCGAGGAAGTCGTCGACGGCGATCTCGAGCAGCACGGCGTCGCTGACGCCGACGAGCCCGAGCGGGTCAGCGCCGGTCAGCGCGCCGTCGAGGCCGAGCAGGCTGCCCGCGCCGCGCACGGCGTCGCCGAGCCGCACCTCACCGCGCGCGACCACCAGCACGGCGTCGCTGCCGTCGCGGCGGGTCGACGCGGCCGCGCCCGGCGCCAGCGCGTGGACGCGGACCCGGGCCGCCAGCGCGACCAGCGCCGGCGGCGACACCTCCGCGAGCACGCGGGTGGCGGCGAGCGCGCGCGCCCGCGCCAGCAGGTCCATCTACTTCTTCGCCAGGATCTTCTTCTGGTTGGCGAGGATGGTGTCGATCTTCTTGCCGTTGGCCAGGACGGCGTCGAGCTTGCCCTGGTTGCCCATGATCTTCTTCTGATTGGCGACGATGGCGTCGATCTTCTTGCCGTTGGCCAGGACGGCGTCGAGCTTGCCCTGATTGCCGACGATCTTCTTCTGGTTGGCGAGGATCGCGTCGATCTTCTTGCCGTTGGCCAGGACGGTGTCGAGCTTGCCCTGGTTGGCGAGGATCGCGTCGATCTTCTTGCCGTTGGCCAGGACGGTGTCGAGCTTGCCCTGGTTGGCGAGGATGGCGTCGATCTTCTTGCCGTTGGCCAGGACGGCGTCGAGCTTGCCCTGGTTGGCCAGGATCTTCTCCTGGTTGGCGATGATCCGTTCCTGATGCGCGATGATGATCGCCTGGTTGGCGACGATGGTGTCTTCGGACATTGCGAGAGCCCCCCGTTGGTGAGCTGGCATCATCGACGCGCCCGCGCCCCCGATCAACTCACTGCGCCACTGTTGCGCACCGCCGCGCACGCCCTGCGCCCCCGCCGCTGGACCCCGCCACGATCCCAACCCGCGCTGAACGATCAGGGCCATGCCGGAGCCGGTGAGCGGAACGGTGAGGGCCGCTTCACCCGACCAGTCCATCGACGTGCCGGCGTGGAAGACCGACCGCCGAGCGCCACTGCATCGCGGGCGCGGACCCGCGACCCCGCGCTGAACGATCAGGGCCGTCTCGGGTGGGGACCACGATCTCAACCCCGCGCCGAACGTTTGGTTCCGTAGCCGCGCTGAACGATCAGGGCCGTTTCGGGTGGGGGCCCCGGCGCATGCCGGGGGAGGGTCTTTGCGAAAGACCCTCTGGTAATTCAGAACCCGCCGTTCATCAGGTAGCGACACGCCGCCGCCGAGACCACGTCGCCCTCGGCCGCGGGGCAGCACACGTCGATGCCGGTCGGCTGGTTGAACTGGTCGCTGTGCGCGCACACCTTCGCGCCCTGGCTCGGGTAGTAGTACAGCCAGAAGAAGCACATCTCGTCGGCGACGCCCTCGCCGAACCCGACCTGCGCGCCGGTGTCGTTGACGTAGGTGCAGCTGAACCGGAAGCCGCCGCTGGTCGGGATCTGGAACGCGGGCGTGTGGTAGGTCGTCTCGGGCTCGTCCCAGTTGAACGAGGCCGGGCCGTAGACCTCGGTGCCGGTGTCGGTGCTGCTGGTCGCGGTCGCCACCGTCACGCTCTTGCCGAGCTGGTGGGTGTGGCCGGTGATCGCGAACACGTTGGCGCCCTCGAGGCCGACCAGCGGCAGGTAGACCGGGCCCACGGTCTGGGTCTGGGGCCCGGGCGCGAGATCGATGTCGGGCGTGCCGGCGAAGATGAAGTCGGCCTCCTGGTTGGCGCCCAGGACGGTGCGGAACTCGGCGGTGGCCATGACCGACACCGGCTGATCGGTCGGGTTCACGTAGTGCAGCTCGAGCCGGATCAGCTGATCGGGCTTGAGCGTGAACACGACGTTGTCGGGCAGGGTCAGGGTCTCGTCCGAGCGCTGGGTGATCATCAACGGCGCGCCGTTGGCCGGATCGAGCGTCCCGGTGAACGGGTTGCAGTCGTAGGGCGTCGTGCGCTCGTCACCGGTGGCCTTGCGGTACACGATGAAGTGGTGCGAGGCCGGGCCCAGCACGTTGTTGATCTCGTGCACCTGGATGTTGTCGGTGTTGCCGAGCTTGACCTCGACACACTTGGTGTTCTCCTCGCCGGGCATGACGGTGTACGGGCCCCAGGTGGCCGTGTACGTGCCGGTCGTGAAGCTGCCGTCGGGCGCCGCGTCGGGGCCGGCGGGGACATCGGAGTTGCCGCCACCACACCCACCCACCACCGCGATCGTGATCGCCGCGGCGATCGATAGGCGAAGCTTGGACATCAGGTTCCTCCTCGGCGGGGAGTATGGCTGAACCGCGCGCGCAAATGCCAGCGCGAACCGCGCGGCGGCGGAGGGCTACAGCGGAAAGTCGAGCTCGACCGTGATCGCGCCGTCGTCCACCTCGATCTCGGCGAACCAGTCGCCGCTGCCGATCGGAAACCTCCCGAGGGGGCGCGCGGTGGCGGCGGCCTCGAGGTCGGTCGCGAACCCGCCGAACCCGAGCTCCCCGGCGACCGGATCGAGGTCGCGCAGCAGCGCGGCGGCGGCCCGGAGCAGGCCCGCGCGATCGTCGGGGGCGCCCGCCCGCGTCGGGCGCGCCCGGAACCGCATCGTCGCGTGGGCGCAGCCGCCCTGGTGCAGCCACACCCGGCGGCCGTCGGCGAGCGTGACCGCCTCGACCGCGCTGGTCGCGCCGGTCACCTGGTAGGCGTGGCAGGTCGGGGGCGCGGCCGAGGCCGTCAGCAGCGGCGCCGGCTCGCCGCGGACGCAGTCGTCGGCGGCCGTGGCGCCGGCGAGCTCCGCGAACGGGTTGGCGTCGGGCGGACACGCCGGCGGCGCCACCTCGACGGTGTTGCCGATCGACGGCGGGCCGGCGGCGTGGCCACAGGCGGTGACGGCGAGGGCGATCGCGAGCGGGATCCGCACGTCGGGACCGTATCCCGATGGTACACCTCGGCGCATGTCCTTCGCACCGCGACCGACCGTGACGCTGATCGAGGGTGACGGCATCGGGCCCGAGATCGCCGCCGCCACGCTCGAGGTCATCGCCGCCGCCGGCGGCACGATCACCTGGGAGCGCCAGCTGGCCGGCATGGCCGCCGCCGCGGAGCTCGGCGATCCGCTGCCGGCCGCGACCGTCGCGTCGATCGAGGCCCACCAGGTCGCGCTCAAGGGCCCGCTGGGCACGCCGATCGGGTCGGGCTTCCGCTCGGTCAACGTCGCGCTGCGCCAGCAGTTCGATCTGTACGCCAACGTCCGGCCGGTGCGGACGATCGCCGGCGTGCCGTCGCGCTACACCGACGTCGACATCGTCATGGTCCGCGAGAACACCGAGGACCTGTACGCCGGGGTCGAGCACTACGTCGACCCGCGGCGGACCGCGGCCGAGTCGATCGCGATCATCACCCGCTACGGCTCCGAGCGCGTGATCGTCTACGCGTTCGAGTACGCGCGCCGCCACGGCCGCAAGCGGATCACGCTGGTCCACAAGGCCAACATCCTGAAGATGTCGAACGGCCTGTTCCTCGACACCGGCCGCGAGGTCGCGAAGCGCTACCCCGACATCGCCTTCGACGACATGATCGTCGACGCGACCGCGATGAAGCTGGTCGTCGCGCCCGAGCGCTTCGACATGATCGTCACGATGAACCTGTTCGGCGACATCCTGTCGGATCTGTGCGCGGGCCTGGTGGGCGGGCTGGGCGTGGCGCCGGCCGCCAACCTCGGCGCTGGGCCCGAGAGCGGCGGCGTCGGCTGCGCGATCTTCGAGGCGGTCCACGGCACCGCGCCCGACATCGTCGGGCAGGGCGTCGCCAACCCGACCGGCCTGATGCTGTCGGCGGCGATGCTGCTCGACCACGTCGGGCAGGGCGAGGCCGCGGCGCGGATGCGCGCCGGCATCGACGTGGCGCTGGCCGACGCCACCACCCGGACCCGGGATCTCGGCGGCCAGGCCGACACGCGGACGTACACCGACGCGGTCATCCGCGCGCTCGCCGGCTAGCACCCGGTCCCAGGAGCTGCTCGTGCGTCCAAGGTTCGTCGCGTCGCTGGTGGTGGTCGTCTGCGCGCTGGTCGCCGCGGGCGCGTGCGACCGCGCGCCCGATCTCGCGCGCTACCGCGAGCAGGCGCTGTCGATGGCCGCGCAGTACGCGCCCCAGGTCACCGAGCTCCGGCGCCAGGCCGCGGTGCTGGCGGCGCGGTGGCGGGCGATCCCGCCTGACGTCCCCGGCCACGCCCCGGTCGGCGCCGCGCTCGCGCGTGCCGACGGCGCGCTGGCGTCGCTGTCCGAGCAGGTCGCGCAGCTGCCGGGCCAGACCACCGACGCCATCAAGTCCGGCAAGCGGGCGCCGGTCGCCGCGGTGCTCGATCAGATCTCGACCACGGTGACCACCGGCCTGGTCGAGGTCGGCGACGACCTCGCGACCACCGAGCGCGCGCTCGCGCAGCTCGAGGTCGCGGCCCGGGCCCAGGCCGGGTTCGCGGCCACGCTCTCGACCGGGGTCGAGATCAAGGGTGCGACCCGCGGCGTCGAGCGCCAGCTGCTCGCGGTCATCGGCGACGCCGCGCGGCCGGTCGACCAGACCTCCTGGTTCGAGCTGGATCGGCTGGTGTTCGTCGCCGGCGGGGCCGAGCTCGAGCCGGCGGGCTCGCGCGATCAGCTCGGCAACCTCGCCGAGATCTTGAAGGCGTTCCCGAGCCTGCGGCTCACGATCGGCGGCTACGCCGACGACGCCAGCGCCGGCGGCACGAGGGCGGCGCGGGGCCGCGCCGACGCGGTGGTCCGGGCGCTGGTCGGGCTCGGCGTCGCCGCGGCGCGGCTCCAGGCCGAGGGCCTCGGCGCGGCGGCGTGCCCGGCCAACGACACCGACGCGTGCCGCGCGCAGCACCGGCGCGTCGCGGTCCGCGTCACCGCGAAGTGAGCGCGGGGCGCGGTCAGTACGTGTCGGAGCCGCCCGACGGCTCGACGATGTGCTGCTGGAACAGGCCGGTCGCCAGGTCGAGGTGCGCGCTCGCCTGCGGCACCGCGTCCTGCCAGCGCTCGATCGCCTTGGTCATCGTGTACAAGGTCGCGAGGTCGGGATCGTCGCCCAGGTCGTCGCTGCGGCCGCGGGGTAGGTACTGGTCGTGGCCGTTGATCTCGAAGGTGTCGTCGGCGGTGAAGTACGACTTGCGGCGCCCGCTGCTGTTGGTCACGGCGGCGCCGACCGAGGCCGACGCGCCGGTCGCGGCGTCCTCGGCGTAGGTCAGGAGCACGCGCGCCTCGGACGCAGCCGCGCCCAGGAGCAGCGCCTCGCTGACCTCGCCCTCCTCGGTCCCGGCGCTGTCGGCGCTGGCGTCGACCTCGGTGCCGGCCTGCGCGTAGTCCTTGCGCCGGTCCTCGAGCACGGCCTCGGCGTGCTTGGTGATCGCCGCGTGGTGCGCGACCTGGGTCATGAGATCGTCGAGCAGCGCGTCGACCTCGGCCTGGGCGGCGCTGTCGGTGAGCGTCGCGGCGATCTTCTTGCCGCCGGCGATCTGGGCCTCGAGCGCCTGGATCTCCTTGGCGTAGTACAGGCGGGCGCCGGTCTCGGCCAGGCTGCTCGGGTCGGTCGCCAGCCCGGGCCCCTGGCCGTCGGTGGCCAGGGTGGTGCCGGTCTTCGCGACGTCCGTGAGCATCGACACGTCAGCGGAGCCGGTCGCGGCCTTGACCCCCACCTCGACCAGCGCGGCGATCGCGCCGAACTTCTCGATCGTGTGGTCGACGTCGTCGCGGGCGCCCTGGTCCTCATCGACCTGCGCCAGGGCCGCCGTGGCGCGCATGCGCTGGGCGGCGCCCCGCAGCTTCTTGCCGGTCGACGCCAGGGTCCGGCTCGACGCCCGGGCGTCGGCCAGGGCCTTGGTCAGGCTGTCGCCGCCGCGATCGGCGCCGCTGTGCTGCAGCGCGCTGGTCGTGAGCGCGGCCGTCGTCGGGTCGAGCGCGAAGTTGTTGGCGAGGTCGCCGTCGCTGTCGTAGCGCTTGAGCAAGAAGTCGTAGCGGACCACCGACCGGGTCGCCAGCCGCGCGGCCGCGACGAAGTCGTCGTAGTCGATCCCCGCGGCGTCCTGGAGGCGCTCGTCGTCGACGTAGACCTGGTGCAGGTCGTCGGCGCCGGGCCGGCCCTCGCGCATCAGCTCGGCGAACCGGTCCTGCTGCGCCAGCGCGTAGTCGGTCGTCAGCGCGATCGCCGGCGGGATCAGCACGTGATCGGCGCTGGCGGCGGCGTCGGCGTCCTTGGCGGCGTACAGCGTCGACGAGTCTGGCTTGAACGAGGCGAGGTATCCGGTGGACATCGGTGACTCCTGCGGTGGGTGGGCGCGGCGCGCCGGGATCAGAGGGACGAGCTGACGACGCTGCCGCCGGCCTGGAGCTCGGCGACCAGCGCCCGGCGGAGGTCGTCCACGCCGAGCCGCCCGGTGGCGAACGTCGCCGAGGCCGCGCGCACGACCGCGTTGCGGACGTCGGCGCCGGACACGCGATCGTAGCGGCTCGCCAGCGCCTGGACCTCGTCGTCGCGCAGGTGGCCGGGCGGCAGGTACATGCGCCACAGCGCGATCCGCTCGTCGAGCTCGGGCAGCGCGAACTGCAGCTTGTAGGCGAACCGCCGCGCGAACGCGACGTCGAGGCCTTGCTTCAAGTTGGTCGTGAGGATCGAGACGCCGGGGAACTCCTCGATCAAGGTCAGCAGCTGGTTGACCTGCATGTTCGCGAACCGATCCATCGCGTCCTTGGTCTCGACCCGGCGGCTGAACAGCGAGTCGGCCTCGTCGAACAGCAGCACGCCGCGGCTGACCGCGGCCTCGCGGAACAGGCGCTGCAGGTTCTTCTCGGTCTCGCCGACGTAGCGATCGACGATCGTCGCGACGTCGATGCGGTACAGCGGCACGTCGAGCTCGGTCGCGATCACCGCCGCCGACATCGACTTGCCGGTGCCGGGCGGGCCGTCGAACAGGGTCGCGACGCCGCCGAGCCCGTCGAGCGCGCGCGCCAGCGGCCAGCGCTCGGCCAGCTGCGGTCGCACCCGCAGCGCCCGGACCAGCTCGCGCAGCTGCGCGGCCAGCTCGTCGCCGACGACCAGCTCGTCGAGCCGCACCCGCCGGGTCACGAGCTGCGCGAACCGATCGAGCCGGCTGCGCAGCTGGCTGTGCGTGGTGCGCTCGACCCAGGCCTCGATCGGGCCGCTGGCCGGCGGGGTCGCGGCCATGCCGGCGGCCACCGCGATGTCCGAGCGGGCCAGCACCGTGGCCCGGGCCAGGCGCGTGAGCGAGTCGTCGTCGGCCCACGGCTGGCCAGCGGTCTCGGCGCGCCACGCCGCCAGGCGCTGGGGCTCGTCGGGCCGGACCACGCGGGCGTGGATCCGGCAGCGCCCGTCGGGCGGCTCCTCGGGCGCGGTCACGAAGCAGGCCACGCCGCCCTGGGCGATGCGCTCGGCGGCGGCCAGCCCGGCCGCGCCCGGCTCGCGGATCACGACCGGCGCCAGGTGGAACGCGCCGTCGGCGATGAGCGCGGTCGCCAGCCCGCGCCAGGTCACCGGGTCCGGCGCGACCAGCGCGGCGTCGACCACCAGCGCCCGTCGGCGCCCGAGCCGGGCCGCGATCGCCAGCGCGACGCGCAGGCGCCCGGTGCGGGCCTCGCCGACGATCGCGACCGGCCCGCGGCCGCGGCGCTGGGCCTGGAGCGCCGCGCACAGCTCCGCGAGCTCCTCGATCGGCGGCAAGAGCGCCACGCCGATCGCGGCGTCGCGATCGGTCGCGATCAGCGCCGCGACCTCGGCGACGTGCGGGTGCAGCTCCATGCGATCTTGCACCAGCCCGAGCAGGCGCCGCGACGGCAGCAGGGGCGCGCGCACCGGCGCGCCGCCCCCGGCGAGATCGACCAGCCCCGAGCGCCGCAGCCGCCCGTCGCCGACCCCGCGCAGCACCACCTCGGCCGGCGTCACCTCGTAGAGCGCGGCGAGGAGCTGCCCGGCCGCGCCGATGGTCAGCGCGCGCTCGCCGGTGCGCGCGAGGATCGCGTCGGCGACGCCGGGATCGAGCGCCGCGCCGACGGTGAGCGCGACGATCGCCCGGTCGAGCGGATCGAGCTGCAGGCCGGCGACCAGCTCGTCGAACAAGGTCGGCGGGCCCAGGTCGGTCGGCGGGCGCTCGCCGGTCGACAGCGCACGCGCGTGCGCGACCAGGCGGTGGGGCAGGGGCAGGGTCATGCTCGTCATGTGACCCAGGAGGCGATCGGGTTCACCGAGATCGCGCTCGGCACCCATCATCGCGGCGCAGCGCTGGCCCGATCCGCGGGCTCACCGCCCGGGCGGGCGCGCCGCCTGGGCTGCGCCGTGCCACGGATGGGGCTTGACAAAGTTCGACAACCGTCGTATTGACTCCGGCGTGGACCAGCCCGACGTCAAGCGGCTCGCGCGCGCCTTCAAGGCGCTGTCGCACCCCAACCGCCTGCAGCTGTTCATGAACCTGCTCGAGGAGAGCCAGCTCGACCTGGCCCGCGGCCGCACCCACGATTGCTTCCTCGCGAAGCTGCTGGGCGGCCTCGACATCACGGCGCCGACGGTGTCGCACCACGTCAAGGAGCTGGCCGACGCCGGCTTGATCGACACCGAGCGCGAGGGCAAGCAGCTCATCTGCTCGGTCCGCCCCGACGCGCTGCGCGAGCTGCGCGCCCTGTTCGAAGCCCCCCGGTAGGCCCGCGCCTGCCTGCCGCGGCGCGCCCGCCCGGGCGTCGTCGCCGCGCCTTTTCTGTTCGATATTTTTGAAACTGTAGAGGAGCCGCCATGAGCCACCGTGAGATCGCCATCGAGAGCTACGGCAACGCGTCGACCCTGAAGGTGCGCGAGCGCCCGTCCGCCGAGCCCGGCCCGGGCGAGGTCGCGATCGACGTCGCGTACTCGGGCATCAACTTCGCCGACATCCAGATGCGCCTGGGCTTCTATCCCGACGCGCCCAAGAAGCCGTTCATCCCGGGCTATGAGGTGTCGGGGACGATCGCGGCGCTCGGCGCCGGCGTCGCCGGCCTGACGGTCGGGCAGTCGGTCGTCGCCGGCACGTACTTCGGCGGCTACACCTCGCGCGCGGTCATCCCGGCGGGGCAGGCGTTCGCGCTGCCGAGCCACCTCGATCTCGAGGCCGGCGCCGCCCTGCCGGTCAACTACTTCACCGCCAAGCTGGCGCTGACCGAGATGGCCCGGGTCCGCGCCGGCGACAAGGTGCTCATCGAGTGCGCCACCGGCGGCGTCGGCGTGCTGGCGATCCAGCTGGCGCGCCACGTCGGCGCCGAGGTCACCGGCCTCACGACCAGCCCGCACAAGAAGGCGTTCATCGAGGAGCTGGGCGCGCGCGCGCTGACCAAGGACGAGTGGCTGGCCGACGCCACCGCGACTGGCTACGACTTCATCCTCAACGCCTCGGGCGGCGCCGAGATCCAGCCGCAGCGCAAGCGCCTCGCGATCACCGGGCGGATGGTGTGCATCGGCCTGTCCTCGGGGGTCAAGGACGGCAAGCGCAGCTTCGTGCGCATGGGCATGGCGGCGCTGCGGACGCCGCGGATCTCGGTCCTGAAGCTGTTCGACACCAACAGCGGCATCTTCGCGCTCAACGCGCTCAAGGTCCTCGAGGACCCGACCTGGGTGACGCGCCTGACCCAGTCGCTGGGCGAGGTCGAGGCGCTCGGCCTCAGGCCCCACGTCGGCAAGGTGTTCCCGGCGACCGACGTCGCGGCCGCGCACCAGCTGCTCGAGACCAAGGGCGCCACCGGCAAGGTGCTCCTGGCCTGGTAGCCGCCAGTTGTCACGGCCCCCGGCCCGTGCGAAGTCATCGTCATGTCTGATCACTCGACCGACTTCGTCGGCTCCATCGACGACGCCATCGTCACCGCGATCCGCGCCGCGATCCCCGACGCGCAGGTGCAGGTCGCCGGCGGCGGCGGCCACTATCGCATCGCGGTGACCTCGACGGTGTTCGCCGGCCAGGGCCTGCTGGCCCAGCAGCGCCTGGTGCTGTCGTCGATCAAGCACCTGCTGGCCGGCGCCCGGCCGCCGGTGCACGCGGTCGACTCGCTCGAGACCCGCACGCCGTGACCTTCTGCGTCTCCGGACGTTTCGTTTCGCAACGTCGGGCCCCGTGCGCCCAGCCGCGCACCTCGGATCTCGCGCGGTTGCGCGCCTGAGCCGGCCTCGACCGACGGCACGCGCCCTGCTACCGATGGACGCGATGCGTGCTCTGGCTGCTCTCGCGTTCGTCGCCTCGGCGTGCTCCACCGCCCAGATGGTGAGCCCCACCGACGGGCCGGTGGCCGACGCCGCGCGGCCCGACGGCGGCGCGGCTGACGCGGCGACGCCCGACGCGGCGACGCCCGACGCGGCGACGCCCGACGCGGCGATCCCGCCCGACGCGGCGATCCCGCCCGACGCGGCGATCGCTGACGCCAGCGCGCCCGACGCGGCGATGCCCACCGACGCAGCGTTGCCCACCGACGCCGCGGCGCCCACCGACGCGGCCGGGCCCGACGCGCCGCCGCCGATCGACGCCGGTTGCGGGATCGTCGGCGGCCCGGCGATCACGCTCGACGGCACCGGCGATCTCGCGGCGTACCCCGCCGCCCAGGCCGTGCCGGTGACCGCGCCGTTCGCCGCCGACGACGCCGTGCGCCTGACCTGGAGCTCGACCGCGCTGTACCTGACGGTGCACTCGACCGTGTTCGCCGACGGCTCGCGCCCGTACCACCTGTACCTCGAGGCGGCGACCACGCTGCCGACCGCGACGCCCGCCACCGGCAAGGAGTACGGCGGGCTGACCGCGGAGCTCGGCTTCACGCCCACGCACCTGATCGCGATCCGCCGCGTCGACGACTTCGGCTCTGGCAGCTACGACGGCGTCTACGCGCCGGCCGGCGCGTGGGCCACCCGCGCGACCGTGCTGGTGCCGGGCACCGACGTGTTCGCGTCGAGCGACGCCGCCGAGCTGTCGGTGCGCGTGCCGTGGACCGCGCTCGGCGGCTGCCCGCTGCGCCTGCGGGTCGCGGGCCACGTGGTCAACGGCGCGGCGGCGAACGAGTGGAAGACCGTGGTGCCGACCGGCCACACGCCGTGGCAGACGCCCGGCGGCACCTTCTACACGATCGATCTCACCGGCGCGCCCGCGGTCAGCGGCTGGGTCCAGTAGCGCTCACTCGCCGACGTCGAGGTCGTGGACCAGCGCCCCCAGGGACAGGACGACGACCACGACCACCGCGCTGGTGTGCAGGTGCGCGACCACCGGTCCGATCAGCAGCGCGGCGATCGCGACCCCGAGCGCCTCGGCGGTGCGCACCCGCCAGCGGCCCTCGAAGATCCAGCCGGCGATCGCCACGACCAGCGCGCACGCGCCGCAGCCCGTCGACACTGGATCGAGCGCCGGCGGCAAGAGATCGAGCGAGACCGCGAGCTGGGCGACGCAGCCGAGCAGCCCGACGATCGTGGCCAGCAGGAACAACCGGCTGGCGTTGACGCGCCGCGGGCCGCCGCTCATCGCGCACCTCCACACTTGTGACAGACCAGCACCGGCCCGCGGTTGGTCGCCGCGCAGAACCGACACGGCCACTCGTCGTCGGGCCCGATCGGCAGCTCGATGATCCGCACCAGGCGGCGCCGCAGGCCGAGCACCAGCCCCAGGCCGGCCACGGCGCCGAGCGCCAGGGCCACGATCCGATCGCGGTAGTGGACGTACTTCGACGGCGCCGGCGTCAGCTCGACCCACGCGCTCGCGAGCTGGCCCGAGGTGGCCAGGGCGATCTTGGCGTCGACGTGACCGGCGCCGAGGAGGTCCGGGGCGAGCGCGTCGCCGACCTTGTCGTCGTTGCGCAGATCGCGATCGACCACCCGGAGCTCGAGCCGGGTGCCGACGCCGAGCTCGAGCTCGATCGCCGGCGCGCAGCTCGCGATCAGCTGGTCGCTGGGGCCGTCGCACGATCCCGCCGGCTGGCCGTCGACGACGATCGTCACGCGCAGGTCGGGTGGGCTGCCCACGTCCCACGGCAGGCCCATCGCCTTGCGCGGCCGCGCGCTGACGCCGACCGCACGCACGAGGTAGCGCCCCGGCCGCAGCCCCGGCGCGGACGGTGGCGCGCTCGGCTCCGCCGGCTCGGTCGGCGCTGTCGGCGCTGTCGGCCCCGTCGGCGCTGTCGGCCCGGTCGGCCCTGTCGGCTCGACCGGCGCCGCGTCCGCCTGCTCCTGCTGGCGCGCCAGCTCACGGCGCGCCGCTTCCTTCGCCGCCTTGCACCCGCCTCCGATCAGGCACGCCATCAGCCCCGCAGCGACCACGACTCGCATCGGCCCCGACGATACCCGACCCGGAGCGTCCGCGCCTGTTCTGGAACGGCGGCCCGCCGTCCGGCGACAGGTGCCCTGAAGCTAGTGAAGCTCGACGGTCGAGAGGCCGCGCCACGCGATGTAGAGGCGCTCGACGTCGGCGACCGGGACGTAGCCCAGCGCGGCGGCGCACTCGCCGAGGCGCACGCCGGGGAAGCGGTCCTGCATCCACAGCGCCCGGAGGAGCTGGTAGCGGTTGATGGCCCCGCGGTCGACCAGGAACTCGCCAAACGGGATCTCCTGGAGCCCGTCCTCGAGCACCTGCACCCCGGCCGCCGAGTACTCGAAGAAGTGGCGGAGGTCGGACACGCTGGTCTCGGCGCGCGGCTGGGGCATGTTCAACCCATGAGCACATCGCGTACCATCCACAGCGCGACCAGCGTTCGCGGGGTTACGCTGATGGAGACTCACGACCGCCGCCGCCGGCAACTCCCGTAGCCGGCCGCCCCGTGCGCCGCCTGGCCGCTCGCTTCGTTCACGCTCGGACGCCCGTCTGCGTCCTCCCTGCCGTGGAGTCCACCGTGCATCGCGTCGCCGTCCTCGCCGTCCTGACCGTCCTCGCCTGTCGCCGGGATCCGTCGCCGTCCGCGTCGCCGCCGCCGGTCACGCCCGCCGCGCCCCGACCGGCCGATCCCGCGGTCGATCCCGCGGCCGAGCCGCCCACGTCCGAGGCGCTGTCGGCGCCGCCCGCCGCGGTCGCCGGCGCGGTCGCGCTGGTGCCCTTCGCCAGCGGCTTCGAGCGGCCGGTCGCGCTGGTCGCGGCGCCGGGCGATCCGCGCCAGCGGCTGTTCGTGGTCGAGCAGCCCGGGTTCATCCGGGTGATCGAGGGCGGCCGGCGCACCGACGTGGTCGTCCTCGACATCTCGGCGCTGGTGTCCTCGGGCAACGAGCAGGGCCTGCTCGACGTGGCGTTCCACCCGCGCTTCGCCGAGAACCAGCAGCTCTACGTCGACTACACCGATCGCGACGGCGACACCCACGTCGTCGGCTACACGCTGGCGCCGGGCGGCGACGCGGTCGACCCGGCCAGCGCGCGCGAGCTCTTGCGGATCGAGCAGCCGTACTCCAACCACAACGGCGGGCACCTGGTGTTCGGGCCCGACGGCGCGCTGTGGATCGGCACCGGCGATGGCGGCGCGGCCGGCGATCCCAAGCGCAACGGCCAGAACCCGACCGCGCTCCTGGGCAAGATGCTGCGCCTCGACGTCGACGCGCCGGCGCCGAAGCCCGAGATCGTCGCGATCGGCCTGCGGAACCCCTGGCGGTACGCGTTCGACGCGGCCACCGGCGACCTGTACATCGGCGACGTCGGTCAGAACGAGTGGGAGTCGGTCTACGTGGTCCCGGCCGACCACCGCACCGGCCACAACTTCGGGTGGAACGTCGCCGAGGGCCGGCACTGCTACGACGCCGAGACCTGTGACCGCACGCCGTTCACCGCGCCGGTGACCGACTACCCGCACACCCAGGGCTGCTCGATCACCGGCGGCGTGGTCTACCGTGGTCCGGCCCTGCCGGTCCTGGCCGGCGTCTACTTCTACGCCGACTACTGCACCGCGCTGGTGCGGAGCTTCCGCTGGTCGGCGGCCGGCATCCGCGACCACTGGGACTGGAAGGCGGCGCTCGACCCCGACGGAGTGCTGAGCCAGATCTCGACCTTCGGCGTCGACCACGCCGGCGAGGTGTACGTGGTGTCGCTGGGCGGTGACATCTGGCGCCTGGCGCCGCGCTGATCGCGCTCGGCGGCGCAGATCGCCGGCGAACGCGAATTGTGCGAAACGGTGACCTGGGGCATAGTGGCAGGCCGTGGCCCGCGTTGTCTTGCTCTATTCCCCCAACGGCGCTGCGCCGATGCAAGCGGCGCTGGTGGCGCGGGGGTGGGCGGTGCGGACGGCGGCGACGCTGGCCGAGGGCCGCGCCGCGATCGGCGACGGCACGATCGACCTGGTCGTGATGGACGATCCGTCGTGGGTCCAGGCCCGCGAGCTGATCGCGATGCTCGACGCCAGCCCGGCGCTGGTGCCGCGGCTGTGGGTGTCGTCGTGGCCCGAGGCGCCGGTGCACTCCGGCAAGCTCGGCATCGACGCGCTCCTGCTCGATCCCCGCGACCTCGACGGCATCGCCACCCAGGTCGCGCGGTTCTTCGAGCCGCGGCACAGCCGGTCCGGCACCCACCCGCTGTTCGCCGCCGGCTCGTCGCCCTCGGTCAAGGCCACCGCGCCCCGGGCCGCGCGCGGCAGCGGGACCTGGGACGACGAGACCACCGGCGAGTGGCCCTGACCGCCAGGGCGCGCCGGCTCCGCTGCGCGGCCGTGTGCGCGATCGCGTCGTCGGATGCGCGCTGGGTCGGCGCGGGTGACCACCTCCGCCGCGCATCGACCTCCCACAACCGGCGGCGCGGATCGGATCGGCGGTGCCGGCGAGCGGTGGGGCCGGCAGAGGCCCGGCCGGCGCCAGGGTCAGTCGACGACCGGGCCCGGGCAGCCGTAGGCGAACGCCACGTTGCCGACCGCGCCCGACGTGATCTGCTGGCAGTAGGTGCCGAAGAACGTGATCGTCATCGCGTCGGGGAAGTAGTCCCAGCCGTTGGTGTGCATGGTCGAGCGCGGCACCGGCACGCCGTTGAGCGTCACGGTCACGTCGTCGGGGACCGGCGGCTGGGTCGCGAGCGCGTAGCTGCACGACGGCACGATGATGCCGCCGGAGATCGCCTGCAGCGCCGCGCTCAGCTCGGCGGCGTTGTTGGCGGCGTAGTAGTGGGGCGGGCCGCCCGGGCGCGGCACCTGGCCGGCGAGCGCGGCGTCGTTGAGCACGGTGCCCGTCGTGAACGCGCCGCCGAACCCGAGCACGTAGGTCTTGATGCCGGCCTGGGCCAGCGCGGTGACCGCGGCGACGGTGTCGGCCGCGGCGGTGGCGTCGTCGACGGCGCAGTTGGGCTCACCGTCGGTGGCGAACAGGACGTAGCGACCGGCGGGGTTGACCGGGATGCTGTTGTAGTGCGTGAGCGCGGCCTGCAGCCCGGCCGCGGCCGGGGTGTTGCCGTTGGGCGAGCGGACGTTGAAGTACTGCGCGACCTCGGGCGCCTGGCCCAGATCGATCGGCACGCGCACGGCCGCGGCCTGGTCGACCGCGCAGTCGTCGTTGGTCGGGAACTCCGTCAGCCCGAACCGGATGTTGTGCTCGCGCTGCGCGACCACGCTGTTGAGCGCGTCGCGCATGATCGTCCACTTGGGCGTGAAGTTGGGCGGGAAGCTCGGGATCGGCCCCGACATCGAGCCCGAGCGATCCATCACGATCAGCAGGTCGGGCGGATCGCCGAGGTTCTCGACCGCGATGTTCTCGCTCTGGGCCCCGCACGACGCGTCGGTGTCGTCGAACCCGGCGTCGGGGCCGCCGGTGGCCGCGTCGGGATCGCCGGCGGCGGCGTCGGTGTCGTCGGGGAGGTCGTCGCCGGTGCCGGTCTGGGTCGGGCCGCAGCCGAACGCCAGGACCACGGTGGCGGTCGCGAGCCAGGGCAGGGAGCGCATCGGCCGAGCATCGCCCGATCCGGGCGCGGCCGGGTGGACATGATCTGTCGTGCCCGGCGCGCCGCGTCGCCGCGTCGCCGCGTCACCGCGGCAGGCTGCGCGCGAACAGGATCACGCCGGTGCCGAGCAACAGCGCCGCGACCAGCCACCGGAAGCCGCGCTCGCTGACGCGGTGGTGGACCCACTCGCCGCTGGCGAGCGCCACGCCCAGGACCGGCACGATCACCAGCGACGCGCGCAGCGTGGTCGCGGTCAGATCGCCGTGGCCGATCAGGCGCGTCAGCACGACCAGGTTCAGCGAGAACCACAGCACCGCCAGCGTCGCGCGCATCGCCGCCTTGGCCGGGAACATCCGCGCGGCCACCGCGACCACCAGCGGGCCGCCGGTGGCGAACCAGCCGTGGATCACGCCGGCGGCGGTGAGCACGACCGCGGCGATCGTCGGGCGCAGCGGCACGGTCGCCGTGGCGCTCGGGCGCGCCAGCCGCACCAGCTCGCGGGCGGCGACGACGATCACCAGCGCCGCGAAGCCGATCTTGGCGCGATCCGCGGCCACGACCAGGGCCAGCGCGGTGCCGCCGGCCATGCCGACCGCCATCGCCGGCGCGATCCGGACGCCGAGCGTGCGCCCGGCGATCGCGTGGCGGTGCCGCAGCGCCAGGTACGCCGACAGCATCAGGTTGAGCGGCAGGAACACCGCGAGCACCGTCGCGATCGGGAACCGGGTCGCCCCCAGCGACACCGCGAGCACGGTGCCGCCGAACCCGGCGACCGCCTCGACGAAGAAGCCGGCGCCCAGCATCGCGGCGAGCAGCGCCAGGTCGGCGGTGGACATCGTCGCTTCATCGCACCACCGGCGGCGGCGCGCAACGCCCGGGCGAGTACACTCGGGCCGATGTCCGCCCCCGATCGTCCGCTCCGCGTCGCCATCGTCGGCGCGTCCGGCTACACCGGCGCCGAGCTGGTGCGCCTCCTGCTCGGCCACCCGCGCGTCACGATCACGATGATCGCGGCGCGGCGCGCGGTCGGCCAGCGCCTGGCGACGGTGTTCCCGCACCTGACCGGCAAGCTCGACCTGCCGATCGTGGCGTTCGACGCCGACCTCGTCGCGGCCGCGGCCGACGTCGCGTTCGCGGCGCTGCCCCACGGCGAGTCGGCGACGGTGGTCGCGGCGCTGGTGGCCCGCGGCGTGCCCACGCTCGATCTGTCGGCCGACTTCCGGCTGCGCGACGCCGCGACCTGGGCCCAGTGGTACGGCGGCGGCGATCACCCGGTCCACCCGGCGCCGGCGCTGCTGGCCGAGGCGGTCTACGGCCTGCCCGAGCGCCACCGCGCGCAGCTCCCGGGTGCGCGGCTGGTCGCGGTGCCGGGCTGCTACCCGACCGCGACGGCGCTGGCGATCGCGCCGCTGCTCGCGGCCGGGCTGGTGCACGCGCGCGGCCTGATCGTCGACGCCAAGAGCGGCGCGTCGGGCGCCGGCCGCAGCCCGGGCCTGGCGACGCACCTGCCCGAGGCGGCCGAGGGCCTGCGCGCGTACAAGGTCGGCGGTAGCCACCGGCACACGCCGGAGATCGAGCAGGAGCTCGGGGCCGCGGCCGGCGCGTCGGTGGCGGTGCTGTTCACGCCGCACCTGGTGCCGATGTCGCGCGGGATCCTCGCGTGCGTCTACGCCGAGCCGACCGATCCGGCCCGCACCACCGACGCCTACCGCGCCGCGCTGATCGACGCGTATCGCGGCGAGCCGTTCGTCGACGTGCTGCCGCCCGGCCAGCTCCCCGACACCGCGTACGTGCGCGGCTCGAATCGGTGCCACGTCCAGGTCGTCCACGATCCGCGCTCGGGGCGGGTGCTGGCGATGAGCGCGATCGACAACCTGGTCAAGGGCGCGGCCGGGCAGGCGCTGCAGTGCCTGAACCTGGTGCGCGGCTGGCCCGAGACCCTGGGCCTCGACGGCGCGCCGATGTTCCCGTAGCGTGGGCGCGCCAGCGGCGATCGTTGGCTTGGTACGATGGTGGCATGGCAGAGCCGCCCTGGAAGCGCGAGTGGCACGCGTGGCTGCGCGGCAGCGGCGATCCGGCGACGATGGTCCTGGGCCCGGTCACCGCGACCGCGGGGCTCAAGGCGGCGCCGCTGCGCGGGCAGCTGCGCGGCCTCGACGCCCCGCGGGTCATCGTCGTCGGCGGCGCCGCGCTCCTGTGCCTGCCCGGCGGGCTGACCGGCAAGTGGCTGCCGCACCCGGGCGGCGGCGTGCTGGTGCGCGGGCCGACGGCCGCGCTCCTGCCCGCCACCCACAAGGGGCTGGTCGCCGCGGAGAAGGCGCTGACGACGATCGCGGCCTGGACGCCGCTGGTCGACGCGTGGCCGATCGCCGGCGCCGGGTACGCGATGTGCGCCGATCGCGCCGACGGTGAGTTCTGGAGCCTGCCGGCGGCGATCCCCGACGGCACCTACGCGATCATCTACGCCGACGCCACGGTCGGCCGGTTCGCGGTCCAGTGCCTGGTGTTCGCGCGCGCCGGGACGACCCCGGCGACGGTGCTCGCCGACGTGCGCGCGGCGCTCGGCGGCGGGCCCGCGGTCGACGCGTCGGTGCGCCAGGCGTCGCGGGCAGAGGTCGCCCAGGCCAAGAAGCTGCGCTGGCTCACGCCGGCCGAGACCTCGGTGCTGCTGATCGATCACGCGGCGTCGCAGGCGTGGCTCGGCGTGTTCGACGCCCGGGGGCGCTCGGCGATCGCCCGCGGCGAGCCCAACGACTACGAGCGGATCGTCGGCCAGACCTGGGTCGCGGTCGGCGCCGGTAAGGCCGCGGCCCAGGCGCTGGTCCTCGACGGGCCGGCGCCGACGACCTGGCTGGCGTCGCCCGACGGCGGCGCCGTGGTGCGCCACCTGAACGGCGACCAGCTGGTGGCGTCGGCGCTGGGCGCCGCCGAGCGGCTCGGCCGTGGCGGCCGCGCCGGCTGGACCGCGGCGCCGGGCACGCTCGTGGTCGGCGCCGATGGCGCGCGCTTGCTCGACGCGGCCGCCCGCGGCGCCAGGCCGCGCAAGCGCGACGTGCTCGAGCTCGCGCTGGCGCCCGGGCGCTATCAGCTCGAGCGCGGCGAGGCCGACGGCGCGGTCGGCGTCGGCGGCGAGGCGCAGGAGTACCGGGTCGAGCTGTGGCGCCTGCGCCCGCGCTGACCGCGCTGCCGCTCTGGCACCCCGGGGGCCGCCGAGGCGCGCGACCGCGACGTCGTCGCGGTCGCGCGGGCGCGGGGATCCAGCAGGTCGGAGATCTCGCGCAACCCCGGGGCGGTCGCGCCGAGCTGCGCCCGGCCTGAACGTCGTGGGTCAGCTGGCCTTGCGGACCGACTTGCAGATCTTGATCGCCGTCTCGCGCTCGGCCGGGCTGCCGGCGTTGGTGCCGCAGTCCCAGGCCTTGCCGTCGATGACCAGGCGGATCTGGATGCCGAACACCGGCGAGTCGGTCATCGAGGTCGCCTCCCACTCGAACTGCCAGCCGTCGGCGGTCTTCTCCTCCTTGGTGAAGCCCTTCAGCTTGCCGACCATCGCGGCGTCCTTCTCGATGCCGGTCTTGGACTCCTCGAAGGTCGCCTTGATCATCCCCCAGTCGTCGCCCGAGAACGCGCCGGTCAGGAACGTCGTGGGCGTGGCCCAGATCGTCGCCGACGGGAAGCCGGCGCTGGCGCTGTTGTCGTCGACGTTGGCGTCGTCGGGGACCTCGGCCTCGAGGCCGGTGGCGCCGACCTTCTTGTAGCTGAGCTTGGCGGGCGCGGCGGCCTTGCCCCCGCCCTCGGCGGGCTTGGCGCTGCTGCCGGCGGCGTCGTCCTTCTTCTTGCCGCACGCGGCGGCGGTCAGGGTGAGCGTGGCGAGGGTGGCGAGGGCGATCGTGGTCTTCATGTGCGTGACTCCTTGCGCGCCCACCTGTTCACGCCCCGTGCCACCCACAAGTGCGCGGCACGCCGACGCCGGCCGCCACGACCTGGGTCCCGCTCGACCCGGATGCCCATCCCAGCGGGCCCGCGCGGACCCGATCGCGCCCGCGCTCGCCTGGCGCAGCGCGCCCGCGCGCTGTCGGGCAGCGCGCCGCAGCGGCCAGCTCACCGCCCACGCGTCACTCCATGCGGCCGCTGGTCGCGAGCTTGCCCATCTCGCGGTACTCGAGCGCGATCGCCCGCAGCAGGTGCTCCTGCGCCAGCGGCCGGTTCTCCTGGGCCGCGAGGAACGCGCCGCGCAGGGTCGAGTTGCGGATGTAGCCGCCCGACAGCGGGAACCGCCGCGCCAGGTCCTTGAAGTCGAAGTCGCCGGCGATCGGCGTCGCGGTCGGGATGTGCGCGGCCCACAGCCGCACCCGCATGTCCTCGTCGGGGAACGGGAAGTTCAGGCGCAGCGAGATGCGGCGCTTGAACGCCTGATCGATCGAGCCCTCGAGGTTGGTCGTCAGCACCGCGACGCCCTCGAAGGTGTCGAGGCGCTGCAACAGGTAGTTGACCTCGAGGTTGGCGTAGCGATCGACCGACGACTTGACCTCGGTGCGCTTGGCGAACAGCGAGTCGGCCTCGTCGAACAGGATCACCACCTGGCCGTCCTCGGCGGCGTCGAACACCTCGGCCAGGTTCTTCTCGGTCTCGCCGATCCACTTCGACACGATCCGGGCCAGGTCGACCCGGTACAGGTCGAGCCCGAGCTCGCGCGCGACCAGGCCCGCGACCATCGACTTGCCGGTGCCGGGCGGGCCGTAGAACAGCGCGGTCAGGCCGCGCGAGGTCGCCATCTTCTCGTCGAAGCCCCACTTCTCGTAGACGGTCTTGCGGTGGCGGATCCGGGCGATGAACTCGCGGATGCTGTCGTGGATGTCGTCGGGCAGCGCGACTTGCTCCCACCGGGCCAGGCGGGTCTGGTGGGTCGCGATGTGGGCCAGGCGGGTGGCGATGTGCTGGCGGGCCACCTCCTCGAGCATCGGCCCGGCGTCGTCGACGCCGTCGGCGTCGAGCTCGATCGGCTCGCTGCCGCGCCGGATCAGCGCCTGGGCGATCACGTGCGAGATGACGCCCGGGCCGACCCGGTACCGGGCGGCCAGGCCGTCGACGTCGGCGGCGTAGAGCCCGGCCTCGGCCAGCGCCGCGCGCCAGAACTCGGCGCGCTGCGACTCGGTGAGCGGCGTGACCTTGAGCGTGACGTAGCCAGGGTCGAGCGGCACCGACGCCTCGGGGGCGGCGCGGATGATCACCGGGCCCGGGTGGCCGCGCAGCGCCTGCTTGATCAGATCCTGGCCCTCGGCGTCGGACGGGTCGGCGATCTCGAGGCCGCTGACCACCGGGACCGCGCCGCGCAGGAGCGCGCGGAACAGCTCCTGGCGGAGGCCCAGCGCCATCAGCTTGCCGGCGCGCGGCAGGCGGTGACAGTCGATCGCCGCGACCCGGCGTCCGACCCGGCGCGCCAGCGCCGCGATCGCGGTGTGGTGGCCCGCGCCGCGGCGCCCGCGCAGGACGACCCGGACCGGATCGTCGGCGGTGCGCGGCGCCGCGAGGGCCAGCACGAGGTCGCGCTTGAACTCGGTCGGCAGGTGCAGGTCGGCCAGGGTGCGGTCGGTCGAGCGGATCACCGAGGTCTCGACGCTCGATTGATCCGACGGTCGTCCGCGGATGCGCTCGAGCAGCACCGGATCGACCGTGACCGCGCCGAACAGCGCGGCCGCGCGGTCGCCGCCGCCGACGCGGATCAGCCCGAAGCGGAACAGCGGCGCCTCGTCGGCCATCTCCCGGGCGACCGCGGCCCGCTGGTCGCGCTCGTCGCCGGCGATCACCATCTCGATCAGGTAGCGGTCGACGATCGGCCGGTTCTCGTCGTTGCCGAGGATGCCGAACAGGCGCGCGATCTCGCCGCGCGCCATCGGCGCCACCGCCACCATCAGGATCTGGGCCGCGGTCGACGACAGGTTGAACTCGCGGCACAGGTCGATGAACGGCAGCGCCTGGCCGCGGGCCAGCGACGCCCGGGCCCGGCCGGCGGCGCGCGCCGTGACCGCCGCGAGCCGCTGGTCGGCGTCGCCGATCAGGTTCGCCGCGTAGCCGCCGACGTGGCCGAGGATGGCCTTGACCTCGCGCTCGAACGGGTGCCCGTCCTCGGCCGGCACGCTCAGCCGCCCGCTGTTCCAGTTGTCGGCGATGGCCTTGGCGGCCCGGGCCGCGACCAGATCGAGCAGCTCGTCGAGGTGCTCGCGCGGCGAGGTGTACGGCGGCCAGTCGCCGGTGGCGTCGACGTGGAGCGGCTGCGGCAGGGTGCCGAGCGCGATCGGCAGCAGGTCGGGCACGACGATCGGCGGCGGGGCCGGCAGGTCGGCGGGCGGCGGCGGTGGCTCGGCGTCGGCGGCGTCGGCGACCTCCGGATCGACGGTGGTGGACAGCACGTGGCCGACGCTCGCCAGCGGCGGCGCGTTGAGCGTGAGCACCCGCGCCGGCCCGGCGCCGCGGGGCGCGTCGTCGTCATCGTCATCGTCATCGACATCATCGTCGTCGTCGTCGTCGTCGTCGTCGTCGCTCGGGCGGGCCGTGAGGCCGCCGGCGACGGCGTGCAGCGCGGCCCGGCGGCTGCCGGCGCCGGCGCTGAACAGGTCGGTGAACGGGACGTGCAGCACCGGCGGCAGCGCCCCGGCCTCCGGCGCGCTGGCCATGACCACGTACTGGCCGTCGGCGTCGGCGTCGAGGTCCGCCACCGGCATCGGCGCCGTGGCCTCGCCCTGGACCCGGCCGTAGCGCAGGTCGACCACGACCAGCTCGTTGTCGGCGTTGCGGACCACGCCGATGCCGCGGCTCTCGGCGACGGCCCAGCGCTCGGCGGTCGGCACGTGGATCCGGTGGATGAGCGCGCCGTTGGCCCGCCACACCCAGAAGATGTCGCTGCCGTCGCCGCGCTGCAGGCACACCATGGCCTGGCCCGAGAACAGCGAGGTCGCGTGCAGCACCTGCGCGCCGTCGCCGGGCAAGACCCGGAACAGCTCGCCCTTGCCGGCCTCGATCACGTGGATGCCGTCGGCCGCGGCCACCGCGACCCGACGGCCGTGCAGCGCGAACGGGCGCGCGTCCTCGATCGCGAGGGGCTCGCAGCTCGTGCGATCGTAGAGGCCGTGGGCCAGCACCGGCGTCGGCCCCAGCACGACCGCGTTGTAGGCGGTGTCGCCGACGGCGGCCGACAGCGCGGTCCCGCCGTCGGGGACCGTGATCGCGGGCTCGATCGGGCGGCCCGACTCGAGGGCCACGCGCCGGATGCGGCCCGGCTCGAGCAGCCACAGCATCGAGCCGACGCACGCGAAGTCGATCAGGTCGGGGCACGCGATCGGGATCCGGGGCGCGGTCCCGAGCGCGTCGACCAGCTCGACCGTCCCCTGGCCGCGCAGCGCCACGAACCGGCCGCTGCGCGACATCGCCACCAGCCGAGGCCACGGCCGTCCCGGTCGAGCTGTCATGTCCCGACGTTCGCATCCGCGCCGGCGGGTCGCAAGCCGCGGCCGCTGGTCGAATGTGGCAGGCGGTGGCGGCGCCGGTGCTGGCGGCGCCGGTGGTAGCGTAGGCGCGTGGTGCGACCCCGCGCGACCGTCCTGGTCAAGCTGCTCGGCGCGTTCGCCGTGCCGACGCTCGCGTTGTTCGCGCTGTTCGCGGTGATCGCGCTCGAGGTGACGCGCCGCGATCTCGACGCCGAGCTCGGCCATCGGCTCGCGGCGGTCGCGGCGGCGACGTCGACCCAGCTGCGGGGCAAGTACCTGGTCGAGCTGGCGCTCGGCGACACCGAGGATCGCGCGTACAAGAACGTGGCCGCCAAGCTCGAGGCCGTGGCGGCGGCGACCGGCGCGCACCTGTACGTGATCGATCGCGACTTCGCGGCCCGGGCCGACAGCGATCCCGCGGCGGCGATCGGCGGGCGCCACTACCGGGCCGAGCTCGATCGGCTCGAGCTCGAGCGCGTCTTCGCGGGCGCGACCGCGTCGTCGGTGACGTTCGAGGGCGCCGGCGGCGTGGTCTACAAGGCCGGCTACGCCCCGATCCACGCGTCCGAGACCGAGCCCGAGATCGTCCTCGCGCTCGGGGTCGAGGCGCCGGCCGCGTACTTCGATCGGCTGCGCGATCTGCGGCGCAGCCTGGTGTGGTGGGGCGCCGGCCTGACCGCGGTCGTGCTCGCGGCCACGTTCCTGGCGGCGCTGTTCATCACCCGGCCGGTGCGGCAGCTGGCCGCGGCCGCGGCCCGGATCGGCGGCGGCGATCTGACCGCGCCGGTCGCGCGGGCGTCGCGCGACGAGCTGGGCGTGCTGGCCGACACGATGGACGCGATGCGCCGGCAGCTGGCCGAGCGCGACGCCCACATGCAGCAGATGCTGGCCGGCATCGCCCACGAGGTCCGCAACCCGCTGGCCGGCATCCAGCTCTACGCCGGCATCCTGCGCGACGAGCTCGACGGCGATCCGCGCGCGGCCCACGCCGGCAAGATCGATCGCGAGGTCGGCTACCTCGAGCGGGTCGTCCGCGACTTCCTCGACTTCGCGCGCCGCCCGCCGCCCGAGCTGGACCCGGTCGACGTCGCGGCGCTGGCCCGCGAGGTCGCCGAGCTGGCCGGTCCCGAGGCCGCGGCCGCCGGCCTCGAGCTCGAGGTCGAGGCGCCGCCGGCCTTGACGATCAGCGCCGACGCCGGCCAGCTGCGGCGCGCGCTGCTCAACCTGGTGGGGAACGCGGTGGCGGCCGCGGCCGAGGTCGACGAGCGCGGCGCCGCGGTCCGGGTGACCGTGGCCTCGGACGGCGAGCGCCTGACGATCGAGGTCTGGAACCGCGGGCCGACGATCCCGCCCGAGGTCGCGGCCCGGATGTTCGAGCCGTTCTTCACCACCCGCGAGAAGGGCACCGGCCTGGGCCTGGCGTTCGTCGCCGAGATCGTGCGCGCCCACGGCGGCGCGGTGACCGTCGACAGCGCCCGCGGCGAGACCCGGTTCCGGATCGCGCTGCCGCGGTCGCGCGCCGCCTGACGGCCCGCCGGCGCCCGCGGCGGCACCGGCGCCGGCGCGGATCGGCTAGGCTGCCGGGCAGGCATGCCCGCGATCCTCATCATCGACGACAACGAGACCATCCGCGACGGGCTGGCCCACACGATCGGCAAGCTCGGCCACCAGGCGGTGACCGCGCCGTCGGGCGCCGCCGGCGTCGCCGCCTACAAGGCCCGCGCCGGCGGGTTCGACTTCGTCATCACCGATCTCAAGATGGACGGCCTGTCGGGCGTCGACGTGCTGCGCCAGATCTCGGCGCTCGATCCCGACGTGCCGATCATGATCGTCACCGGGTTCGGCACGGTCGAGACCGCGGTCGAGGCGATGAAGCTGGGCGCGTTCGACTTCCTGACCAAGCCGTTCGCGCCCGAGGTGGTCCGGCTCAAGGTCGCGCGCGCGCTCGAGCTGTGCGCGGCCCGGCGCGCACGCAAGAAGCTCGAGGCCGAGAACGCGTACCTGCGCGACGAGCAGCACAGCCGGTTCACCGAGATCATCGGCACGTCGCAGAAGATCGCCGCGGTGCTGCGCTCGGTCGAGAAGGTCGCGGTCGCCGACACGACCGTGTTCATCGCCGGCGAGAGCGGCACGGGCAAGGAGCTGGTCGCGCGCGCGATCCACCGGCTGTCGCGGCGGGCCGACGGGCCGTTCATCAAGGTCAACTGCGGCGCGCTGACCGAGACCTTGCTCGAGAGCGAGCTGTTCGGCCACGAGAAGGGCGCGTTCACCGGCGCGGTCAAGCAGAAGCTGGGCCGGTTCGAGCTGGCCCACCAGGGCACGCTGTTCCTCGACGAGGTCGGCGACGTGCCGCCGTCGATGCAGGTCAAGCTCCTGCGGGCGCTGCAGGAGCAGGAGTTCGAGCGGGTCGGCGGCGAGGCGCCGATCAAGGTCGACGTGCGGGTGCTGTCGGCGACCAACAAGGAGCTCGAGCGCGAGGTGGCCGAGGGCCGGTTCCGGCAGGATCTGTACTACCGCC